>NZ_JBSYXO010000003.1:0-253437 GCF_054172045.1 Methylomonas sp. MgM2 | reverse complement strand
GATAGCGCCGCTACTAATCGTCGTGGTGCCTTGCAAGGTTGTGGTGCCGCTGCCGGAATGCGTGCCGCCGGTGAAATTGGCGTGGTCGGTAATGGTTAGCTTGCCTGGCCCGTTCAATAGGCCGCCGGATTGGCTAAACCTACCGACAACCGAGGCGCCGGTCGCATTGTTTGCGGATGAATTGCCGTTTAATGTTAAGCTTCCGCTATTGATGAACAGGGTTTCATCGCCGTTATCGGTTCCAACACTGTTGATGACAAAAGGGCCGCCGGTTGAGCGTACGGTGACGGTTTGGGTACCCACGACATTCAAAACCACATCGTCCAAACTGCCGGGCAAGCTTGGATCTGAACTCCAATTACTTGCAACATCCCAGAAACCGGTTGTATCGGTCCAATTGATTTGAGCGGCCGACACCAACCCGGGTGTCAATAATGAAACGATCACTGTACTCAGTTTTTTCTTTTTGAAGTGTTTGATTTTATGCATTAAATTCTCCGTAGTTTTCCCGACAGTGTTGCATTAATACGTTGTTTGGCACGTCGCAAACGGATGCGCCGGTTCAGACGAGGTTTCGAAAGCACCCGCTGCGAGGCTACTGAAAAAAGCCGTTAATGTCAAATATGTGAAGCTTTTTGCAAAAATAATTAACCCATTAAATTTACACAATTTATTTGTTTGTTGGTTGCGCAAACTTAACATTTTCCAAGCGTCGGTCATGATTGCATAAGGATTTGGTCGGAGAGGAATACGGATTCTGCTGCGGCGCTGAGTGTTGGTTCGTTGTTACTGAAG
Source organism: Methylomonas sp. MgM2 (assembly GCF_054172045.1). Classification (NCBI taxonomy): domain Bacteria; kingdom Pseudomonadati; phylum Pseudomonadota; class Gammaproteobacteria; order Methylococcales; family Methylococcaceae; genus Methylomonas; species Methylomonas sp. MgM2. Next base: position 252,642 of record NZ_JBSYXO010000003.1, on the reverse strand, counting down.
CGCGAATAACCGAACAGGCTGGACTCGCTCGGATCGGAGTCCGCGTGGACTTCCGTCGGCAGATGCGCCCGCGGGAAGTGGGCGTACGGCACCGGGGGGCGCCGTTATCGCCGACCATGCGAACCTTAGGCAAGTATAGATCGGTTTCGAAAGCGAATTTTTTCGATGACGCGATACTGTAACGTCAAGACTGCTTCGCGTTATTCATGTCGGCATATGGATAATCGAAGCTTTCCAGCACCTTGATGTAATTGACCCGCCCGAATCCTCCAACTGCTCGATACCTTCCAGTGTTTCCGACAGGCGACGCAGCGACCACCGGATGCTTCAAATTCAGGCCCAGGTAGCGTGTTGATAAATCCATCTGCGTTTCCTCTATTCGGCGATAGCGGCGTCGGGATGGAACTGACTGCCGGACCGCGTCGCCATTTGCCCGTAAATATCCCATTTCTGATTAACCAGTTGCTGTGTCGGTTGCAGCAGGTGCTCGGCTTCGTCGGGATTGGTGCGCTGCAGCATTTTGTAGCGCAGCTCGTTATAAGCATAGTCTTTAAACGCGACGCGCGGACGCGGTGAATCCAGCAAACGGGTTCTTGTCGGAATGCTGCAGCATCGGGTTGTAACGCACTAACGACCAGTAACCGCTGGTGGTTGCCAGTTCCTGTGCTGTAAGCCGCTGTGCATGGCAATGCCGTGAGTGATGCAATGGCTGTAAGCCAAAATCAAAGACGATCCCGGATAAGCTTCGGCCTCGCGCATCGCCAACAGGGTTTGCTGGGGGTTGGTGCCCATCGCGACCCTAGCCACATAGACATTGCCGTAGGAAATCGCCTGCAAAGCGATGTCCTTCTTGGCGAGAGACTTACCGCCGGCGGCGAATTTGGCCACCGCGCCCAACGGCGTCGATTTGGACATCTGGCCGCCGGTATTGGAATAGACTTCGGTATCCATGACCGGCACGTTGACTTCGCAGCCTCTGGCCAGGATGGTCTAAGCCGTCGGAACCGATATCGTAAGCTCAGCCGTCACCGCCGATGATCCGGATGCCGCGCCGGACCATATGATCCACCACCGATAACAGATCCCGTGCCGGTTCCGAATCGATTTCTAGCAGCATGGCTTTCATTTCGGCTACCGCTTCCCGCTGCCGGCGGATTTGCGATTCGGTTTGCTGCTGTGCGTTTAAGCAAGTAGCCCGGATGGAGCCTGCGGAATCGGGGGGGGGGCAAACGATACTTTCTTTGTAACGCCTTTCCCCTATAGCCATTCCCATTTAATTCCGGGGGCTTAAAGAAGGTTATGCTGCCCGGCGGCATCCGATAGGCGATTTTTCGGGGTATCTGCATCGTGATTCACTTCTTCATTTCTCCATGGGCGGTTCGCAGTTCGACATAAAATCGATGAACCATTAAACTCCCTAAAAATTAAGGGGGAATAATGTCCAATTGGCTCGATCAAGTTGTTGCCGGCTCAACTCATTTTATGCCGCACGGTGCCTGTTACCTTTGGCAACCGTCGATTTTATGGTTGCATGTCGTCAGCGATGCACTGATCGCACTGGCCTATTATTCGATTCCTTTTGCGCTTCTCTACTTTATATACAAGCGTAAGGATTTGGCCTACCGCTGGGTTTTCGCGTTATTCGGCGCATTCATCTTATTGTGCGGAACCACTCATCTAGCGAGTATCTGGACAATCTGGCATCCCGACTATCGGGCGGAAGGTCTAATCAAGCTGGCTACCGCCCTGATCTCGTTAGTCACGGCGGCGCTGATCTGGCCATTGATGCCGCGCTTACTAAAGTTGCCGAGTACCCAAGCGCTGGAGGCGAGCGAATCCTATATGCGCGCGATATTCAATGCCACGCCGGATGCGATGTTGATCAGCGATACCTGCGGGACCATCACCATGATCAACCGTGAGGCGGAGTTGCTGCTGGGTTACACGTCATCGGAATTGATAGGGCAATCGATCGAAACGTTGGTGCCTGAGCGCCTCAGACAGAACCATGTGGTGCTGCGCCGGAAATTCATTGAATCGCCGATAAACAGATCGATGGGCGCGGGGCGAATTGTGTTGGCCTTAAGAAAAGACAAGACGGAGTTCGACGTCGAAATCAGCTTGAGCCCGATCCAAACCGAGCGAGGGCTCTTTTTCGCCAGCGCCTTGCGCGACATCACTCAGCGAAAAAAAATGGAAGACGCCTTACGGACCAGCGAAGAGCGTTTTCGGATGATGGCCAACGCCTCGCCGGCGATGATCTGGATTACCGATGTCGAAGGAAACACCACGTTCGTCAATCAAACCTGGCTTAACTTTAGCGGTATGCAATTGGAGCAGGCCATTTCCAACCAGGGTTGGACGGATTTGGTTCATCCGGAGGATAGGGACAGCGTGATCGCGGAATACTACAAGAATTTATCCGATCATAAAATCATCATGACCGAGTACCGCATACGCCGCAAGCAAGGCGATTGGCGTTGGGTCTTGGATCAAGGCGTGCCCTTGTACGACGAGGGCGGCGAATTCAACGGATATGTCGGTTCGGCAATCGATATCACGGACCGTAAACAGGCCGAAACGGATTATAGAATAGCGGCGACTGCGTTCGAGTCGCAGGAGGCCATGGTCATCACCGACGCCGATACGGTCATTTTGCGCGTCAATAAGACGTTTGTCGATTCCACCGGCTATTCGGTCGAAGAAGCCGTCGGGCAGAAAATCAGTATCTTACAATCGGGGCGTCACGACGAACGTTTTTATGCCAAGATGTGGAACAGCGTGAATAAAACCGGTTCCTGGCAAGGCGAAATCTGGGATAAGCGCAAGAACGGCGAGGTTTACCCTAAATGGCTGACGATTACCGCCGTAAAGGATGATGCCGGCATCGTGACCCATTATGTGGGGACGCATATCGATATCAGCGATCGGAAAGCGGCGGAAGATGAAATCAGAAATTTGGCATTCTACGATCCGTTAACGAAGTTGCCGAATCGCAGATTGCTGCGCGACCGTCTGCAACAGGCTTTGGCTAGCCATGCGCGTAAGCGGATGTACGGAGTATTGCTGTTTCTCGATTTGGACAATTTCAAGACTTTGAACGATACCCTGGGGCACGATAAAGGCGACGATTTGTTGAGGCAAGTTGCCCTGCGTTTAACCGCTTGCGTCAGGGAGTGCGACACCGTGGCGCGCTTGGGAGGCGACGAATTCGTCCTGATGCTGAAAGAAATGGGGCAAAAAGCCGCCGATACGGCCGTTCAGGCGGAAATGATCGGCGAGAAAATTCTGCAGGCGTTGAACAAGCCCTATCGGCTAGACGGCTATGAGCATCGTAGCACCCCGAGTATCGGAGCGACCTTGTTTTGCGACCATAAGGTTTCGATCGACGAATTGCTGAAGCAAGCCGATATCGCCATGTACCAAGCCAAGGCTGCCGGCAGGAATACCATCCGCTTTTTCGATCCGACCATGCAGGCTTCGATTATCGAAAGGGCGAAATTAGAACATGCGCTTTACGAGGGGATTCAGGCGCGACAGTTTCAACTGTTCTACCAGCCGCAGGTCGATGCCGCCGGAAAACCGATGGGGGCCGAGGCATTATTGCGTTGGATGCGCCCGGGGCGAGGGACGGTATCGCCCGCTGAGTTTGTTTCGCTGGCGGAAGAAACCGGATTGATTCTGCATTTGGGCGATTGGGTGTTACGAACGGCATGCGCCCAATTGCTGAAGTGGTCCGATTCGGAACAGACCAGCCGGCTTAGTATTGCGGTTAACGTCAGCATACGCCAGTTCCGCCAACCCGAATTTGCCGAGCGGGTATTGGCGATCTTGGCCGAGACCGGCGCCAACCCGAGAAAGCTTAAGCTGGAGTTGACCGAAAGCGTGCTGGCTTCCGATGTCGTCGATATCAGCGCCAAAATGGCTAGGCTCAAAGCGGAAGGCGTAACCTTCTCGCTGGACGACTTCGGTACCGGCTATTCCTCTTTGTACTATTTGAAACAATTTCCGTTGGATCAGCTGAAAATCGATCAAAGTTTCGTCAGAGACATTTTGATAGACGCCAACGATGCGGCGATCGCGAAAATGATTATTGCACTGGCCGATAGCATGGGCTTGGAAGTGATCGCCGAGGGAGTCGAAACCAAGGCGCAATACGATTTTTTGGTCGAGCACGGCTGCATGGCATTTCAAGGCTATTTGTTCGGCAAACCGGCCGGAATCGAAGAATGGGAGCTTAATCTAAGCAAACATTGAGCGCCTGCAGGACGCGCCGGTCGCGCGGTTTATCCGTTTGGTGCGGAAGCTTAGGATATCGTCCAAAATAACTTCCCGATATGGCAATAGTCACTGGGGACGTACCGAGTGAGGATGCCGGCAGCAAGGACGCTGCCGTCAAGTCCCCATGGAAGGGTCCACGGCGTTCCTCATTCGGTATGCCCCAGGGTTCGCACCGGCAAAACGGGAAGTTGTTTTTGGCCAAATCCTTAATCGGATTATGCTCACGCCGACCGCGTGCAAACCCTCCCGTCGGCGATTGCCAAATGCCTATATAGAGGATTTCAGGGCGGTGGATGACGGCTTTGTCCGATTTGGTGCAATTGCTATGTCGTTATCGATCCTTGAATTCCCATTTTGTAGCAAACACTACAACCCTAAGAACTAACAATGCAATAAATTCAATGTGTTAAAACATGGCATACCGGTTGCTTTAACCAAAGCAAAAACCGAGGTGCCGCCATGAAATCCAGTAAAGACATTGCCGAATTGCTAGACGAACCCGCTTGCGAACATAACAAGAAGGAAAAGTCCGGCTGCGCTAAACCCAAGCCCGGCTCGGCTGCCGGCGGTTGCGCCTTCGACGGTGCTCAGATTGCCTTATTGCCGATCGCCGACGTCGCCCACATCGTGCACGGCCCCATCGCCTGTGCCGGTAGTTCGTGGGACAACCGCGGCACCCGATCGTCCGGCCCTGACTTGTACCGCATCGGCATGACCACCGACCTGACCGAGCAGGATATCGTCATGGGGCGCTCGGAAAAACGTTTATTCCACGCCATTAAACAAGCCGTGGAAACCTTCAATCCGCCGGCGGTGTTCATTTACAACACCTGCGTGCCGGCGCTGGTCGGCGACGACGTCAACGCGGTCTGTAAAGAAGCCTTCGAACGTTGGGGCGTGCCTGTCGTGCCTATCGATGCCGCCGGATTTTACGGTACCAAGAACCTGGGCAACCGGATTGCCGCCGATGCGATGATCAAATATGTGGTCGGTACCCGCGACCCCGATCCGCTGCCGCCCGCCGCTAAAGAAGCCGAAAAAGCCGGCATCAAGATTCATGACGTAAATTTGGTCGGCGAATACAACATCGCCGGCGAGTTCTGGCACGTGTTGCCGTTGCTGGACGAGATGGGCTTGCGTGTGTTGTGCACCTTGTCCGGCGACGCACGTTTTCGCGAAGTGCAGACCATGCACAAGGCGGAAGTCAATATGATGGTCTGCTCCAAAGCCATGATCAACGTGGCCCGCAAGTTGGAGCAGCAATATCGGATTCCCTGGTTCGAAGGCAGCTTCTACGGCATCACCGATACCAGCCAAGCCTTGCGCGATTTCGCCCGCATCATCGACGACCCGGCTCTGACCGCCCGCACCGAAGCCATCATCGCCCGCGAAGAAAACCGCATCCGCGAAGCCTTGGCGCCGTGGCGCGAACGTTTGAAAGGCAAGCGCGTGCTGTTGTTTACCGGCGGGGTGAAAAGCTGGTCGGTCATCTCGGCGCTGCAAGATTTGGGCATGGTGGTCGTCGCCACCGGTACCAAAAAGTCGACCGAAGAAGACAAGGCGCGGATACGCGAATTGATGGGCGAGGAAACGCTGATGATAGAAGACGGCAGTCCGAAAGCCTTGCTGAAAGTGGTGGCCGATTACAAAGCCGATATTCTGATCGCCGGCGGCCGCAATATGTACACCGCATTGAAGGCCCGGATTCCGTTCCTGGACATCAACCAAGAGCGCGAATTCGGCTACGAAGGTTACGAAGGCATGTTGGAGTTGGTACGGCAACTGGCCCTGACCTTGGAAAGCCCGGTATGGGAATCGGTACGAAAAACGCCGCCGTGGCGCGTGGCTAAAAGCGGCAGCGACATAGAGGAAAGCATTCCGGCCGAAGGCGGCGACAGCGTCGAATCCGTCGAAGCCATGAAAATTCAGGCGGCTTGATTATGGCTGAGATTCAAAAACGCAAAAAAGCCCTGTCGGTCAGTCCGCTGAAAGCCAGTCAGCCGACCGGCGGGTCTCTTGCCACCTTGGGCTTCGACAAAGCCATACCGATGTTGCACGGCTCGCAAGGTTGCACCGCGTTTGCGAAGGTGTTTTTCGTGCGCCATTTCCGCGAACCGATTCCGTTGCAAACCACGGCGATGGACCAGGCCAGCTCGGTATTGGGCGCCGACGAAAACGTCGTCGAAGGTATCAAAGCCATTGCCGAAAAGTCCAATCCGGCCTTGATCACGGTGTTGACCACCGGCCTGGCGGAAACCCAAGGCTGCGACGTGCACCGCAACGTTCGCGAATTCCGCGACAAATACCCGGAATACAATCATGTCGCCGTGGTGGCGGTCAACACACCGGATTTTTCCGGCTGCGTGGAAAGCGGATACGCCTTGACGGTCTACGAGATCATCAAAGCGCTGGTTCCCGATGCCGCCGAAGCCGGCACCAAACCCGGTACCCGCCAACGGCAAGTCAACGTGCTTACGCCGCCGATGCTGACGCCGGGCGATTTGGAGACGCTGCGCGACACCATGGAAATGTTCAATTTACGGCCGCTGTTCGTTCCGGATTTGTCCGAATCGTTGGACGGCGTGTTGACCGACGAACCGTTCTCGCCGGTCACGGTAGGCGGCACGTCGATTTCGGAGATCGCGACCTTGGGCGAGGCCAAGGCCACTTTCGTGATAGGCCCGTCTTTGAAAAAAGCCGCCGACTTGTTGCAAGAGCGTACCGGGGTCCCGACCTACCATTTCGAGCATTTGTACGGTCTGGAGGCCAACGACGCGCTGATCATGACCTTGGCCGAAATCAGCGAAATGCCGGTGCCGCCGCGTCTGGAACGCCAGCGCATGCAGTTGCAAGACGCGATGCTGGATACTCATTTCATGCTCGGCCAGCTCAAAGTGGCGATCGCCGCCGATCCCGATCAGCTCAATGCCTTCGTGCATTTGCTGAAGGCGATGGGCGCGGACGTAGTCGCGGCCGTCAGCCCGGCCAACGCGCCGATCTTGTCCGGTATTCCGGTCGAGGCCGTCAAAATAGGCGATTTGGAAGACTTGGAGCAAACCGCCAAGCAACGCGGCGCGCAACTTTTAATCGGCAATTCACACGCGGTGCATAGCGCCGAACGCCTGGAGCTGCCGATTCTGAGAGTCGGTTTCCCGTTGTACGACATCATCGGCGGCTACCAGAAAACCTGGATAGGCTACAAAGGCACTCGCCAAACCCTGTTCGACTTGGCCAACTTGGTCATCAATTTCGCGCACGAGGAAATCGAGCCGTATTTCTCGCCGTATGCGCAAAAGCCCGAGTCCGAACTTCAAGCGTGTTCGCCGTCATGTCATTAACTCGCCGCATGCACGTCGTGCACGAATCAGAACAGAGGATAGCTATGGAAACCGCCATCAAGGTCGCGTTCGCAACTACCGACATGGTTCACGTCAACCAGCATTTCGGCTCCGCGAGATCGTTCGCCGTTTATGCGGTCGATCCCGAACAGGCGGAGTTTTTGGAAGCGGCGCAATTCGGCGAATTGGCCCAGGACGGCAACGAGGACAAACTGTCGGTGAAGCTGCAATTGCTCGACGGCTGCGCGGCGGTGTACTGCCAGGCGGTCGGCGCGTCAGCGGTCAAGCAAATCATGGCGCAGGGCATACAGCCGATTAAAGTGCATGAAGGCAGCACTATTAAAAGCTTGCTGGCCGATTTGCAAACCGAAATGAAATCAGGACCCTCCAGTTGGTTGGCCAAAGCCATCAACCAACATAAAGGCCCCGATCCTACGCGTTTCGACGCGATGGAAGAAGAGGGCTGGGACGAGTAGCGTCCGATTTATCCTACCAGTGTGTAAACAAAGACATTAAAACCCCGAGGAGACTTACCATGTCACAACCTGCACTAGCTATCGAAGCCAGCGATCCCTATATGACGTCCGACATCGTCGTCGAAATGCTCAAACAATTGAGAGCATTGGATACCTACGACACCTACGAAGGTTGGCCGGAAGAAAAAATCATCGATCCTATCATCATGACCAAAGAGCGCAAACGCGAGATCCCCATTGTCGGCGATCCCGACGAAATCACGATGGCGCGCGTCAAGGCCTATTACAACTCGATCGCATCGTTGATCGAGAAAAAATCCGGCTTGATGGCCGTGCCCGTCATCAATTTGACCCACGAAGGTTTCGGCCGCGCGTTCGTCTTGGTCGGCAAATTGATCGTCGTCGACAAAACCTTGCGCGACGTGCACCGTTTCGGCTTCCCCAGTTTGGAAGATTTGGCGGAAAAAACCGAAAAAGTCATCGATAAAGCCGTGGCTTTGATCGAACAGTTTCGAGAAGTGGCAGAAGCTTAAGGAGTCGTCCTATGTCCGATGAAGAAATCAAAAAACTGGAAAAAGAAGTGAAAAAGACCAAGCGCTTGGCCGGCGAGGCGGCGATGGAACTGCACGACTTGATCGAAGACCGGTTGCCCGACGCCTACGGCGAATTGATGGCCACCGCGCAAAAAACCTACGAAGCCTGCAAAGCATGGGACGATGCGACCAAACAACTGCAGGCCGCTACTGCAGAAACAGCTTGAGGAACGGCCATGAGTGAATTTGTAACCGGCGTAACCTTTGGCGGCACCGAGTGGACGCCGTCTTATGTCAGCGATCTGAATCAACATAATTGCATAGGCTGCGGACGTTGTTTCAAAGTGTGTCCGCGCGACGTATTCGATTTGATCGAAAAAGACGAGGCGTTTGCCGACGCGGGATTCGACGACGATTTCGACGATGAAGACGATAACAGCATGGTCATGAGTCTGAAAAATCCGGCCGACTGCATCGGTTGCCAGGCTTGCTCCAAGGTTTGCCCCAAGGATTGTTTTACCCACCAACATAAGTTGGCGGCGTAAGCGGCTCAGGCAATGGCTGAAGCGACGGCACTCCCGGATTGCGGTTCAGGAGTGAAAAAGCTTTAGCTTTTTTCGAACTTGATTAATTAACTTTAAGGATACTGACCATGCCACGCCCTGAAAAACACGTATTCGTCTGCACTCAAAACCGTCCGCAAGGCCATCCGCGCGGCTCATGCGGCGCCAGTGGCAGTGCGGATGTGATGAACGAGTTCATGAACGAAATTCAGGCCCGTAATCTATTCGAAAAAATCGGCTTGACCAATACCGGCTGTATGGGACCCTGCATGATGGGGCCGAGCGTGCTGGTTTACCCGGAAGGCGTCATGTACGGACCCGTCAAAAAAGAACACGTCAAAACCATTATCGAACAACATTTGTTGGGCGGTACGCCGGTCGAATCGTTGATAGTGCCGGCCGAGGTTTGGTAAAACATGAAAGTGGTTGGACTATTCGAGGAACGGGTGCTGTTCAGCCCCAATTTGCCGCCGGAAGTGAATCGGCTGCTGCAGATGGCCGTTGCCGCCAGCCATAGCGAAAAGCCCATGGCGGAAAAATTGTTCAAACAAGCCCAGGAAACGGATCCGGCTTGCCTGCAAACCTATTTCGCCTTGTACAAATTTTATTTTTACCAAGGCCGTCTGCGGGAGGCCGAGCGCGAGGTGCTGGCGGCGCTGGCGGAAGCGGCGCGGCAGGGCGGTTTTCCCAGCGATTACCGCCTTTTGGTGCAACAGCGAAAGGACCGGGACATGTACGCCGGCGAAGAGGCCTTGTTCTATCTGTATAGCCTGAAAGCCCTGGCTTTCATCAATCTGCGTCTGGAGCAAATGGCCGAGGCCAAGGACATCTTGGCGGGTATAGCCCTGCTGGATCCGGAAGACCGCTCCGGCGCTTCTGTTATCATGAAGCTTTCCGAAGCATTGGACAACGACCTGGAGGCCGCATGAGCAGCACCGTCGCGGAACACATTGCGAATAAGCGCGAGTTCGGTAACGCGATCTGTCAACGAATCGGCGAAAACATCGCCAAACTGGGTTTTCCGCTGGAAACGGACATCAAAATACCCGATTTCGACTCCGCCGAATTCAGTTTGGTCGTCGATCCCTTCACCCAAAGCGAAGATTTGGTCGGCTATTGGTATGACGCCGGCAAGCAGCGGATCGGACAAATCAAGTTCCACGGTGACGGCAGTTTCTACGCCGAATACGATGTGGTCAAGCCCCATCCAAGCAAGAAACATTTTTTTGTCGAGGCAATTAACGCATGGGGTAAACAGGACAACATCAAAACCGAAGCCAAATTGCTCGACGTGCCGCAATAGGAGACAGTATGGCTAATCCCAAATACGTGTATGAACTCTTGATGGATCACTGCACGTGTAACGCCGTAGTCGATAACTTGATGATCGGCTTGGTGTGGACTTTGTGTCAGACCAAAGGTAAATCCAGCACCGGCCTGGCCATGAGTCCCGGTTTTTCCACCCGGACCTTGAGCTGGTCCGGGTCTTTAACCGGCAAACCGATTACCGACGTGGCGGCCTGGATCGTTGATTGGGACCCGTTTCATTCGTCGGTCGCGATGTCGGCGATCAACAGTTGCATCAACAGCAGGCCGTTGCCGGAATCCGTCGTGGTCGAACACGACGGCGAACACGCTAATTTGGCGGTATTCGAGCATTTTTTACCGCGGCTCAAAGGCAGGAAAGTCGTCGTGATAGGCCATTATCCCGGGATCGAACGCTATCAAGACCAAATGCAAATCAGCGTATTGGAAAAACAGCCTAGTGCCGACGATTTGCCCGACTCGGCCTGCGAATTTTTGCTGCCGAATGCGGACTGGGTGTTTCTGACGGCCAGTTCCATTCCGAATAAGACCTTTCCGCGTTTGGCCGAACTGTCGTCAAATGCCAAAACCGTGTTGATGGGGCCGACGACGCCCTGGTTACCGCAATTGCATGAATTCGGCATCGATTACCTGGCCGGCGTGGAAGTGGTCGACAACGACGCGTTGTTTCACACCGCGGCCGAAGGCGGCGGCGTCAGAATTTTCAACCGGAGTTTGCGCTACCGTATCGCCGAGCTGACGCCGGCGACCAGCATGAATTGGTTGAAACACCAGATCGCCGGCTGTGCGCAGGAAAGGAGCAAACTCAACCAGGAGATGGATGCATGGTACGCCGGCGGAAACAGCGAGCGTTTTCCGAGCTACTCGCATCTGGAGCATGTCACTTCCCGTTTGTCCCGCATGGATACCAGTTACAAGGACTTGTGGGATCGCTACGGCTCGCAGCCGTCGGATGAGTTGAACTGAGCCGTGCCCGAAACCTTCGAAAAACACCGCCTATTGCTGTTGTACAAGGGCGATATCAGCGCATTGGTCTTGTTCGCTCAACAGAACAACGGCAGCGTTTGTTTTCCCGGTCCCTTGCCGCCCTTGTCCACCGCATTGGAGCAGGAAGAATACGGCGATATCGCTCTCGCCATGCATCCGTCTACTCTGGTTAACCGAATCAGCGACTTGCTGAAATTGGATAGACAGTTTTTGCAAGCCGAGCCCGGCTTCTGCGAGCAGGTCGACGCGCCGGGCGGCGTCATCACCGTCCACATGGCGAGGTTCATGCTGCTCGACCCGCCGCATCATCTGATGCAAAAGCTCGATTGCAAATTGCGCACCCTGCCCGAGTTGCGCGGCCGGCCGCCGGCGGAAATGGAGCTGCTGCGCCGGGCCTATGTGGCATTGATGGAGGGTTGAGGTGTTCGATTTCATGGATATGGATTTCAATGTGTCCGGCGGTATGGACGCAACCGGCGGACCATACATTCCGGACGCCGGCGAATGCATGCGTTGCGGCATGTGCGTCAGCACTTGCCCGACCTTTCGCTTGTTCCGGATCGACGAAGAAACCCCGCGCCGGCGCATCCGCAGCCTAGACAAACTGTTGAAGGGCGAAACCATCGGCGCCGACGAACGCATGCATCTGGACAACTGCCTGCAATGCCGCGCCTGCGAAGCGATTTGTCCCAGCCGCATGGCTTACGCCGAGCTGTTCGATCAGGCGCAAGCGGCTTCCCCCAGACGCTTTCCGGCAACGGCGAAACTCGCCTTTTGGCTGATCGAGCGCAAACCCTGGCTGACTCGCTTGCTGCCCTTGGTCGAGCTCTATCGGCTATCCGGCTTGCAAAAGGCCTTGCGTAGCAGCGACTTGCTGCGCAAGCTGGGTTTGGCCGAAGCGGATGCGTTATTGCAGAAACCGGCCTTGAGACCCATGCACGACTATTATCCGGCCGACTCGGCGCGGCGCGGCGCCGTGGCCTTATTTACCGGTTGCATTGCCGACCCCTTCGACCGCGACACCTTGACGGCCGGAATTCGCTTGTTGAATGCCATCGGCTACGACGTTTCGGTGCCGCCCGCGCAAGGCTGCTGCGGCGCGATTCACCAGCATAACGGCCGGTCGGCCGCCGCGTTGACCGAACATAATTTGGCGCTATTCAATGCGCTGGAGGTGGATGCCGTGTTGTATGCGGCCAGCGGCTGCGGCGCGATGCTGAGCGAATATCAAAGCGATGACGAGCAGGCGGCCGACAATTTTCGGCGGCGTTTGCAGGATATCAACGAATTCGTGCTGAATCGCTGGCCGGAACAGCTAAAACTGTTGCCTTCCGATCGCCGGGTGGCAGTCCACGAGCCTTGTTCCCAGCGCAACGTGCTGAAAAATCAATCCGCGGTTTACGCGTTGCTGGAAAAAATCCCCGGTCTTTCCGTCGCCCCGTTAGCCGATAACCAGATTTGCTGCGGTGCCGGCGGCAGCTATATGTTGACCCATCCGGACAATGCGGGCCAATTACGCGAGTCGAAGCGTCAGGTGATCAGACAAGCGGCGGCGGATCAAGTCGTCAGCAGCAACTTCGGTTGTGCGCTGTTCCTGGGCACCGATGTGGAGAAACTCATGCATCCTTTGGCGTTTCTAGCGCGCCAATTACCCACCGATTCAGATGCGTTCTAAGACGTCTATGGATATATCGAGCGGCAGCCGTTAAAATCACCCGGTTTGATTCGCAACGGTTGCCGAAGACCATCCTGACGGTGGTCCACGAAGATAAATAAATTCATGTCATATCGGGCTATCGCGCCCATAAAATGACGCATTTATCGTAAGAGATAGTCAAAATTTCCAAGCTTTTTAATGGTGTTGGCGAAACCCGTAAGGTAAGCCGGTTAACGCCGCCGCCGCGAATTCACGCATATAACCACCGGCAGCAAGTGAAGTATTCGTTGAAAATGTTTTCCGAGAGAATGTTGTTGGCTCTGTATTTACTGAGCCTCTTTTTTATCGGGCTCGGCTATTTGGCGATCCAGCCGCCATTTGAAGGTTTTGATGAAAATGCGCATTACTCAAGCATTCGGGAAATAGCGGGCACGGGCTCAATCCCGATTTACGGGCTTAGCTTTCTTGACCGTGAAGTGACGGACTATAAAGGTCCGATGCCGTATGGTTCACTGACCCCGCCATTCGATGAAGGCACGACGTATTCGAGTTTCTTTAGCCAGGCGCATTCGGTAAAACGTTACCTTTCCGAGTACCGTGAATCGGCCGGCTCGTCGTCGTATCAAGTCGGGCGAGACATGAATTGGCAAGCCCAGCACCCGCCTCTTTATTACCTTTTATTGGCTCCCCTGGAAAAAGCGACGGAGCCGTTTTCGTTTGCGGCGCGCATTTTTTTATTGCGCTTGGCGTCATTTGTGCTGGCTTTGGCCGGAGTGACGCTTGGCTGGTTTGCCGGCAGAAATCCGAATAAGCCGCTCAAGGACGATCCGTCGGTTGTAGGGTTTATGATATACCCCCTTATATTACCGATGTTTTTTACCGAATTTACGCGTATCGGAAATGATTCGCTATGTCTTTTTTTAGTGGGAGCCGCCGCATTTTTACTGTCTAAAATCCTAGCGGATGAAACCAATAAAAAATATTTTTTGGCAATCGGCGTCGTATTGGGGCTAGGTCTGCTAAGCAAGGCTTTTTTTATTCCGATCACGCTAAGCGTGTCTTTATTTTTATTGATGCGGCTGTTTCGGGATAGGCACCCAACATCGGCGCGAGCGACGTCCCGGGAAAACCTGATCATGATCTTGTTTCCGGCGATTCTGATTGGAGGCGGATGGTATTTATACAAATTTGTGACGTTTGGAACCTTAATTGGCAGCAACGATTCCATTCAACTGGCCAAGCAAGGAGGATTGACCGCCAATTTGGATCGGAACTTTTCAGCCTATGGCATGATTCGCGGAATACTCGTTACAGTCGTTACTTACGTTTACGGAGGAAGCTGGTCCTTAGTCAGATTGCCTTTGTTGCTATATTTGCCTTTGTTGGGCATCGTCGCGGGATGTTTCGTAGCATACGCATTCCAGCTCAAACAACGGCCGTTCACGGACTCGGCATGGTTGCCGGCTTTATTATTTTTTACTTTTGGCGCCGGGTTTCTTTATCACATATTGATCAGCGTCGCTTTGAACGGGAACGGTAACACTCCGGGGTGGTATCTGCACATATTGATGCCATGGATCGCCCCATCTGTTGGAATCGGTTTTCTTTCCATTTCAAAAACAAAAACCAAGCACCTCTTAACCGGTTTATTATTGTATGCGGCCCTATTCCATCTTATCGCGCTTTGGTGTCAATTGGCATTGTTCACCGGTTGCGCGACCAAAAGTGACGCTAAATTCTACGTATTTCCGGGCAACCTATTTTGTTTGGATCAAATTCCGATATTGATCGATCGCCTTTTTGTATTAGGATGGCCGGTTTTAGCCGTTGTCGGCTTCGGCTGTGGAATGTTTTGCGCTTTGTTGTTATGGACGGCCTGGAGAAAATCGGGCGGAACGCGATACGGAAAATTTATTTAAGACATACGAATAGTGATGTCGAAATTTTCCAACGGCATAACTTGAGTCTACCTAAAAAAATTAACCCATTGATTAAAAAGGCTGCATAGCGTGTTTTTGCTGAAATACCGCATGAAAAAAGGCAAGCCTTGAATAACCTTGCACCGACGATCCGGACAATCAGCGCAAAACAACTGCCGGTCGAAGCATTTGATTGGCCGTTTGATACGGCCTTGTACAAAAACAACCCTTGGGTCAAGCTCAGCGCCCGTATCCTTTGGGATGAATTGGCTGAAAGTTATTACCGGGGCCTGGAACCGAATCGAGGCCGGCCATTGAAACAGGCGCGTTTGCTGATCGGAGCGGTGATTATTAAATTATTTAACTGAAAGACACTAGCATCATGTATCAGAAATTTGTAATTTTCGTTTTGACTTTTTCGTTGTATGGCTGCCAATCCACTTTCGGCCCGGGCGCTCTTCAAAGCACTCACCCCGCTTATAATCAGGCCATGACGCAATCGCTGAACGAGGAGATGCTGCTTAACTTGGTTCGGCTAAGATATCTCGATAAACCGTTTTTCTTGAAGGTTGGCAGCGTTACCGCCGCTTTGACTTTAAGCGGCAGTGTCGGCATTGATTCGTCACTGGACCTAAGCCCCGGCGGAAACATAGTCAAACCCAACTTAGGCTTGGGCTATTCGGATAAACCGACTATTTCCTTTCAACCGCTCTACGGAGAGGATTTTCTGAAAAGCGTGCTATCGTCGATTTCGTTCGACGCCTTGCTGGTGATGACCCAATCCGGCTGGAGTATAGAACGCGTGTTCGGTTTATGCGTCGAACGTATCAATGATCTTTTCAATGCCCCTAGTGCTTCGGGCCCCACACCTGTAACCGAACCTGAATTCAGAAAATTCAAGCGCGCGATGGAATTGATTCGGCATTTACAACTTGCACGCGAAGTGGAAATCGGTCCGGATGATAATAACCGATTGCATGTAATGTTCAGAATCACCGACCAAAATCACGGACAAATTTCCGAATTATCCGGCTTACTCGGCGTTGCCAGCCCCGAAGGCACGGAACAATATTTCAGAGTTAAATTGGACAACAACTTCCTGCATATCGATGCCAAAGAGCTCAAAATACGGCCGCGTTCGATTATGAGCATCTTGTTTTACTTGTCTCAGCAAGTGGATATTCCGGCGCAAGACATCGAATCCGGTTTGGTTACAGTGACGAAGACCGGGAATAATAACCGGTTCAACTGGGCCGAAACGCCGGCCGGCGGGTTTTTCCATGTCCGTACCAGTAACGAATTCCCCGAAACGGCATCTCTGGCGGTCCGTTATCGCGACCATTGGTTCTATATTGCCGATAACGATTTACAGTCGAAATCGACCTTTATGTTATTGACGCAACTGTTTGATTTGCAGTCGGGTCAAAGTGAATACGTCGGTCCGACTTTGACCCTGCCGGTGCGTTAACGCGGATTGATGCGTTTTATTTAGATGGCGATTATGGACGGGAACCTCTGCCGAACAAGCCGTCATTTCAGCCGTGTTCCAACAAGTGCACCTAATCGGATCGCTTGGTTGGCAGACGTTGTTGCCATTCGTGCTCGGCAAATCCGAGGCGTATATACAATACTATCGCCGGCCGGGTGTTTGAAAAATCCGGTCCGCTCTTCGTTGCACGCCGGGCGAACGGTATTTTTCAAGGCTGGTCGGCGCTTTTCAGAATGAACTGCCGTTATCGGAAAGTCCGTTTATTTTTTATTTTTTGCCGCCAGGCGCGGAATGTCCCTGCTGATAAATAAAGCCGGATCCACGGTTTCTTTATTCAGATAGACGATCCAATGCAGATGCGGTCCGGTGACCCGGCCGGTGGCACCGACCGCGCCTATGCGCTGGCCTTGCCGAACTGGTTGTCCCGTTTCAACGGCGACTTGGCTCATATGCAGATAAGCGCTGATGAGACCTTGGCCGTGGTCCAGAAACACCGTGTTTCCGTTGAAAAAGTAATTGCCTGTGCCGATGACGACGCCGCCGGCAGGCGCACGAATATCGGTGCCGGTTGCGGCGGCGATGTCCAGCCCGTTGTGCGGATTGCGCGGCTGGCCGTTGAAAAAACGCTTCAGGCCGAACAGGCTGCTCAGGCG
Source organism: Methylomonas sp. MgM2 (assembly GCF_054172045.1). Taxonomy (NCBI): domain Bacteria; kingdom Pseudomonadati; phylum Pseudomonadota; class Gammaproteobacteria; order Methylococcales; family Methylococcaceae; genus Methylomonas; species Methylomonas sp. MgM2. Next base: position 235,420 of record NZ_JBSYXO010000003.1, on the reverse strand, counting down.
GCCGTCGACCGGCGCGACGAAATCGGTGTCGGCCGGGCGCTGGCTCCAGGTATCTTTGATGCGGGCCATTTCCTGTTTTTCGGCTTCGATGCGGCGTAAGTCTTCCGGCGTCATTCCGTCGACCATGCGTTTGTTCTTGATGGTCAGTCGCTGCTCGGGGTAGTGTTTATCGCCGATGGCGAAGGCAATCCGTTTTTGGCCGGCCGGACCTTGGGCGACCAGCTCTTGCGCTACGCCGGGATTCGTATCCAACGGAATGCCGACCAAAGCCAGCCAGTCTTCGCCGCGTTTTGTCACCAACACCCGTTGACTCTTGAAATACGCTGTCGGTTCCGGTTCGGCGATATTGCCGACGACGATTTGAGCGACGCCGCCCGGCACCGGCGCATGCTGCGGCATAGGGTCGGCGTGGCCCGGAGCCGGCAGCAAAAATAGCAAGGCCAAACCTAGTTTTGCCGTGGGAGCGACGTTTCGCCGCGACGAAGCGTCGCTCCCACAGGGTTTGCCTTTCACGTTGTTAGGTGTATCGGCATCGAAAAAAAGCTGTCGCAAAAACTTATTCATGAATGATTTCCTTGACCTCGCTAACGATGCGGCCTTTGGCCAGGCGGGTATCGATCAGCTCGTTTTCGGTGATGTCGCTTACCGATTTGACTACTAGACCGCTATCGCGGTGTTGGACGATGGCGTAGCCTCTTTCAAGTGTCGCTAAAGGGCTAACCGCATGCAAGGTTTGGCTGATTCCGATATGGCGTTGCTTAAGCGTGGCAAGTTTCAGCTGAATCGCCCGTTCCAGTTTTTGCGTTAAATGATGAACTTGCTGAGCGTGCCGTTGGATTTTCGGGGACGGTTCCAATTGTTTGAGTTTTTGTCCGTTCAAAGCTAGGTGTTGTTCGTAAACTTTTAAGGTTTGCCTGATCGATTTGTTCAGGCGTTGTTCCAGTTCGTCCAGACGTTGAGCATTACGTTGCAGCTTTTCGCCCGGATGCTGCATTTGCAGGGACTTCTCCAGCCAAGTCAAGCGTTGCCGGTGTTGGGCCAGGCTACGCCGCAGTTTTTCGAGCAACTGATTTTCCATGAATTTGAATCCCCCCAGCCATTCGTGCCGGCTGGGCACGGCATGTTCGGCCGCCGCCGACGGGGTGGGGGCGCGCAGGTCGGCGACGAAGTCGGCGATGGTAAAATCCACTTCGTGGCCGACGCCGGAAATGACCGGAATACGGCTGGCCGCCACCGCGCGCGCCACGATTTCTTCGTTGAAAGCCCATAAGTCTTCCAGCGAGCCGCCGCCGCGAGCCAGGAGCAGCACGTCGACTTCGTCGCGGCGATTGGCCGTTTCCAGTGCGGCGCTGATTTCGAATTTAGCCGATTCGCCTTGCACGGCCACCGGATAGACGACGACCGGTATCGCCGGGAAGCGCCGGTTCAGCACCGTCAGAATGTCGTGGATCGCGGCGCCGCTGGGCGAGGTGACGACGCCGATCCGGCGAGGAATCAACGGAATAGGCTGCTTGCGGCTTTCGTCGAACAAGCCTTCGTGCAGCAGTTTGGTTTTCAAGCGCTCGAAGGCCTGCCTCAACGCGCCGTCGCCGGCCTGTTCCATGCGCTCGACCAGCAATTGATAATCGCCGCGCGGCTCGTACAGGCCGACTTGGGCGTCGACGATAACCATGTCGCCGTTGCTCGGTTTAAATCCCAAGCGGGATTGCTGGCCGCGGAACATCGCGCAGCGTACTTGGGCTTGCGCGTCCTTTAACGTGAAATACCAATGTCCGGAGGACGGCGCGCTGAAATTGGAGATTTCGCCTTCCACGCGTATCGTCAAAAAGTGCAAGGCCAGCAGGCGTTTGACTTCGCGATTCAACCGGGAGACGCTGTAAACAGCCTGTTCAGCGCTCATGGATTCGGTGTTTTTGTAGCAGGCCGGCCGCCCAGGACCCGGCGTATATGCTGGCGACCATCGCAACGGCTTCCCAGTTGCCCAGCGCCATGCCGGCAAAGGCCGGGCCGGGGCAATAACCGGTCATGCCCCAGCCGATCCCGAAAATGGCGGAGCCGATGAGCAAGGTTTTGTCCACTACGGTTTTCTCCGTGATGTGAAAACGGCTGTCCAAGATGGGTTTGCCGTGCCGTCTGGTCCAACGGAAGCACGGAATCGCGACTGCCAGCGCGCCGCCCATCACCAAAGCAAGGCTAGGATCCCAGTTGCCGGCGACATCCAAAAAACTCAGCACTTTATCGGGATCGATCATTTGCGAAACCGCTAAACCCAGGCCGAACAATGCGCCGGCGGCTAATGCCAAAATCAGTTTCATCATGGTTAGCTAAAGATGTGGCGAATCAAAAAAACGGTGATCAGACCGCTGGCCATGAAGGTCAGGGTGGCGACGATCGAACGCACGGACAACAAGGCGATGCCGCAGATGCCGTGGCCGCTGGTGCAGCCGCTGCCCATGCGGGTACCGAAGCCGACCAGAAAGCCGCCGCCGACGATCAGGGCCAACGGGTAGTTTTGTCTCAAGTGCAGGCTTTCAGGGCTGACCCCGTGCCAAGCGGCAGCGCCCAGCAGCAAGCCGGCCAAAAAGCTGATACGCCAATGGCGGTTGGGGCCTTCGGCCGTATATAAGCCGTTCATGATGCTGCTGATGCCGGCAATGCGGCCGTTGAACCACAGCAGCACAAAAGCGCTGGTTCCGATCAATGCGCCGCCCAGCAGGGCGCTTATAGGCGTGAAGTTTTCCAAACGGGTTACTCGCTGATATCTGAAAAAAAACGATATTTTACGGCGGTTTGCCGCGAATTGCAGGCGGATTTCAGATTGATGCCTGCCCTTGCCCGAGCTTGGGTTAAAATCGTGGGCGACGCAAAGGTTTTGCTCGAAATCACAGGATTTGTATGTACGAAGATGAGATAAGCAATTGGCAACACTCGCACGACTTTGCCCGCATCAACCGCAAAGGCGAGAGCCGGACCAAATGGGTGTTATTGCTGACCTTTACTACCATGCTGGTCGAAATCGTGGCCGGCACCCGGTTTCATTCGATGGCGCTGCTGGCCGACGGCTGGCACATGGCGACCCATGTGTTGGCATTCATGATTGCGATCTTCGCTTATCGATACAGCCGAATTCACCAAGAAGACCAGACTTTTGCATTCAGTCCGGCAAAAGTCAGCGTCTTGGGCGGTTTCGCCAGTTCGGTGGCTCTGGCCGTCGTGGCTTTCATGATGATGGCCGAGTCGGCCGAGCGCCTGATCGCACCGCAAACCATACAGTTCGACGAAGCCATTTTAGTCGCGGAAATCGGTTTGCTGGTCAATCTGTTGAGCGCGTTATTACTCAGCGACCACCATCATCACGATCATGCGCACGACCATGACGATCATCACGACCATCACCACCATGACCATAATTTACGGGCGGCCTATTTGCATGTGGTGGCCGACGCCTTGACCTCGATACTGGCCATCGTGGCCTTATTGGCAGGCAAGTATTACGGCTGGAATTGGCTGGACTCCGTGATGGGTTTCGTCGGCGCGTTGGTGATTTTGTCTTGGGCTTGGGGCCTGATTAGGGAAACCAGTCCGGTGTTATTGGACCAAGGCATAGACGAACATTATCTTCAAGCGATACAGCATACCTTGGAAGACGAAGGCGATTGCCGGGTCAGCGACATCCATATCTGGCGCGTCAGCCCGTCGCATCATGCCGCGATCATCGTGTTGGTGACACGAACGCCGATGCCGCCGGACTATTACAAAGCCTTGCTCGCCAATTTTCTACACCTGGACCACATCACGGTTGAGGTCAATGCACTTGGCGAAAGCGAAATGTCGGTGAAGTCCGCCGATATGTAAACGCAACAGCGGTGATTACCGGCAGCCGTGACAAGCTTGTCAGGCTAGAATTCGGTTGTTAGGCTTCGGACACTGTTTACAAGGAGGCTAACCGTGTCGAAGTCTAATATGCCCGGCATCCCGTTGACAGGCCGTTGAAATTTGCCGATATATTTCCGGTTTCGACGCCCTTTTTCGAGGCTTTAGTGGCGCTGGAAGCCTGATTAGCCCTCAAAAACCGGTTTTAGCCGGTTATATTCGCCCCGACGGGGGTTGAGTTCCGCCTTTTGGCGGATTTCAGGCGCACGACCGCCTAGGCAGTGCTATCGCGCCAACCGAAAATCGCGCCCATCCGCGTCGGCTTATAAGCGGCAAAGGTAAAAATCGTTTGCGCGGCGACCTTCTTCAAACTGCGGAATTCGGTCTGGCGTAGCGGGCCGACGGTCTTGGCCCAACCGAAGACCTCTTCGGTGCGCTTGCGGGTTTTGAGGCTTTTACGGTGACCGTCGTGTCGGGTTGTGCTGCCGTCAATGGCCGAGCCTTTATCCTTGCTCGCAACAGCGGAGTAACCTTGCGCCGGCGTAGCTTGGCAACAAAATCGGGCGTATCGTCATTCTTGTCTGCGCCCAAGGTCGCGCCCGGTTTGCGGATCGTACGCTTGAGCATGGCGTGGGCCGCCTCGCGTTTCGCGGTGCCGGTGGCATGGATGACTTCGACGTCGACCACCAGACCGTTACGATTCTCCATCAAGGCATGGCCGAGGAATGCCAGCTGAGCTTTGTCGCCTTCGCTCTTTTTGTACAGCCGGGCATCGGGATCGTTGGGCGATGCGTGGGTTGCCGCGTCGGGCGTAGAGCGCAATGTGGCCGGCAACAGGCCGACTACTTTGCGCGGTTGGCGGAGCGGATGCTTTTTCGGAATCCGCGCTTCCAGGGTTCGGTAACTGAACAGTTCTTCTTGATTAATGTCGGCGCGCGCATGAGAGCAATGCAATATATTTGAGATAGAACTGTTTTGTCATTTAAAACAATATCCTATGAGTCATCCTCACGCCTGACTCAACGACTCAATCGCTTGCGGGCGAGATAAAATCAACAGCCTGTTAAGCCTTGCAGTTTGGGTGGCAGTTTGCCGCTTACTGTGGTTGGCCGGGAAAACGATTTTGGGAGTATGAATGCCGCGCCGTCAGTGGAGGCCTGCGTGAGAACGTAAAACGCTAGTCGCGTAGAATGTGCTAGTTTCAGGATAGGGGTGGCCATGAGTAAACCGACCCCAAGCCGTCAACAAGATTTAATTTGCAGGGACAACAAATGGCAAATAAGCCGTCCTTCAAAGTGTAGGTGCGATTAGCTTGCGTAATCGCACATTTCGAAGCCAACATGCCTCCGATTACGCTATCGCTAATCGGAGCTACGCGGGCTAAAACTTTGCTGATTTCTCCGCTTCGACCTCGAGCAAGACTATCGCCACATGGACTTTGCCATCCGCGCTCAAAGGCACTTGACCCAGATAACTGGAGCAAACCGCTTCGATAAACGATTCTCTAAGGTTTTCCGGAATCCGTTGCGTGTAAGGCAGCCAAGTGGTTCGAATCCAGCCTGCCAAACCCGCCCGACCCTCGTGGGTCATATCTTTGGCGACGAGTTCGAGCCGTTTGACGATAAAGCCGGTGACTTCCAGCATCACCCGGTATTCATCGACCGCTGGAAAGGTATACGGAAACTCGAAGCCGATAAAATAACGCGACTATGGAGCCATATTCTTGACTCGGTCAATTGCTGCCAGCATGCCGGTAGCATCGCCTTTGCCGCCCATGAGCAGCAGGATTTTGCCGCCGCTTTTCAGGCTTCGGTATAAACCGTCGAGCACCGGGTGGTGCTGCTTGACCCAATGCAGCACCGCGTTGGAGAAAACCACGTCAAAACACTCGGCAAAGCTTAACTTCCCTGCATCCATGACCTGGAAGGTTAAGTTGGGATGCTGCTTTTCCGGATATCGGCGCTTGGCCAAAGCGATCATCGCGTCCGAGTTGTCGATGCCGACCACCGTGCCGCAGTCGACGATTGTGGCGATTTCCGCCGTGACTTTGCCATTGCCGCAGCCTAAATCCAGTACGGTTTCGCGTCCGGTTAACTGCAAACCTGCCATCAGTTCTTTGGCCCATTGCTGTTGGGCCTGCGAGTTTCGGGCATAGTCCCGGGCATTCCAACGGTAAGTCTCCAATTTTGTCTCCTGTGTCATGGCGTAGGGTTTACGGCTGCGTCAGCCGCCGTGCTATTTGCGCTAAAACCGCCGTCTTTAATATCACGGCGTTGCATAAAGCCAATATCGTCGGCCAAGCGATTGCAACCACTGATCAGCGCCTTGATCGATGCGCTGACGATGTTGCCGTCCATGCCGACGCCATAGGCGGTTGGGCCGTTTGCAGCCGCCAGTTCGACAAAGGCGCAAGCCTGGGCATCGCTGCCGCTGCCGACCGAGCGTTCCTCGTAACTGCGCACCGATACTGCGCCGCCGAGCGAGCCTAAGGCCTGGATGGCCGCGGCTATCGGTCCGTTACCCGCGCCGGTTAAATCGCGCGGTTTGCCGTCCCATTCGATTTGCAGCTGTATGCCTTGGCCTTGCGCATGCTCGAACAATTGATGGCCCAGATAACGCAACGGCTTTGCCGCGTTGAGATAAGTTTGGGCAAATAGCTGCCACAACTGTTCCGCGCCGATTTCGCCGCCGTGGCGGTCGGCATGGCCTTGCACCACTTGCGAAAATTCCATCTGCAGATGGCGCGGCAACACGACGCCATAATGGCTTTCCAGTAAGTGGGCGATGCCGCCCTTGCCGGACTGGCTATTGATGCGGATCACCGCGTCGAAACCGCGGCCGACGTCGGCCGGATCGAAGGGCAGATACGGCACGTTCCAGGCCTTACCGGGCTGTTGCGCGGCAAAGCCTTTCTTGATGGCGTCCTGGTGCGAGCCGGAAAACGCGGTGAACACCAACTCGCCGGCATAGGGTTGGCGCGGCGGCACGGCCAGACCGGTGCAAGCCTCGAAATCACGCACCACCGCATTGATGTCCGAAAAATCCAGGCCCGGCGCCACGCCCTGGGTGTACAGATTCAAGGCCAGCGTCACCAAATCCACGTTGCCGGTGCGCTCGCCGTTGCCGAACAAGCAACCCTCGACGCGCTCGGCGCCGGCCATCAACGCCAGTTCGGCGGCGGCTACCGCGGTGCCGCGGTCGTTGTGCGGATGCACGCTGAGAACGACGCTGTCGCGGCGGGCGATTTGGCGGTGCATCCATTCGATCTGGTCGGCGTAAACGTTCGGCGTCGCCGTTTCCACCGACGCCGGCAAATTCAGGATGATCTTGTTGTCGGGCGCCGCGCCCCAGGCGGCGCTGACCGCATCGCAAAACTCGACGGCGAAATCCGGCTCGGTGGCGCTGAAGGTTTCCAGGCTGTATTGCAAGCGCCATTGGGTTTCCGGCTGGTCTTCAGTCAATTGCTTGACCAATCGCACCGCATCGACGGCCATCGCCAACACCTCGGCCCGGCTCATGCCCAATACCAGTTCGCGAAACGGTGAGGATGTGGCGTTGACGATATGCACGATGGCCGAGCGCGCGCCGCGCAAGGCTTCTACTGTACGCCGCAACAGCGTTTCGCGGGCGTGGCTAAGTACTTCGATGGTCACGTCGTCCGGTATCAAGGCCTCGTCTATCAAGCGGCGCACGAAATCGAAGTCGGTCTGCGAGGCCGACGGAAACGCCACTTCGATTTCCTTGAAACCGATGCCGCACAAGGTGCGGAACAGGCGCAGTTTGCGTTCGGCGTTCATCGGTTCGAACAAGGCTTGGTTGCCGTCGCGTAAATCGGTGCTCATCCAGATCGGGGCTTGGGTCAGCGTGCGATTGGGCCATTGCCGGTCGGCAAGCGCCATCGGCGGGAATGGACGGTATTTGCTGGAAGGGTCGGTCAACACGGCTTTAAGTTCCTAAAGATTTGGTAGCCGATAAGATAAGCCAAACCGATCGTCAGGCGATTGCGTTTATGCCATGAAAAATGCCATATTTTGATATAATATTGCGGTAGTAACGGAGAATGGTTTATTTAATTGTTTTAGTGTTTGGATAACGGGCATTTTATGGAACTGGATCGCTACGACAGTCAAATCTTGAACATCCTGCAAACCGACGGCCGCATCAGCAACCAGGAATTGGCCGACCGCATCGGCCTGTCGCCGTCGCCTTGCCTGCGGCGGGTGCGGGCGTTGGAGGAGGGCGGCCTGATCGTCGGCTACCGGGCGCTGTTGGATGCCAAAGCCTTGGGTCTGACGCTGACGGCCTTGATCCACATTTCTATGGACCAACACACGCCGGAACGTTTCAGCGCCTTCGAAGCGGCGGTTGCCGGGATTCCGGAAGTGATGGAATGCCTGTTGATCACCGGCCAGGCCGCCGATTACCAACTCAAGGTTATGGTCAAGGACTTGGACGCCTATCAGGAGTTGCTGTTGAAACGCATCACCGGCATTCCCGGCGTGAGCGGGGTGCATTCCAGCTTCGTGTTGCGGCGGGTGGTGGATAAGACGGCGTTTCCGCTCGGGGCCGGGCTATGAAGTTTCCGAATCCTATATGGCTGATTGCTTGACTGAGCGCTGACCTGATTTCCTACCCTATACCATTATCCAAGGCTACCGCGAGTACAAGCGCACACGGGAATGTTCTGTTGCGGTCCAAGCGGGAAACGCAATACGGTTATATGCAGTCGGTTGGCGAGCGGCGTCGGTTAGGGTATGCTTTCTTGCCCATTTTATTGATATGCCGGGCCTAGCGGTTAGAGGGTCCGGTGAATGATAAAGATGACTTTTAGGCGCCTACATGAGCACACACACTAACTCGCAACGCATCACTATTCCGCGGATTACAAGCCTTAAAGGAAAAGGCCGTATTGTCTCGCTAACCGCTTATACCGCCCCCATGGCGGCGCTGATGGACGAGTTTGTCGATCTGATAATAGTCGGCGACTCTACCGGTATGGTAGCTTACGGTATGGATTCAACGCTGACGGTGACATTGGATATGATGATCCGTCACGGGCAGGCGGTGGTGAAGGGTAGCTCTCGCGCATGTGTCATCATCGATATGCCGTTTGCCAGTTACCAGGAGTCGCCGCAACAGGCCTTTCGGAACGCGGCGAAAGTGATGGCCGAAACCGGCGCGCAAGGCGTCAAATTGGAAGGCGGCAATGAAATGTTGGAAACGGTTGATTTCCTCACCAGCCGCGGGATTCCGGTAATGCCGCATATCGGCCTGATGCCGCAGCACGTTAATGCGATGGGTGGGTATAAGTTTCAGGCTAGGACGGCCGAAGACATTGAACAACTGGTTGCGCTGGCGTCGGCATTTGAGCGGCGCAACGCATTCAGTCTGTTGATTGAAGGTACTTCGGAAGCCGCTGCACGCAATGTCACCGAGGCAGTGAGAATTCCCACGATCGGCATCGGCGCTTCGCCGGCCTGCGATGGTCAAGTATTGGTTACTGAAGATGCGCTGGGATTATTTTCCGACTATACCCCCAGATTCGTGAAACGATATATCGATCTGAGTGCATTGATTCGGGATGCCTTTGCCCGCTATGAACATGAAGTCCGTACCGGCGCTTTCCCGGCCTTGGAGCATTGTTTTGGAGTCGACAAAAATCCGCCTGACGGTACCGACGGCTGAGGCTTGAGTTTTGCGCATTTATTGCCGATTAGACCGCTCGAAAAATGACGGATATCTGCATCATTTTTGATTTGGACGGCACGCTGGTCGATAGCGAGGGTTTGTGCAATCAAGCCTTTCTCGACCTATTGCCGCAACTGGACGACACCTTGCCGTCGTTGGTGCAACGTTATCGCGGACTTAAACTGGCGCCCATACTGGCCGATATTGAACAACGCCTGGGACTGAAACTACCGAGCGGCTTCGAGCCGGTTTATCGTCAGCGTGTTGCGGAACTCTTCGCGACAGATTTAAAGCCCATGCCGGGCTCTAGCCGTGGTTGTTTCAAATCTGGCTGAAACGACGTCCGGTCGGGAAAATGAGGCCCCGACTTAATAAACGTCTCTGACGTAGCGTTTATCTTTTTTCAGCTGATTGACATATTCGGTCGCCTCCGTCACGGATTTATTGCCGTGTATCCTTATGATGTCCAACAAAGCTTGATCGACGTCTTTGGCCATGCGATAAGCGTCGCCGCAGACGAAGAAATAACCCCCTTCTTCCAGCCACGCATAGAGTTCCGCTCCGTTTTCCATCATGCGGTCTTGGACATAGATTTTTTCCGGCTGGTCGCGGGAGAAGGCCAGGTCCAGACGTGTCAATAGGCCGCTGGCTTGCATGGCTTCGATTTCGTCGCGGTAGATGAAATCGGTGTCGGCATTGCGGTCGCCGAAAAACAGCCAATTCTTGCCTTTAGCGTTTCGGGCTTCGCGCTCTTGCAGGAACGCGCGGAACGGAGCGATACCGGTACCGGGACCAACCATGACCATAGGCAGGCTGTCATCGCTAGGAACACGGAAGTTATTGTTCGGCGTGAAGAAAATCTTTACCTCGCTGTCGTCGGTAGCCAAGTCGGCCAGATAGGTGGAGCATACGCCCTTATGGTGGCGGCCATGCGCATCGTAACGGACGCTGGCAACACACAAATGCACCGAATCGGGATGTTTTTTACTGCTGGACGAAATCGAGTAGGCTCGGTGTTGCAAGGGTTTCAGCAAACTAAGAAATTCGGCAGCCGACATTTCGATGCCGGGGAATTGCAGCAATAAGTCCAAGGTATCGCGTCCCCATAGATAATCGTTGAGCCTATCTTTATCGCCATTCTTTATCAGCGAATTGAGTTCCTGATCGCCGGAGCGGTTTGCGATTTCCTCCAATAATTCTTTGCTGGGCAGTTTAATTTCAAACTGGGTGCGTAAAATCTCGGCCAATGCCATCAGCCCACCGTTGACCGGCACTTCTTCGTTGCCGCTACAGCCCAGAACTTTCAGGATTTCCGATACTAATTCAGGACAGTTTGTCGGGATCACGCACATGGCATCACCCGCTTCATAGCTCAAATCGGAGCCAGCGATCGATATTTCGTAATGGCGAGTTTCCTTTGACGAGTGTTCGGCTGTCAGCAAACGGTTGACCAGCATTTTTGCCGGGAACGGGTTTTTGCGGTTGTAAGCTGATTTGGCGGCGCTTGGCGCTTCGCTGTCTATAATCGAAACGGTGGCGGCGCCTTCGGCCATCAACGGAATCACTTCGCTGATCCATTTTTCCGCCGGGGCTTCAAAGTCGACGTCGCAATCGACGCGATCGAAAAAGCGGGTAGCGCCCAACTCCCGGAGGCGATTATCCCAATCTACGCCGGCTTGGCAGAATAAATCGTAGCTGGTGTCGCCTAAGGCCAGAACCGAATATTTGACGTTTTCCAAGCGCGGCGCACCGTCGCCGCTGGCCGCTTCCCACAGTATTTCAGCATTATCCGGCATGGCGCCCTCGCCGTAAGTACTAGTGATGACGAGCAGGTATTCCATACCGGCTAATTGACCGACTTCGACTTCATCCATCCCTTTTACGACCGGAACTAAACCGTGCGCTTTAGCTCTGTTTGCGGCATCGTTGGCCAAGGATTCGGAATTGCCGGTTTGACTGCCATAAAGGATGTGCAGAGTGCGGGCGTTGGCGGGATTTATGCTGTTTGCGCTGTGCAGCATATGGCTGTGCATACCGGCAAAAAAGCCGCTCAGCCAGGCACGTTGAGTATCACTGTAAGGCGCGTTTAAAGGGATAAAAGGTGCTTTCATTATTTTACCATCTGTGGGCAGCATCGGAGCTGGCCGGTCTCTTTAATAGATTTTATCAGTTAGCGATAGGGCGGGCTTGCGCCCGCCTGTTATCAGATCAAGCCGACTCGCTTTCCAGCATGCCTTTGACTATGCTTAGGCTTTCCAGGCTGGCCAGGTTTTTATCGACGGACGGTACACCGGTTAGCGCCCGGCGGTTGATGTTGTCCTGTTCGATAATCCAGGCGGTGGAGCCGATGGAATAGATGCTTTGTACGTCGCGCAACATTAAAGTCGCTTTATAGTCGTTCAAGCGTTTTTCCGCCATTAACGTCGCTAATTGAGCGTCGTCATATTGGCTATAGGCTTCGCGCAGGTTTTTAATCAGCGCATCCTGTAGTTTGCGCGGGCGTTCCATGATGAGTTTGCGCGCATGTTCGTCGATCAGGGCATCGCTTAACGGCAGGCCGGCTTTTTGAAGCTGGTCTTTAGCGATTTGCTGCGCTTTGTCGATCACGGCGTAGCTATTGATCAATTTTAAGGTTAGCTCGCCGTCGATGTCTCCATACCCCGGAATCGCACCGTTAAACAACGTGGTATTCGTCAGGTAAGCCTTTTTAACCAACGCGATTTGTTTTTGGGCGAAAGCGACGGAAAGTTCCTCTATCATCGTCTTACGGTCCATGGACTGGCTTAAAAACTCAGCGGTTTGGGTTCTGTTCAACCACAACGGTAAAGCGAATTTGAAGTGCTGGCGAGCTTCCGCCCAATTGCTCAGGATCGCTTTGGCTTTTTCCGAGGCGGTGTATTCGATATGTAACTCCAGCATGTAAAGGATGAACTGCTCGTGGGCTGCTGCGATATCGGAGCCTTCAGTCAGGGTATGAATGCTGACTGAGGTTTTATCATACAAAGCTTCCAGGCGGTTATCGGGGTCGTATTGATAGGCATTACCTCCGGACATGCCGGTGCAGAAACCTTTGCCGAATCCGCCTAAATTCAATACCGCGCCGTTGATCATATATTCGCAAGCGAAATCGCCTACACCCTCAACGACTGCCATCGCGCCGGAGTTACGCACCGCAAAGCGGTCGCCGGCCTCGCCGTTGATAAAGGTTTTGCCGCCGGAGGCGCCGAATAAGGCAAAGTTGCCGATCAGCACGTTTTCGCCGGGCAGCTTCGAGCCGCCGCCGGGCGACTTGACCACGATGATGCCGCCGCAGGAGGTCTTACCGACACCGTCATTACATGTGCCTGTATGCTCCATGCGTATACCGTCGTTGTTGAATGCGGCATAACTTTGGCCCGCCGAGCCATGCGTGCGGACGATGATCGTATCGTCGGCCAGATAGCGGCGGCCGTGTTGATTGGTGTAGATGATTTTCGACTCGGCGATTTTATCATCGCTTAGTTCGTACTGTAGCAGACGCTCCAAATCGATAGCGGTTTGGCCGCCGACGGATTTGTTACGATTATTCAGTTTGAGTTTGTCGCCTTCTATGATCACCCGCGTTTGACCTTTTTCAAACAGCGCCGATTTGACTTTTGGGAAAATGATGTCGTCGATCGAGTAGTCTTTTTCCAAATAAATCGGTTTTTCGATTTTGACTTCCCGCACTTCGGTCAGGAGTTTTTGCAAATGAATCTGGCCGACCATGGCAGGGTGGTCGATTAAATGCAGAAGATGAGTTTGTCCGCGGATTTCGCGCAAGCTGGTATAGCCAAGATCGGCCAGAATTTCTCTGACTTCGTGAGCCAGATTCATGAAAAATTGCGCCAGTACGCGCGGATCGCCTTTGAATTCTTCATGAGCGGTAGTCAAACCTGCCGGACAACGGATGTTGCAGTTTTTCGCCATCACGCAACGCAACATCATCAATGCGGTGGTGCCGAATTCGAACGAGTCACCCCCGAGAATCGCGGATTTGACCACGTCGGCGCCGTTTTGATGCGCCGAACTGCAACGCAAAACGACTTTATCACGCAAGCCGTTCACGGATAATGCTTGATGAACTTCGGCTATGCCTATTTCCGGCGAACGGCCGGTGTTTTTCAAGCTGGTGACCGCCGCGGCACCGGTACCGCCGGTGTTACCGGCCACGTTGATGACGTCGGCTCCGGCCTTGGCTACGCCGACCGCAATGGTGCCTATGCCTTCGGAAGACACCAGCTTGACAACGACTTTTACCCGGGCTGCTTTTGCATCGTGAATCAGCTGTCCTAGGTCTTCGATAGAGTAGGTGTCGTGGTGCGGCGGCGGGCTGACCAGTTCGACTTTGGGGGTGCCGCCGCGTAGCGCGGCGATTTCGACCGATACTTTAGGCGCGGGTAACTGACCGCCTTCGCCGGGTTTCGCGCCCTGGCCGATTTTGATTTCGATCTCTTCTATGGTCGGATCCGCCAAGTAGCCGGCCCACACACCAAAGCGGCCCGATGCGAATTGTTTGATTTTGCTGGAGCGCAGCGTACCGAAACGGCTGGAATGTTCGCCCCCTTCGCCTGAATTGCTTTTCGCGCCGGCTATGTTGGTGCCCATGGCCACCGCCTCGTGCGCCTCGGCCAGCAACGCGCCGTGACTCATGGCGCCGGATGCGAGAGTAGCCGTGATTTCGTGGGCCGGTTGAACGGAATCTAGGGCAATGCCGGGACGGGTATCGCGAATGTTGTTCAGGTAAAAGTAGATCGGACTGTCGCTGTCGTTAGCACGGGCGTTGATGCAGCTGCTTTCAACGGTCAGCACGAAATCGCTTCCGGCAAAACGCACTTTTAAGTGCTCGGACAATTGTCCCAATCTGGCCTTGCTGTTGTTTTCGTTAAAGCGAATGTTGAAAACGGCATCATTCACTTTTTCGACCTGCAGACCGCGGATCGTGAAATTGTTATTGCCGTACAAATCCTGAGCACCCAACAGACGATCGAAATCTTCTTTGCCGAGAGCGGTCGAAACATCGGCAGGAAATTCCATAACGTCGCGCAGCGCGGCAGGGCGACTGGCACGTTCTTGCGCTAAGTTGCGGGTAAAGCTGCGGTAAGCCGGCGTAATGCCGAACGTATCGATTTGTTCCGGCGTGCGTTTTTCATAACCGAAGTCGCGATATGCGGTATCGCTAGCCTGCTTAGCCTGTTGTTTCTGCGGCGTTGGCTCCAGGCCTACTGCCGCACCTGTTTCAGCCGCTATATACAGGATAGGCTCGTCGGTCATGTTGATATATTCGCGTACCGCGATATTGCCGAAGGTGTGGCCGGCGCCTTCCTGACGCTCTTTGAATAAGCCCAGGAACGGAATGTCGTTTTCATCCTTGACCGACATTGCTTTATGGTGCCATTCGGTGGCGCTGGCGGCGATATCGGCGTAACGCACGCCGCCAACCGACGAGTTGATATTTGGGAAGTAGGGCTTTAGTTTGGGTTCGTCGGTATCCAGATAATTGGATTCGAAAAACTCGCCGCCTATATAACTTTCCACCGTACACAGGCCGAATTTGCCCATGGTTTTCATCAGCGATTTTTCGACGCCTTTTTGGAAGTTGTTTAAGGCTTTTTGACGTGTTTGGTTGTCCGGGTATTCGGTTATGATGCGGTTATGCACGCTCAACGGGCAAATTGCCGAGGCGCCGAAGCCCAATATGGTAGCCACATCATGCGGGCTGGCTGCCTGGCCGGTTTCCAAAACCAGCGAAGAATTGAAGCGTAAGCCTTGTTTAACCATATGTTGGTTGGCCGCAGCGACCATCAACAGAGCCGGGATCGCGGCTTTGGTCTGGCCGATATCGGTATCGCTTAGGATGATGATCCCGATATGGTTGCGTGCAGCTTGTTCGACGTGTTCGCAGACCGACTGTATGGATTCTTCTAACGCGTTTTCGTTTTTTTCCGGATCATCGAAATCCGGGGTGTAAACCATGTCCAAGGTGATGGTTTTGACCTCGGTTTGCCGGCGGATTTGTTCCAACTGCGTGCGTTGCAGGATGGGCGATTCGATCATCAACTGTTTGCTGGTGGGAGGTGCGAATGTCGGTTTTGCACCTAAAGCCACGCGCAAAGTCATGCCGTCGCTTTCACGCAACGAGTCCAGCGGCGGGTTGGTGACTTGGGCAAAGCGTTGGCTGAAGTAACGCGACATGCCGCCTTCGGCTGCGCTCAGTGCGTTAGGAGCCAGGCCGTATCCCATAGCCGAGACTTTTTCCAAACCGCTTTGTAGAATCGGATCGAGCAAAAACTTAAAGCTTTCCTGATTCAACGCATAGGCCGTATGGCGTTGATCGATGTTGAACTCGTGGTCGTTGCCGATTTCAGACAGATCGACTTTAGGCAGACCGCTAATGTGAATGCAGCGCTCGGCCAGCATGGCTTTGTAGTCTTTTTCCTTGGCCAGTTTTTCTAAAACTTGGTGGCTGTCGTAAGATTGGCCCGTGCTGTGGTCAAAATATAGCATCCCTCCTGCTTCGATACGGCCCCGTTTCAGTACTTGGTCAGGCGGGAAATCGATTTGGCCGGCTTCCGACATGACGGCCAAATAGTCGGTGGTTTCCACTGAACGCAGCGGGCGCAAGCCTAAGCGGTCGAGGCGGGCGCCGACGCGGATACCGTCGTTGAAAATCAACGCGGCCGGACCGTCGTTTTTTTCTTCATATAAGCTGAAATATTCCAGCATGGCCCTGACGTCGTCGGACAAGGTCGGGTCGTTTTCCCAAGCCGGAGGCATCATTGCCAAAATGGCGGTGACGATGTCCAGCTCGTCTTCGTTGATACGGCGAGTCAGCGTCTGATCAAGACGACCTGAGTCGGATTGTCCGCACGGAAACACGATATGTTTGTTATTTTGGCGGGCGATGGCATTTTCGCTGAGGCGGTTCTTCTTGTCGGTGTTTAACTCCCCGTTATGCGCCATGTATCTGAACGGCTGAGCCATCATCGTCGCCGGTGCGGTGTTGGTTGAAAAACGGGTGTGGAAAAACAAGGTGCTGATTTCGTGATCCTTGTCGTAAAGATCGACGAAATACGGAATGACTTCGAACGAATTCAAGCGGCCTTTATAGACCAATGTGCGCGAACTCATTGACAATGGATAGAAACCGATCAGTTCCGGCCGACTGAAACCGTCGGCTTCGATTGCCAACAGGGCTTTTTGGATGTGTTTTTCAAATTCGTCGCGGCCGGCATCCTTTAAAGAAGCAGGGCGACCGAAAATCAGTTGTTTGATCGGCAGTTGGGCTTTGATCGCTGCCGTGTTGAGTACCAGTTTGTCTACCGGCACGTCACGCCATTTGATGACGGGCAGGTCGAATTCCTTCAGATGGTCTTCAACCAACAGCGTTGCCGCAGAGTCGTAACGGTCATGATCTTCCGGAAAAAAGAAATTGGCGACGCCGAATTGACCTAGTTCCAAATTTTCAATATTCGTAATCTTACGGAAAAACTTAAGCGAAATATCAATATTAACACCCGCACCATCACCTATGCCTTCGGCGCTCATGCCCCCTCGGTGAGGAATCGTACATAGCGCTTCGTGGGACTTGATCAATAGATCATGCGTTTGTTTGCTATCCTTACGCGTGATGAATCCAACTCCGCAACTGTCTTGGGATAAGTCGGAATCATAAAGCATATGTACTGAGTTGTTTTTCTGGGCGTTATTCATCATTGCTATCCAGATCCTGTCATGCTTATTCAAATACGTCGCCGTATAAAAACGGTTCACGCTGTTTATGGTGTTTCGGTCTGCCGCGTGTTAGAGTCGTCGAAAGCAGCCAGAAACATGCGAACTTATTTAAATTTCACTTAGTGAAACTTTCTAATCATAACATGTGGCTGCTTTTCTGTCATTTCACGAGCTGTGGAGTATGCCAGGGAAACTGTTAACTTTTAGTGTTTAAAATCGTGACGAATATGAAACAAGAATTCGATGTAGTCATAGTGGGCGGGGGTATGGTCGGTGCCGCGGTGGCGTGCGGTCTGGGCAATAGTAATCTAAGAGTTGCGGTAATCGAATCGAAAGTGCCGAAACCGTTTTCTTCCGACCAGCCGCATGACCTGCGGGTTTCCGCTTTGAGTGTTGCATCTCGAAAAATCATGGAAACCGTCGGTGCGTGGCAAGGAGTCGTTTCGAGGCGCTTTTGCCCTTTCCGGCGTATGCGGGTGTGGGAAAATGCCGGCGATACGACATTCAATAGTAACGATATCAACGCGCCGGAGTTAGGTTATATCGTTGAAAATCGCGTGACGCAGTTGGCGCTGCTGGACCGATTGGAAGCATTTGATAACGTTAAGTTGATGATGCCGCAAACGATTAGTCAGATTCATTACGATGGCCATGCGAGCGAAATCGTATTGGACGACGGCCAGGTTTTATACGCCAAATTGCTAGTGGGAGCCGATGGCGGGCAGTCACGGGTCAGACAAGCGGTAGGATTGGGTGTGACCGGGTGGGATTACCAACAACATGCTTTGGTAATCTATGTCGAAACAGCATATCCGCAACAGGATATTACCTGGCAGCGTTTTGTTTCCAGCGGTCCTCAAGCCTTTTTGCCGCTCACGGGAAATTACGGTTCGATCGTTTGGTATCAATCTCCTGATGAAGTGCGCCGCTTGCAAGCCTTGTCGTTCGAGCAATTGAAGTCCGAATTGGAGGCTGCTTTTCCCGAGTGTTTGGGGGAAATAACTCGGATATTAGGGGTGGCCAGCTTTCCGCTCAGACGACAGCATGCGCAAAGTTATGTCAAACAGGGCGTGGCGCTGGTCGGCGATGCGGCGCATATGATCAATCCTTTGGCCGGTCAGGGTGTCAATATCGGTTTACTGGATGCCGCAGCCTTGGCCGAAGTCGTGGTTGACGCGCATACGCACGGTAAAAATATTGCCGATGTTTCAGTGCTTAAGTGCTATGAGTCCATGCGCCGCAACGAAAATCTAAAAATGATGACGGTGATGGATCTGTTCTATCAATCCTTCAGTAACGATATTTTACCGGTCAAGCTGATTAGGAATATCGGCTTAGGCTTAGCGGAACGTTTGACTCCTATCCGAAATAAGGTCATGAAAGCAGCGATGGGTTTGGAAGGGAAGTTGCCCAAGTTAGCCAAGGGCGAAAGCCTTTCTGTTAACGGATTTACTAAGTAAATCAAAGTTTGCCGGATGCGATTACAACGGAAAATCCGGAAGCGGCAAATTTTTCGGGTTACGATGACGTCTGTCGAAAAAAATAACCTCGATTGAAGTTGTAATAGTTTTGCAGCAAATGATTGTTACACTCGCCCGGTTTAAGTTTTGAAAACTATAAGATGGCTTGACATTCAGCGTTCCAATTGAACGGTTCCGATTTTTCTATTTTCGGAAATATCTAACCACCTGTGCCTAACCGGCGCACAATGGCGATTTTGTCCGATGACATTAAGGCGACCCAAAATGAATAAATCATATAACGCAACGCTTGACCCCGATTCGATCAAAATCATTGAAGCGCGGCATCATGATCCTTTTTCGATTTTGGGCCGCCATCCGCACGGCAAGCTATTTAAAGTGAAGCTCTATTTACCTTATGCGGAGTCAGTTTATTTCGCCAACGGCGGCCCGGAAATTCCGCGTCTGCCGGAAACCGATTTTTTCGAGTGTGTCGCCGAGCCGAGGGCGTTGGGCGAACATTATCAACTGTCATGGATTGATAAGAACGGCGAGCAACACACGGCTTACGACCCCTATGATTTTGATGTGCAATTATCGGAATTTGACCGCCATTTGTTTGCCGAAGGAAAACACTGGCATGCCTACCGTAAAATGGGGGCACATCTTCATACTGTCGATAACATTTCGGGTGTTTTGTTTACAGTCTGGGCACCGAATGCTGGACGTGTCAGCGTTATAGGCGATTTCAATCGTTGGGACGGCCGTTGCCATCCGATGCGCTGCCTTGGCAGTAGTGGAATTTGGGAGCTTTTTATTCCGGGCCTAGAGGCGGAGCGTTTGTATAAGTTTGAGCTCTTGAATCGCCATACCGGTCAGCTTATCAGCAAAACGGATCCTTATGGGCGGCTGTTTGAGTTGCGGCCCAATACCGCCGCCGTCATCGTGGATGATACCGTTTATGACTGGCAAGATCGGACTTGGATGGAAAACCGAAGTAGTCATGATTGGTTGCACGAACCGATGTCGATTTACGAAGTTCATTTGGGATCATGGAAGCGCGATCATTCGGGCAATGTTCTGGGCTATCGCGATTTGGCCGATCAACTCGTCGACTATGTGAAAGAACTTGGCTTCACTCATATTGAATTAATGCCCATTACCGAACATCCACTGGATGCGTCGTGGGGCTATCAGACAACCGGTTATTTTGCGCCGACCAGCCGCTTCGGCAGGCCGGATGATTTTCGCTATTTCATAGACACTTGCCATCAAAATAATATAGGCGTCATTTTGGACTGGGTTCCCGCTCATTTTCCCAAAGATGATTTTGCATTGGCCCGTTTCGACGGCACCGCGCTTTACGAACACGAGGACCCGCGCAAAGGCGAACATCGGGATTGGGGTACCCTGATCTATAACTACGGCCGCAATGAAGTCAAAAACTTTTTGTTATCCAGTGCGATTTTCTGGTTGGAGGAGTTTCATCTGGACGGTTTAAGGGTCGATGCAGTCGCATCGATGCTCTATTTGGACTACTCCCGTAATGATGGCGAATGGGTTCCGAATCAATACGGCGGCAACGAAAATATCGAGGCCATCGATTTTTTCCGGGAATTGAACACTGTGACGCATCAGCAACATCCGGGCACAGTGATGATGGCGGAGGAGTCGACGGCTTGGGGCGGCGTGACTCGCCCGACATATGTCGGAGGCCTGGGTTTTTCGATGAAATGGAATATGGGGTGGATGAACGACATCCTCGAATATATGAAGGAAGATCCGGTTCATCGCCGTTATCATCATGATAAATTGACCTTCGGTATGCTCTACGCGTTCACCGAAAATTTCGCCTTACCCTTTTCCCACGACGAAGTGGTGCATGGCAAGGGATCGATGGTCAATAAAATGCCGGGCGACGAATGGCAACGCTTTGCGAATCTCCGTTTACTTTATACGATGATGTTCACTTATCCGGGTAAAAAGCTCTTGTTTATGGGCTGCGAATTCGGACAGGGTACGCAATGGGATTCTAGCGCTTCACTGGACTGGTATGTGCTGGATTACTCGCACCATAAAGGCATACAAAACCTTCTGAAAGAATTGAATAGGATTTATCAGTCTGAGCCGACCTTGTTTAAGCACGACTTCGATCATCACGGCTTCGAATGGATAGATTGCCACGATGCCGAGCAATCGGTGATCAGCTACCGGCGTAAAATTCAAGATCAAGAGTTAATCATCGTGCTCAATTTTACGCCGGTCGTTAGACATAACTACCGCATAGGGGTGCCGCTGGAAGGGGTTTATCAGGAAATCTTTAACTCTGATTTGAGTTTGTACGATGGTAGCAACATTGCAAACTCTCCAATCGTGTCGGACCCGATCCAATGGATGAATCTGCCTCAATCGATTTCTCTGACATTACCGCCGTTGGCCGGAATTATTCTGAAAGCCGAAAAGTCCAAGCAGACCGATTTAAATTAGTTTTAGCGAGTAGGGCAACAAACTGATTGCAGTTTCGCTTTAAATTAGGTGGGGGTTATTTTTGAATATTGCCAAAGACTTCGCTTTCGTTGATGTCGGATCGCCCCCTGTGCCACAATAGTTGCCGCAGCCGTATTTCTGTTTCTTTCCGTTGAAACGAAATTCATAGTGCCAATACTGATCGCCCTTCGATTTAACGATAAACCTTTATTATCGGTTTTTTGATATTCCGGTTGCTTTTAACTTCTTTATTTCCGCATCGAATATCGAATCTAAAATTCGGGACAAAATAGCCGGATTAGGGGGGCTAGGGACATAAAAAACCCCGCTAAGCCAGTAAACTTGCGGGGTTGCGGGATTGCTTGGGTCTGCTAGAGACCGCTACAGGCTGTAGTACATATCGAACTCAACAGGATGAGTGCTCATGCGTAGGCGCTGTACGTCTTGTTTTTTCAGTGCAATGTAACCGTCGATCGCATCGTCGGTAAATACACCGCCGCGAGTCAAGAATTCACGATCTTGATCCAGCGCATCTAAAGCTTGATCTAAAGAGAAGCAGACTTGAGGAATGTTTTTCTCTTCTTCCGGCGGCAAATCGTATAGGTCTTTGTCCATTGCGTCGCCTGGATGGATTTTGTTTTGGATACCGTCCAAACCGGCCATCAGCATCGCAGCAAACGCCAAGTATGGGTTAGCAGTTGAATCCGGGAATCGGACTTCGATACGACGTGCTTTAGGGTTATTGACGTAAGGCACGCGGATAGATGCAGAACGGTTACGCGCAGAATAAGCCAGCATCACAGGCGCTTCGAAACCGGGTACCAAACGTTTATAGCTGTTGGTAGAGGCGTTGGTTAGTGCGTTCAAGGCTTTGGCGTGTTTGATGATGCCGCCGATGTAATACAGTGCGATTTCAGACAGGCCGCCATATAAGTTGCCGGTGAACAGGTTAACGCCGCCTTTGGCCAAAGATTGGTGAACGTGCATGCCGTTACCATTGTCGCCAACCAACGGTTTAGGCATGAATGTAGCGGTTTTGCCGTATGCGTGGGCGATGTTGGTGATGACGTATTTCAATTCCAGTACTTCGTCGGCCTTTTTAACCAAGGTGTTGAATTTGGAACCGATTTCGCACTGGCCGGCTGTTGCCACTTCGTGATGGTGTACTTCCAGGGTTTGGCCCATTTCTTCCATTACCAAACACATCGCGGAGCGCATGTCTTGTAAAGAGTCGACTGGTGGGACTGGGAAGTAACCCCCTTTTACGCTTGGGCGGTGACCGATATTGCCGTTTTCGTAGACTTTCTCCGAGTTCCAACCGGCTTCTTCGGAGTCAACTTTATAAGAGCATCCGCTCATGTCGGCAGACCAGCGTACGTCATCGAAAATGAAGAATTCGTTTTCCGGTCCGAATAAGGCAGTGTCGGCAATTCCGGTGGATTGCATGTAAGCTTCGGCGCGTTTTGCGATTGAGCGTGGGTCGCGTTCGTAGCCTTGCATGTCTTTTGGCTCGATGATGTCGCAACGCAAGATCATGGTTTTGTCATCAAAGAACGGATCGATTTTCGCGCTGCTGGGATCAGGCATCAGAATCATGTCGGATTCGTTGATGTGTTTCCAGCCGGCAACAGAAGAGCCATCGAACATTTTACCTTCTTCGAAGGTGTCTTCATCGACAGTGTGAGCAGGGTAGGTCACGTGTTGTTCTTTACCACGCGTATCGCAAAAACGAAAATCGACGAATTTAACGTCATTTTCTTGCATCATTTTTAAAACGTTCTCTACTGACATCGGCCAAAGTCTCCTAAAGTGTGCTTGTTTATTGTTAGTAAGTATATAAACGGCAATTACAATATCATCAATCTTGACAAAGAGCCACAGCAACAAACGCTTATTTTTTGCGTATGATTTCGGGCTCTTTTACGCCAATGGTTTGGATTAAAAGGTTAGGATCATATCCATTGCTATTTCGAACTGGTCGCTTTCAGTTCCTCCGTCAAACGCAGGGCTGGAATTTCCGTCCGCATCGAACCAATCGTAGCGTAGTTCAGGCCGTAGTTTTATCCACGAGGTGGGTGTGTAGTTAACGCCGCCGGTGACTTCGTAATAACTTCCGTCATATCCCGTGCGGAAACCGGTACTGTCTCTGAACCATTCGCCTCGAACACCAGCGGCTAATTTATCATTGATGTCATAATATAAGTAGCTGTTGATTCCGTACCAGTCAGCGTTTTCACCTTCAACCGGTTGGTTGTCTTCGGTGCCGTAGTCATGCTGCAGAACCACGTGCAATTTTTCGGTGAAGTTGTGTTGCAAGACGACGCTGTACATCGTGGTGCCGTTATTGACGTGTTCGCTTTGATTGCCGGTAATTAAAGAAACCGCCAATGAAGTGTCCGCGTCGTCGGTAGTAAACGTTGCTCCGCCGAGGAAGCTCCAGGCGCCCGGATCATCGCGAAAATTGTCCCAACCCATCACGGCGCCACCGGTGATGGAGATATTGTTGTTGATGTCGTAATTCAGTAATGCGCCGGTATGCGTGAACGGTTCGCCATAAAGCATGGTGTAGGCGTGTGAATAAAAGAAGTTGTCCGGAGATGTCACAACCTCATAGCCGATAATGGTGTAAAAATGCCCGATCTTCGCGGTAATACCGTTGCCGAATGGCGCATAGATTTCGGCGTATGCTTGCGGGAATGCAACATCGTAATGACCTACGTCATCGGGCAGGATTTGATTATCCCATCCTCTTGCTTGGGTTTTGGCTGAGTCGGTACCGAACATGAAATCGACACGGCCGCCAAAATCCCAGTCATTGCCTTTGTTCAGGCTCTTCTCAATGAATAAGTTCAACTGATTAAGCTGGAAAGTGTTGACTTGATCGTTAAAGCTAATTGGATAATTGCTTTCGTCTTTGTTGTCGTGAGATGCCCAAGTAACACCCCCGTCTATCCAGCCGCCAACGCTAATGTTGTTGTTTTTTAGGAAGTTGGTGTTGTTAACGTTATATCCGGATAGAGACTCGATCATGCCCGCATCATCGCCGGGTGTGCTTGGTTCGTTTGACGGGGGATACGACTCTAGCCTCAGGCCCTCATCAAATGCTTCGTCTGCGTGTGCATAAAATGGAATTAGTATCAAACCGCCGATCATAAATGAGGGTATGACTTGTTTCATTTGATTTCTCCTAGTAATAGCTTAACCACGCTTTATGCACATGTTGTGCCAATAAATAAATTGTTGTTTTTCCGCTACATACACCTAAGTTGCGGTGTTTAATGGCTTTTTTATGCACCATAATGGGTATATTGGTTCCTGTCTTGGTGCATTAAGTCGGCGTTTTGTTTGAGCCCGTCAATCGAAAAACGGCGTTGCCGATGTTGAGGATCTGTGGATTTTTCAGACGCTCCAAAATAAAGCGAAGCGCGCCAAAGTGGTGCTTTAAATTGGGTGTTTGGTAAGGTTAAGTCGTTAATATCATAAAAAACAGTATGTTATATTTTGGCATATTACCTGCTTGGCCTGCTGTGAAGTTTTTTGTATGTTTTTAATGAGGTAATTAGCTATGAGTGAGTGGGGTGCCAATTTATGAAACTAATCACAGCGATTGTTAAGCCGTTTAAATTGGATGATGTGCGTGAAGCATTGTCCGATATAGGGGTGTCTGGCGTTACTGTTACCGAAGTCAAAGGCTTCGGTCGGCAGAAAGGCCATACCGAGCTATACAGAGGAGCCGAATATGTGGTCGACTTTTTGCCAAAAGCCAAAATCGAGGTGGCAGTGGCTGACAGCATGACAGAGCAAGCTGTTGAAGCCATCGTCAAGGTTGCAAATACCGGCAAAATCGGTGATGGCAAAATCTTTGTCTCTAATTTGGAGAGCGTCGTTCGAATTAGAACGGGCGAATCTGGCGAAGAAGCGCTATAAGTCTTTAATGAGGAGCTACATGTGGAAAACCTAAATAAAGTTGTTGAACTGAGTTATGCGCTGGATACTTTTTATTTTCTGATAACCGGCGCTTTAGTGATGTGGATGGGTGCCGGTTTCGCGATGTTGGAAGCCGGGTTGGTCCGCGCCAAAAACACGACGGAAATTCTGACTAAGAATGTGGCATTGTTTGCAATTGCCTGCACCATGTATCTGCTCTGTGGTTACGGCATCATGTATCCGAGTGAACCTGTCAATAGCGTATGGCCGGGAATCAATTTTCTAATTGGTCCGGACCATACCGTGGAGGAGGTTTTGGGTAGTAACGGTGAAACATATTACTCAGGATTGGCCGATTTCTTCTTCCAAGTGGTGTTCGTCGCAACGGCAATGTCCATCGTGTCCGGTGCCGTCGCTGAACGTATGAAGCTATGGGCGTTTTTATTTTTTGCAGTTGTGATGACCGGTTTCATCTACCCGATCGAAGGCTATTGGAAATGGGGCAAAGGCTTTCTGGATGCGCTAGGGTTTCTGGATTTTGCCGGGTCCGGCGTGGTGCATTTGTGCGGAGCAACCGCCGCACTGGCAGGTGTCTTATTGTTAGGGGCGCGTAAAGGCAAATACGGTCCGAATGGCGAAGTCATTCCTATTCCGGGTAGTAATTTACCTTTGGCTACTTTGGGCACTTTTATTCTATGGATGGGGTGGTTTGGCTTTAACGGCGGTTCCGAATTAAAAGTTTCCGATGTGGGCGAAGCGAATTCGGTGGCGATGGTGTTCGTAAATACCAATGCGGCGGCAGCCGGCGGTTTGATCGCGGCGATGGCGGTTTCTCAAATTAAGTTCGGCAAAGCGGATTTGTCTATGATCCTGAACGGAGCTTTGGCCGGCTTGGTTGCGATTACTGCCGAACCGCTGACTCCCACGCCGCTACAAGCGACCTTGATCGGTGCCGCAGGCGGTGTACTTGTATTCTTTTCTATCATCGCGATGGATAAGTTGAAATTAGATGACCCGGTTGGTGCGTTGTCAGTGCACGGGGTCGTCGGCGTTTGGGGATTGTTGGCGGTTTGTATCACTAATCCGGAAGCGAAACTATCCGCGCAATTAATCGGTATTGCTTCTATCTTCGGCTTCGTATTTGTCAGCAGTTTGCTTGCTTGGTTCGTCATCAAATTGACGATGGGCATTCGAGTGAGTGAAGAAGATGAATACCATGGCGTGGACTTCTCCGAGTGCGGTATGGAAGCCTATCCCGAGTTTACCGATACCAGTAAAGGCTAGAAATTCAAGCCGATGCTTGGTCGAAACCCACGGGCGCCTTACCGGCGCCCACTTTCGTATCCTGTGTATTTAAAGAATCTGAGAGTAAGCCGCAAATTGTATGTTTATCGCTAATTCTTTATTATTGACGGCGGTCTTGATTCTTTAACCATTTAACTGGGGACGCCATGAAATTAATTACTGCAATTATCAAACCGTTTAAATTGGATGATGTTAGAGAAGCGTTATCTGAAATCGGGGTATCAGGTGTGACGGCGACGGAAGTAAAAGGGTTCGGCAGACAAAAAGGCCACACTGAATTGTATCGTGGCGCTGAATATGTGGTGGATTTTTTGCCGAAAGTGAAGCTCGAAATTGCTGTTGCCGATAATATCGTCGATCAAGCCGTGGAAACGATCGTTAAGGCTGCTAATACCGGCAAAATCGGAGACGGCAAAATATTCGTCACGAATTTGGAACAAATTATCCGTATTCGAACCGGGGAAACCGGAGAAGATGCGATATAAGCTAAATGACTGTTTAATTTAGTTAATTTGCTTTCAAAAATCGCCCCTGGCCGCAAGAGCATGCGGTTAGGGGCGATTTTGTTGTGTCTGGGCAAAGGCTAAATTGCAGGTCGATAAAATCAAAATAAAGAATCATGATTAGAATAATTAAAAACATATTACTGGCGACAATAATCGTTTCGCCGCAGCTTGCCGTTGCCGATGAAATTAATCAAGCAAACACCGCATGGGTTTTAACTTCGACGGCGTTGGTTCTGTTCATGACCATTCCAGGTCTTTCCTTGTTCTACGGCGGACTGGTTCGCAGTAAGAATGTCCTATCGGTGTTAATGCAATGCTTTGCCATTACCTGTTTGGTGTCGTTGTTATGGTTGGCCGGCGTTTACAGCTATATCTTTACCGATGGGGGAGGCTGGCAGGCATTCATCGGTGGCGGCAGCAAGATCTTCATGCCGGATATGGGAACCGATAATCTCATCGGCGATATTCCGGAAACCGTGTATTTCATGTTCCAAATGACCTTCGCAATCATTACGCCGGCGCTGGTGGTAGGTGGATTCGCCGAACGCATGAAATTTTCGGCGATGCTGTGGTTCAGCGCGTTGTGGCTGATCGTTGTATATATGCCGATTTGCCATTGGATTTGGGGAAATGGCTGGTTGGCGCAGCTTGGCGCAAAGGATTTCGCCGGAGGCATTGTGATCCATGTCAATGCCGGCGTGGCTGCGTTGGTCGCGGCGCTCGTGCTGGGGACGAGACGCGGCTTCCCGACTACCCCCATGTTGCCTCACAACATGACTATGGTGGTTACCGGCGCCGGCATGCTTTGGTTCGGCTGGTTCGGATTCAATGGCGGTAGTGCTCTGACCTCGGACGGCAAGGCCGGAATGGCGATTGCGGTAACGCATATTGCGGCGGCGGCTGGTTCGCTTAGCTGGATGGTGATCGAATGGTTGCGCTTCGGTAAACCCAGCGTTTTGGGAATTGTGACGGGGATGGTGGCGGGTTTGGGTACCATAACCCCAGCTTCCGGATATGTCGGGCCCATTGGTGGATTGGCGATCGGGACTATTGCCGGAGCCGTTTGTTTTTACGCGACTCAATATATTAAGCGCGTTTTGAAAATAGACGACTCTTTGGATGTTTTTCCGGTCCATGGTGTCGGCGGATGCATCGGTTCCGTTTTGACCGGCGTGTTTGCCGCCGAGCGTTTTGGCGGTTTGGGGCTGGACGGCGTCGGTATTGGCGAACAGGTGGCCGTTCAGGTAATAGCCGTTGCGGCAACTGCTGCGTGGAGCGCACTGTTTAGCTATTTGATTTTGAAATTGATCAAAGGACTGATAGGGCTGCGCGTGACTGAAGACGAAGAGGTACAAGGCCTTGATATCGTGTTGCACGAAGAGACCGGCTACAACAATCTGTAAAGTCGGGTCAGGCAGGTTAAAATAGAGGTTTTTGTAGAGGGATCAGGCCGGCATTCGGTCTGATCTCAATTCAATATCTGAGAAAAACATGTCTATCACTTTGGATACTCTGGAAAAAATCGTTCGTGCCGCCGGCAGCGTGGCAATGTCTTATTTCAACGACCTCGATCAATTGGCCATAAACAAAAAAGCAGCACGCGATCTGGTCACCGATGCCGATGTTGCGGTCGAAAATTATCTCAAACAAGCTTTGACCGAACAGTGTCCCGAGTACGGTTTCTGGGGAGAAGAGAGCGGTAAAACCGATAATCAAAACCAGCGCTGGATCGTCGATCCGATAGACGGTACTCATTCGTTCTCAAAGGGGCAGTATTACTGGGCTGTCAGCGTGGCCTTGGAAATCGACGGCGAATTAATCATGGGCGCGGTTTATGGGCCGGCGCTGGACGACTATTATTGCGCCGAAAAGGGCAAAGGCGCCTGGAAGAACGGCAAACCCATCACGGTTTCGAGCGAAACCGATTTGGGCGCCAGTATGGTTTCTACCGGTTTTGCCTGTTTACGCCAATATTTGAAGGATAATAATTTAGAACGTTTTGCCCGCATCGCACAAGCCACTACCGGCCAACGCCGCCTGGGATCGGCTGCGCTCGACTTATGTACGGTTGCCGACGGCCAAGTCGATGCTTTTTGGGAGCAGGAACTGAATCTGTATGACGTTGCGGCCGGAGCGCTCATCGTAATGGAAGCCGGCGGCACTATGACCGATTTTAAAGGTAATCCGGGCGTGTTCCCGAAACAAACGATGGCGACGAATGGCAAGCTTCTCGGCCAGTTGTTGCCGTTGATGTGATCATTTTTTGTAATCTGGCGGCAATTGTAAGGAAACGTTCGAACACATTGCGTCATGTGGTATCTGTAATACTATCGATTAATTTATCAATTGATTCGGATGCATAAAGGAATCGATAGGCGCTTCTGCGTGGCCCCGATGCTGGATTGGACTGATCGTCACTGCCGGTATTTTTATCGCTTGATGTCGCGCCATGTCTTACTGTATACGGAAATGGTGACCACTGGAGCCATTTTACATGGCGACAGGCAGCGGCATTTGCTGTTTAACGAACAAGAACACCCCGTCGCATTGCAATTGGGCGGCAGCAATCCGCAGGATTTGGCGGATTGCGCTAAGTTTGCCGAAGATTTCGGCTACGACGAAGTCAATCTAAATGTGGGCTGCCCTAGTGACCGGGTGCAAAACGGTAGCTTTGGCGCTTGTCTGATGGCGGAGCCGGCATTGGTGGCGGACTGCATTGCCGCCATGCAACAGGCTGTGTCGATTCCCGTGACGGTGAAATCGCGTATCGGCATTGATGATCGGGATTCCTATGAAGAACTGACGCATTTCATCGCAAGCGTTGCGTCGGCCGGTTGCAATACTTTCATCGTGCACGCCAGAAAAGCTTGGCTCTCCGGCCTTTCTCCTAAGGAAAATCGCGAAATTCCACCTTTACGCTACGATGCGGTTTATCGATTGAAGCGTGATTTCCCGCAGTTAGAGATTGTCATTAACGGCGGAATCACGACTTTGGATGCGTCGTTGGCGATGTTGCATCAAGTTGACGGGGTTATGCTGGGGCGCGAGATTTATCACAATCCCTATTTCCTCAGTTCGGTCGACAGTTGCTTCTTCGGGGACCGGTATTCTATTAAATCAAGGCAAGACCTGATCATCGCTTTGATTCCGTATGTAAGGCATCAGTTAGAGCAAGGCGTGCGTTTGAATAGTATCAGTCGCCATATTCTAGGTCTGTTTCACGGCGAGAAAGGTGCGCGCGCTTGGCGCCGGCATCTCAGCGAAAACGCGACAAAGCCGGGTGCCGACGAGCAAGTATTGTTGCGTGCCTTAGAGTTTACGGTTTGATACTGTATACTCACTTCATTTTTTATCTGAGTACGGCGATGGAAGAATATTTCTCCAAAATCATTCAAGCAATCGGTGAAGACGTCAACCGGGAAGGATTGCGCGATACACCAAAGCGGGCGGCCAAGGCGTTCAGATTCCTCAATAACGGCTACGACAAGAAATTGGAAGACGTCTTAAATAATGCGATTTTCGAAGCCGATACGGAGGATATGGTCATCGTCAAAGACATCGAGCTGTATTCCTTGTGTGAGCATCATTTGCTGCCTTTCATCGGCAAATGCCATATCGGTTATCTGCCGCAAGGCAAGGTATTAGGCTTGTCTAAATTGGCGCGCATCGTCGATATGTACGGGCGCCGCCTGCAAATCCAGGAGAAATTAACCCGACAAATCGCCACGGCAGTGGAAACAGCCATTGATGCGCGCGGCGTGGCGGTGGTGATCGAGGCCAAGCATTTATGCATGATGATGCGCGGCGTGGAAAAACAAAACTCGGTAATGACGACGTCGGTAATGACCGGCATTTTTCGTGAAGAGATCAGTACCCGCTCCGAATTCTTGAATTTAATTAATCGCGGCAAATAGGCGGCCATGTCTGACTTTCCTGAACGAAAAGTCGGGGTATTACTGGTAAATCTCGGCTCCCCCCTGTCTCCAAGTACCGGTGACGTGAGGACTTTTTTGCGGGAGTTTCTGAGCGACCCGCGTGTGGTCAATTTACCAAGACCCTTGTGGTGGCTGATTTTAAACTTGTTTGTTTTGCCGCTGCGTCCCCGAAAATCAGCTCATGCTTATCGTTCGATCTGGACCGATAAAGGTTCGCCGCTTATCGTTTATACGCAACAGTTGAGCGATCAATTGACAAAACGTTATGGTAGCGATCGCTTGGTGTTCGATTGTGCCATGCGTTACGGCAAACCGGCTCTGCGAGAAAAACTGCAGGCGTTCAAAAAACAGGGCGTGGAGGACATCGTCATTTTGCCGATGTATCCGCAATATTCCTCTACTACGACGGCTTCGATTTTCGACCTGGTCGCCGACGAATTTTTAGGATGGCGGCATATTCCTTCGTTAAGCTTTATCAGTGATTATTACCGTCATCCGCTTTATATCAAGGCGCTGGCCGATTCGATACGCGATCATTGGCAAAATCATGGGCAAGCCGCTTTGTTGCTAATGTCGTTTCATGGCCTACCGGCCAAGTTGACCGAGTGGGGCGATCCTTATTTCGAGCAATGTCAAACCACGGCACGCTTATTGGCCGATGAACTGGAATTAAAAGAAAAACATTGGCAGATGGTGTTTCAGTCCCGATTTGGTCGTGCGGAGTGGTTAAAGCCCTATTGTGTCGAAGTCTTGCGCGATTTGCCTAAGCAGGACATCAAACAGATCGACGTGGTGTGTCCGGGTTTCGCGGTTGATTGTCTGGAAACCTTGGAAGAAATTGCGATGACCAATAAAAATATTTTCATTGAGGCCGGCGGCAAGAGCTACCGTTATATTCCGGCTTTGAATGATAGCGAAATCCACGTCGATGCATTGGCTGAAATAATAAAAACCGCCCTGTGATGGCGGGATAGAACCGGGGAGGTAGCATGCAACAAAACATTTTGCAAAGTTGGAATCAGGAAGAATGGCCTGTGATACGCAACAGCAAGCCGTTGCCGATCGGCGAAGGCGTTTTGGATCAGAGCGGGTTCAATACCATCGAGGTCGACGAGCTGTTTGATTATGTTAATTACGCCAGTACCACGGCAGGCCAAACCGTGTTGTATCGGTCGTTGACGCAGCCTTTGAATGATGTCGAGTCGATTCAGGCTAAACAGCAAGCGGTGCGCGAGATTCGCGACAATCCGGCGGTACGGGAGAATGTCGAAAACATCGTCGCCAATGCGGCCAGCGGCGAAAACCGCCTGTATTTGTTGTTGTTCGGTGAGTTCTTGGGTAGTTTCGGCACGGCGCGCGAGGATAATCAAATCGAAGGTTATGGCTATAAACAATATCGGCGCGGCATCAATTTCGTATTGAATTTGGTTGGGGCTATTCAGAATTCCGGCGCGCCACAAACCCCTTATTTACAAGGCGTTTTCGATAAGATAGGCCGCTTTGCGGATAGTCACGATTATTCTTTGATGGTCGGCCCTGTCTACAACAGCGAAAAAGGTATACAAAGCAAGGAAGAGCGCAAGGGGAGCTTTTCCCCCGCTACGATTTTTCGTCCAACTTTATTCAAGCCATTGTTGCTAGGTTTATTGATTGCGGCGATCTGGGGGATTGTCAAAATCTTCCCGACCGATATGTTTTCTTTCTCTAAGGATGGTATTTCGGTGGCATCGGTATTTTTCCTGCCGTTGATGCTCGCTTACATTCCGGTCGTGGGTGGTTACGATCGCGATAATTGTATCATTCCGTTACGCGAACGCTTTAGGTGTTCTGAAAAGTTGGGCGAGTTGCTGGAGGGTTTGGGGCAACTCGACGAATTACTTTCGTTTATTAAATACGCCGAAGATTATGGTGGCGATATGGTGTTGCCCGAAATGCATGATTCCGAGCGGCATAACATTAATCTCACTGATGCGAAGAATCCCGTACTTGGCAAACAAAACCCGGACTATGTCGGTAATGACTTTGCCATCAACGAAGCGAGGTTGGTCTGTGTGACCGGACCAAACAGCGGAGGCAAGACAGCATTTTGTAAGACAGTCACTCAAATTCAATTACTGGCGCAGATCGGTTGTTACGTGCCGGCTAAAGCGGCGAGCCTCAGCGTCGCCGATAGAATATTCTATCAAGCGCCGGAGATCAGTCATCTGGATGACGGCGAGGGTCGTTTTGGGACTGAATTAAAGCGAACACGCGATATTTTCTTGGCAACGACAGCAAAAAGCTTGTTGGTACTTGACGAAATGGCGGAAGGCACTACCTTTGAAGAGAAGATGCGATCGTCGATTGATGTATTGGACGGCTTTTATCGAAAAAGTAACAGCACGATTTTGATTACGCATAACCATCAATTAGTGGATGTGTTCGTTGAAAGAGGGATTGCGATACCCAAACAAGTGGAGTTTGCCGAAGAGATGCCGACGTTTAAATTGATCGATGGTATTTCCAGAGTCAGCCATGCCGATAGGGTGGCGAAAAAGATCGGATTCTCCAAACAAGATATCGATCACTACCTGGCTAAATCGACATGACAATAGGAACCGCCAACAGTCCGTCAGCTACCAGAATCCTGTTATTAGGAAGCGGGGAATTGGGGAAAGAAGTCGCTATTTCATTACAGCGCTTCGGTATCGAGGTTATTGCCGTCGACCGTTATGCCAATGCGCCGGCGATGCAGGTGGCGCATCGCAGTCATGTGATCAATATGACCGATACCGCCGCGGTAAAAGCCTTGATAGCGGCAGAAAAACCGTGTCTCATCGTACCGGAAATCGAAGCCATCGCCACAGCGGCATTGGCCGAAATCGAAGCGGAGGGCATGGCGCGTGTCGTGCCCAACGCGCGTGCTGTTCAGTTGACGATGAACCGAGAAGGAATTCGACAATTGGCGGCGGAAGAATTGGGTTTACCGACATCGAAATACGCATTTGCCGAAACTTTCGAGCAATTGCAGTCGGCCGTTGATGGTGATATCGGTTACCCCTGTTTTGTCAAACCGACCATGTCGTCGTCCGGTAAAGGTCAGTCCATGGTTACAAGTGCCGATGAGCTGCGTACTGCGTGGGATTATGCCAAAGCGGCCGGGCGCACGGATACGGGTAAGGTTATCGCCGAGTCTAAAGTCGAATTTGACTTCGAGATTACTTTATTGACCGTGCGGGCCTTGAATGCGGAAGAACAGGTTTGTACTTATTTTTGCGAACCTATCGGCCATAGACAGGAAAGCGGAGATTATCGCGAGAGCTGGCAGCCGCAGCCGATGAGCGCCAAGGCCATCGATTTAGCCCGGCACATTGCCGGCAAGGTGACTGAAGCGTTGGGCGGTCTGGGGATATTCGGGGTCGAATTGTTCGTTAAAGGGGATGAGGTTTGGTTCAGCGAAGTTAGTCCGCGTCCGCATGATACGGGCATGGTCACTATGGTTAGCCAGCGGCAAAGTGAGTTCGATCTGCATGCGAGGGCGATTTTAGGCTTGCCCGTGTCTACAGCTTTGGATAAGCCGGGCGCGAGTGCGGTTATATTAGGTGGAATCGATGCTAAAGGTGTCGTATACCGCGGGCTCGACCGGGCATTGGCGGAAAATGACGTGGATATTCGGTTGTTTGGGAAACCGGAAGCATTTTTCAAGCGGCGCATGGGTGTGGCGTTAGCGACGGCGGAAACTGTTGTCGATGCTCGAGAAAAAGCCGTCAAAGCGGCAAGGCTGATTACGGTCGCTGCAGCGGATTGAGACTATCGGGTAAATAGGATGAGATTGCTGAAAACTGTTGTTTTGTTATTGACGGTTTCAACAACCGCATCGGCCGATATCTATAAGCGTGTCGGCCCCGATGGGCGTGTGTACTACACCGACCGTCCCGAAAAAGGTCTTCAATATAAACTCGTTATTCGTACGCCTCCTAAGACCTATAAACGCGATTTGAAGTTTATGGCTGCGAATAAAAGTAAATACAACGAGTTGATCGCAAAAACGGCAGCGAAGCATCAAATGGATCCAAAACTGGTGCATGCGGTGATTCAGGCGGAGTCGGCTTATAATCCGAAAGCCATGTCTTCGGCCGGTGCGGTCGGTTTGATGCAGTTGATGCCGGATACCGCGCGCCGTTATGGCGTAACAGATCGGTATGATCCGGAACAAAATGTAGACGGCGGCACCCGTTATTTGAAAGATTTGTTATCCATGTTTAATTCTAACCTGAAGTTGGCCGTGGCTGGCTATAACGCAGGGGAGGGCGCGGTGATGAAACACAATTACGCTATTCCGCCGTATCGAGAAACCCAAGATTACGTTCGGCATGTGCTCAGACTTTACGGGAAGAGTTGAATATGAAATTTAAAAATGCACAGGAAGTGGTGGTCGAGGCAAAAGACCTGTTTTCGTTGCCCGATATCTTTTTTCAACTGAACGAAATGATCCGTAATCCGCGTTATTCTCTAGCTGATATTGGCGATGTGATATCTAAAGATCCCGCCTTGTCGGTCCGATTGCTGAAGATAGTCAACAGCTCTTATTACGGGTTCCAATCTAAAATCGATACGATACCCAGAGCGATCGTGGTTGTGGGGATCGACGATCTGTTCAATTTAGTGGTGGCGACTTGCGTTGTCGACAAGTTCGCTAAAATCCCTACGGATTTGGTTGATATGACTTCGTTTTGGATTCGTAGTGTCCATTGCGGCGTAGTGAACAAACTATTAGCCAAAGAAGTTGGCGCGCCTAATCTTGAGCGGTTATTTCTTGTCGGCTTGCTTCATGATATCGGTTCGTTGGTGATGTATCAGCTAATGCCGGAACAGGCTGCTAAGGTGTTGCGTGCCATTAAAAATGACCGCCGCTTGCTGGTTGACATTGAGCGTCAGGAAATAGGATTTACACACGCCGATGTAGGCGGTGAATTAATGCGGCTATGGGCGTTGCCTGAGTCGTTGTCGGAGGTGGTAAGTTGTTATCGTAATCCTGATTCGGCGGTTGTTCATAAGTTTGACGCGAAACTGCTTAACTTGGCCAGTAGGTTGGTTGATGACAAAGAACTTGGTGAGCCAATTGAGGATACTTTGATTGAAATATCAGATAAAGATTTTGAGTATCTTCGTCTAAATCCCATCCAGATTCAGCAAGTAATGGAGCATTCCGTGCTCGAGTTTCATCAGGTGTTCGAGGGATTGGTGTCGGATGCCAATATCCACTAAGGAATCTTGAGTCCGAATTGGTCGAGAAGCTTAATCAGCTTGATTAATGGTAAGCCGATCAAAGCATTCGGGTCTTCGCCGTTGATTTTGTTAATTAAGCTAATGCCGTAACCTTCCGACTTGAGGCTGCCGGCACAATGAAACGGTTGATCGACTTCAAGATAACGCAGAATTTGGGCATCACTTAGTTTTCGAAAGTACACGTCGCAAATATCGATGTCCGTCAAATGAATTCCTGAGTGACTGTCCAAAACACAAACGCCTGTAAAAAATGTGACTTTCCGGCCTGATTGGGTTTTGAGTTGCGCAAACGCTGTGTCGCGATCGCCTGGTTTGCCGAGTAACCGATCTTTGCAGACCGCCACTTGGTCCGAACCTATGATCAGGTGGTTGGAGAATGCTGCCGCCGCCGCTTGGGCTTTTGCTATTGACAAGCGCAGCGCTAAGTTGTTGGCTGCTTCGTTCGGCATTGGATTT
Organism: Methylomonas sp. MgM2; assembly: GCF_054172045.1. NCBI lineage: Bacteria > Pseudomonadati > Pseudomonadota > Gammaproteobacteria > Methylococcales > Methylococcaceae > Methylomonas > Methylomonas sp. MgM2. Next base: position 198,763 of record NZ_JBSYXO010000003.1, on the reverse strand, counting down.
TCATCGATAGGGCAATTGTGCGAGATAAACTCTAAACCTAATTTTTTGAGTATCTCGTAGCGATATTGTGAGCCTGAAGCTAATACTAAGTTCTTCATAATTGGTTCAGAGTCAAGTGCTTGTAAGTTTGACGCAAAGGTTAGTAATCTGTATGATTGTACAGTTATGTCAGACAAACTTCCCGACCTTATAGACCCATTGCTGCTAGCCGAAAGGCGTAGCATATTATCAGGCGCAATAAAAATTTCCGTGCTTGAGCGTTTGTCTGACTTGGTTTTAGCTGATGGCGATGTGGAGATCGAAGTGCAATTCGCCAAGGAAGGTAAGCGGGTTGTGGTCTCGGGTACCATAAAATCAGTAGTGGAATTAGAGTGTCAGTCTTGTTTGCAAGCTTTATCGTGGCCGATTAAGCTCTCGTTTAAGTTGGGTGTGGTGTCTTCGATTGAAGAGGCGGATTTGCTGGAGATCGATTGCGAACCCTTATTGTTAGATGGCGAGAAAGTGTCTTTGAATGCCTTGATCGAAGATGAGATATTGCTGGCATTGCCCGATTATCCTAAGCATCAATACGAGTGTATTACGCTACGTAGCTCGAAAGACGCTGATTTCGACGATGAAACCCAAGCTGAAACCAATAATCCTTTTTCTGTTTTAGCCAAACTTAAAAAAACTGGAGAGTAAAAATGGCAGTACAACAAAATAGAGTGTCGCGCGCAAGACGCGGTCAACGTCGTTCTCACGATGCATTAACCAGCAAAACTCTAGCTCAAGATCCTTTGACCGGTGAAGTTCATTTACGTCACCACATGACTCCGGATGGCTTTTTTAAAGGCCGTCAAATTATCGCTAGCAACAACGATATCGACGAAGAGTAAGACGCGCTTGTCTGTTTGAAACCGTTGAAAATGGCGCAGTCTTACGATTGAGCTAGAAGCGGTTGTATGGTTTTTTGCTGCTTAGGCTTGCGCGGCTTGCTTCGGTTTCTAACAGCTTTCGGTTTGTTTAGTCTTTAATTCAAAATTGACACGCTTTTTCGACGTGTCTCCTCCTTTTTTAACTTCTAAGGGTTAGGTCCTAAGCGTGAGCTCAACTCTATCGATTGATGCTATGGGTGGGGATTTCGGTCCTCAGGTGACGGTTCCTGCGTCACTAGCCTGTTTAAGAAAAAATCCACGGTTGAAATTGATCATGGTGGGTGATCAAGCAATATTAAACGATATGCTATCTGATGAGATACTTGAGTTTAAAGGTAGGCTCAGTATTCAGCATGCCTCTCAAGTCGTTGAAATGGACGAACCGCCGCAAAAAGCGTTAAAGAATAAAAAAGATTCGTCAATGCGGATAGCTATAAACCTAGTTAAAGACGGTAAGGCCGATGCTTGTGTCAGTGCCGGTAATACAGGCGCCTTGATGGCAACCGCGCGTTTTGTCTTAAAAATGATTCCCGGCATCGAGCGTCCGGCGATTATTTCAACATTGCCTTCGGTTTTTGGACATACCCATATGCTGGATCTGGGCGGAAATGTCGATTCGAGTGCCGAGCATTTGTACCAGTTCGCCGTCATGGGCGAAGAAGTGGTGAAGGCCGTTGAAAACATCGAGCGTCCTCGTGTCGGTTTGCTGAATATCGGCGAAGAAGATATGAAGGGTAATGAACAGGTTAAAGCGGCGGCCAAATTGTTGGAAAATTCCGGCTTAAATTACATCGGATACGTAGAAGGAAATTCCATTAATGCAGGAAGCGTTAAAGTCGATCTGATCGTTTCAGACGGTTTTGTCGGTAATGTGGCGCTGAAATCAATCGAAGGGGCTGCCAAGATGATTGCGGTCAAACTGAAGCAAGCCTTTTCTCGGAATGTGTTTACCAAATTACTTGGCCTTTTGGTTTACCCTGTGTTAAAGATATTTAAGGATAGTATCGATCCGCGACTCTATAACGGGGCCAGTTTTATCGGATTGCGAGGATTGGTGATTAAGAGTCATGGGGGGGCGGATGTTTTGGCTTTTGAAACGGCCATTCATTTGGCGGAACTCGAGGTTGAGAAAGGTGTTATACAAAAAATCAGCGAGAAGATAGAAATGGCTTTGGCACAGAAGGATATCGCATGACTCGCTGGAGCAGGGTTACGGGTACCGGCGGCTATTTGCCCGACACCATTCGAACCAATGACGATATTTCCACGATGGTGGATACCTCCGATAGCTGGATCTACGAGCGTACCGGAATCAAGAGTAGGCGTATCGCCGGGCCGGAGGAAACCTCGGCCAGTATGGCCGAAATCGCTTCGCGCCAAGCGATTGAGATGGCGGATATCGACCCACAGGATATCGATTTAATTATCGTTGCCACCGGGACGCCTGATCGGGTCTATCCGAGTACGGCCTGTCTTCTGCAGGAGCGTTTGGGCATCCGCCGGTGCGTGGCTTTCGATGTGCAGGCCGCTTGCTCCGGGTCCGTATTTGCATTGAGTATTGCCGATCAATATCTGAAAACCGGTTTCAGTAAAAATGTTCTGGTTGTGGGCTCGGAGATTTGCTCGCGTATTGTCGACTGGTCCGATAGAACCACTTGTATTTTGTTCGGTGACGGGGCCGGAGCCATGTTGCTGGCCGCCTCGGATCAGCCAGGCATTCTATCCACTCATATCCATTCCGATGGCGGCTATGAAGATTTGTTGTATTGTCCCAATCCGCAAGTTGCAGCGCTGGCTAATCAAAACGAAGCGGGTTTTATTAACATGCGAGGCAATGAAGTATTCAAAGTCGCTGTTAATACACTTGGACGGATAGTTGATGAGACATTGGACGCTAACGGCTTGAAACAAAGCGATATCGATTGGTTGGTGCCGCATCAGGCTAATACCCGCATTATTGCCGCAACTGCGAAAAAACTGGGCATGTCGATGGAGCAAGTCATCTTAACCTTGGAAAACCAGGGTAATACCTCGTCAGCATCCTGTTTACTTGCGTTTAATGAAGGTGTGCGAGACGGCCGGATTAAAAGAGGTCAAATGGTGCTGATGGAAGCGTTCGGCGCCGGTTTTACCTGGGGTTCAGCCTTAATCAAATATTAAAAGAGCTATGAGCGAACAAATTTATAATTTGAGCTTTGTTTTTCCCGGACAGGGTTCGCAGTCGGTCGGCATGATGTCGAAATTGGCCGCCGAGCACGCAGTGGTTAAACAAACTTTTGAGCAGGCATCCGAAGCGCTGAATTTCGACCTGTGGAATTTGGTTGAAAGCGGGCCGGAAGCCGATTTAAATCAAACTCAAAACACGCAGCCGGCAATGTTGGCGGCCGGCGTGGCCGTTTGGCGCATTTGGAACGAGCAAAGCCCAGTTCTTCCCGGATGGATGGCCGGACACAGTTTGGGCGAGTACACCGCGTTGGTTTGTTCGGGGGCAATTTCATTTGAAGATGCCGTTAAATTGGTGGCCGAGCGCGGTCGCTTAATGCAGGAAGCCGTCCCGGCCGGTACAGGCGCGATGGCTGCCATCATCGGCCTGGAAGATCATCAAGTCGTCAACGCTTGTGCGGAAGTGGCCAAGGATGAGGTTGTCGCCGCAGCGAATTTCAACGCGCCCGGCCAAGTGGTAATCGCCGGCAATACCCCGGCGGTTGAAAGGGCCATGGAGGCATTGAAAGCCTTAGGTGCCAAACGGGCGCTGAAACTCCCGGTCAGTGTGCCTTCGCATTGTTTATTGATGCAGGCGGCTTCCGATAAGCTCGATGAAGTATTACAAGGTATTGAAGTTAATATACCGAATGCCACTCTGATTCATAATGCCGACGTCAAATCGCATGGCTCGCCCGAAGTGATTCGTTTCGTCCTTAAAGAGCAGTTGTTTAAACCGGTGCGTTGGGTGGAAACCGTTAAATTTATGCATGAGCAAGGGGTGAGTACCCTTGTCGAGTGTGGACCTGGTAAGGTATTGATGGGGCTGAACAAGCGTATTGTGCCGGATGCCATTCATCTGGGCATTTACGATCCTGAATCTTTAACCAAAGTATTGGAGCAAGTCCATGGATAAAAAAGTTGCGATTGTGACGGGGGCCAGCCGAGGCATAGGCCGAGCGATTGCCGAAAAATTAATGGCGGACGGTTTTTTTGTGATCGGAACGGCGACGTCCGATAACGGTGCGGATGCTATATCCGCTTATCTGGGCGAGAATGGTAAAGGCTATAAATTGAATGTGGCCGATGCTATGGATATCGAGAACTTCATCAAGATTACCGGCGATGAATACGGCACGCCGGCCGTGTTGGTCAATAACGCCGGTATTACCCGCGATAATTTGCTGATGCGGATGAAAGATGAGGAATGGGAAGACATCATTAACACCAATCTGACTGCGATCTTCCGGATGAGCAAAGCCGTATTGCGCGGTATGATGAAAGCCCGCTACGGACGCATCATCAATATTTCGTCTGTCGTTGGGGCCACCGGTAACGCCGGACAAGCCAACTATGCGGCAGCCAAAGCCGGTATGATAGGTTTTGCCAAGTCGATGGCCAAAGAAGTGGGTTCGCGCGGAATTACGGTCAACACTGTGGCGCCTGGTTTTATCGATACCGACATGACTAAAGAACTGTCGGAAGACATTAAATCGAATTTGTTGAGTTCGATCGCGTTGGGACGATTGGGGCAGCCGGAAGAAATCGCGCATGCCGTGTCTTTTCTAGCTTCCGAGCAGGCTTCGTACATCACCGGCGAAACCTTGCATGTCAATGGCGGCATGTACATGCCTTAATAAATTACTAAATCGCATGGGTTAAATAAACCGGCCGCCGCATTGGCACAGCCGGTTTTTTGTTTTGTTAATGTATCACTTTATTTCGGCCGCTTTCTTTGGCTTGATAGAGAGCCTTATCGGCGCGCATCAGAAAGCTTTCAGCATCGTCACCGGATTGCAATGCGGCAATACCGATTGATATCGTGATCCTCCCTAGCGGGGTATTGTCGGTTTTGCGTACTAGCCGGCTTTTTTCCATTTCAACGCGAATAGTCTCGGAGATGTCGACCGCTTCTAGCTTGGAGGTATTGGGCATGATGATGGCTAATTCCTCGCCGCCATATCGGGCAACATAATGATGGGGTCTGGCATGTTTTTTCATCAGGGACGCTACAAATTTGATCACATTGTCTCCGATGGTATGTCCGTAGGTATCATTAACGCGTTTGAAATGATCGATATCGAGTAATGACAAATAAGTATTGTGATTATTGGATTGCCGGACAACGTCGGTCAAGGTTTGGTCGAAAGCTCGCCGGTTAAGCAGGCCGGTTAAGCCGTCTGTAATCGCGATTTCCCGTACCTTGGCAAGTTCCGAACGCAGCTGTTCCATTTCAGCGTTCGCGTTGTTTAATTGCGATTGCATGGCTTGGCTGGTAACTACAAGCGATTTGGTTTCTTGAATGATTTCTTCCAATATGGTCTGGAGCGATGAAATCTCGGAAATGTTTTCTAAAATCGCTGTTTTTTTCTGAAAGCTGTCGCTGGTTTCTTCGGCTTTATTACAGGTCTCGTTGATATTATTACTTGCCTGATCAATGACCTTTTGAATGCGGAGATTGATTTTTTCAAACGACTCGAAAGAAGCATTGCAGATATGTTGTCCGTAAAGCTGCAGACTGGTATCGCAATCGAATGGTTTTTGTTCATAAAGCAATTGATTGATAGCGCAATTTAAAGCGACGTTATGTCCGGCGACGTAATCATAAAAAATCGCGTAGTTGATCGGATTGGCTGCAATGTGATGTTGGGTCAGCAAAGGTACTATTTTTTTTAAATAACCTGCATTCAGTGTCGGTGAAAAGTCGTAAAGAGGAAGGATGGACATGTTTTGCGTTGCTCTACTGGTCATGGAACAAGATGTATTGTTTTTGCTAGTACGTCGATGCTTGCAGCTCTTGCCGCAATGCCATTTATATGCGACGAACTAATACTATAGAAAGGCCACGTATTGAGCGCACGAGCCTGAAATAATATCAGTGAATCCCCATGTGATATGTTATTTAAATAATGATATTCTAAAAATTCGGATTTTCAACAGAGAAGCGTAACTAGTCGGCTTAGGGATGGAGTTTTTCGAAGCGGGGGAAAGATTCTGAGCGGCATCCTAATTTGTATAGATGAAGACTCTTTATTAGGAGAACTTTGCCGATAGGGCGTCAACAAGGCGCGGGTCGGAGCTTGAACCCCTCGGAGCCTGCCGATTTAAATTCAAATCATTCGGCCTATAGTTATAACCCCAATTGAGGATTCATGACTCTTCATTCAAGTTTAGCCAATCATTCTTATCGATTTCTCTCTAGGAGAGAATTGATTTTTTGCGGGGCTAGTTGCTTATCGCGTATGTCCAGTTTCATCCAATTCTTCGTTTGTATAATTAACTCAATGTCGTAAAGGTAGCTTGGATTTAATTGATACGCGTCGTTAATGTTATTGAAACGCGTCGCTTTTTCGAATTTGTTAAACATCACTTTCACCTAAATCACAGTTTTCTGGCCGGCCATCACGCGCTAGCGGGCGATGGGTTATAGCTGGATCAAGCAAATACGATGCCCGAAGAGTCAAACCTTTGTCTATGTATCTCACAGGGCTTGTCAGTATCGGTAGATTGTCCGATTTGTCATTCGATGCTGTCGCTGGTGTCAGAGCTGTCCTTGATCATTTAAAGAAACGCCGTAAATAAATGCCCGTATACGACTTGTCATGTCGGGCAATGTCTGCGGGCGTACCTTCGGCGACCACAGTGCCGCCACCATTGCCGCCTTCCGGTCCCATATCGACTACCCAGTCGGCAGTTTTAATGACGTCCAGGTTATGTTCAATGACGATCAGCGTATTGCCGTGATCGCGAAGGGTGTGCAGTACGCTTAACAACTGTTTGATGTCGTGAAAATGCAAGCCCGTGGTGGGCTCGTCCAATATATAGAGTGTCTTGCCCGTATCGCGTTTGGAAAGCTCTTTCGCTAATTTTACCCGCTGCGCCTCGCCGCCCGATAAGGTGATCGCATTTTGCCCCAGTGTGATGTAACTCAAGCCGACATCGATAAGCGTTTGTAATTTCCGCGCCAAACTCGGGACGGCCGCGAAAAACTGCGAGGCATCTTCTACGGTCATCTCAAGTACTTCGTGTATCGTTTTGCCTTTATATCGGATTTCCAGCGTTTCGCGGTTGTATCGCTTGCCGTGGCAGACATCGCAGGGTACGAAGATATCCGGCAGAAAATGCATTTCCACCTTGATCACGCCGTCACCGGTGCAGGCCTCGCAGCGGCCGCCCTTTACGTTAAAACTAAAACGGCCCGGTGTATATCCGCGGGAGCGGGCCTCGGGAACCGCCGAGAACAATTCGCGTATTGGCGTGAAAATGCCTGTGTAAGTAGCCGGGTTCGACCTTGGCGTGCGGCCGATGGGGCTTTGATCGATGTCGATGACTTTGTCGAAGTTTTCTAAACCGGTGATGGTTTCGCACGGCGCCGGAATGCAGTTGGCGCCGTTAAGCAAACGTGCGGCATGTCTATAAAGCGTATCATTGATAAGCGTCGACTTTCCTGAACCGGATACGCCGGTTACGCAAGTAAAAAGACCAACCGGGAAGTCAACCGTCACGTTGTTAAGATTGTTACCGCTTGCTTTGTGAAGAGTCAATTGCCGATTGGCGTCAGGAGCGGTCGGTTTTTTCGGTACTTCAATAGCCTGCTGGCCGGATAAATATTGCCCGGTCAGCGAAGCGGAGTTGTTTCGAATCTGTTCCGGCGTGCCTTGCGCCACGATCTCGCCGCCGTGCACGCCGGCACCCGGGCCGATATCGACGACGTGATCGGCCGCGGAGATGGCGTCTTCGTCGTGTTCAACGACGATGACGGTATTGCCAAGGTCGCGGAGTCGAAACAATGTGTTTAATAAACGCTGGTTATCGCGCTGATGTAAACCGATAGAAGGCTCATCCAACACGTACATTACCCCGACCAGTCCGGCGCCGATTTGACTAGCCAGCCGGATGCGCTGGGCTTCGCCACCCGATAGAGTGTCCGCGCTGCGGTCCAGCGTCAGATAATCCAGACCGACGTTAACCAAAAACTCCAAGCGTTCCTGAATTTCCTTGTTGATTTTCGCGGCGATTTCGCCACGATGCCCGGGAATCGCTAGCTGTTGGAAAAATGCTAATGTCTGTTTAATCGGTAGCGAGGTTAGATGATGTAACGGCTGCTCTTCGACATATACATGGCGTGCACCCAAATTTAGCCGTGCGCCGTTGCAATCGGTGCAAATTTGCTGAGCTAAATACTTCGACAACTCTTCGCGGACCATTTGCGAGTCGGTTTCCCGGTAACGCCGTTCCATATTCGGAATAATACCTTCGAATGGGTAATGGCTGGTTCTCGCTTTACCGTCACCCATCTGCAGGCGAAAGCTAATCGATTCGTCGCCGCTGCCGTACAAAATGATGGCCTGTATTTTCTTGGGGATTTGTGAAAACGGCAGTTCCGGGTCGAAACCATAGTGTTCCGCTAGAGCGCAAATAATTTGGTAATAATACGCGTTGCGTCTGTCCCATCCGCGCACAGCACCGCCAGCCAAGCTGATTTCGGCGTTATGTACCACCAGCTGCGGATCGAAATGCTGGCGTACCCCGAGGCCATCGCAGCTAGGACAGGCGCCTTTGGGGTTGTTGAATGAAAAAATGCGGGGCTCCAGCTCAGTTAAACTGTAACCGCAGTGCGGGCAAGCATAGCGTTCCGAAAACAGCATTTCTTCGCTGTTTTCCATGGAAGCGGCAATCGCCAGGCCGTCGGATAACCGTAATGCGGTTTCAAAAGATTCCGCCAGTCGTATTGCAAGATCGTCGCGAATCTTAAAGCGGTCGACGATGACCTCTATGGTATGCTTCTTTTTCAAATCCAGTGTGGGGGGCTCGTCTAACTCATAGACTTCGCCGTCGATGCGGGCACGCAAAAAGCCTTGCGCTTTCAGGTCTTCCAGTAACAAGACATGCTCACCCTTGCGATCGTTAACCACAGGCGCGAGTAGCATCCAGCGTTCGCCTTCGGCTTGACTTAATACTTGATCGACCATTTGGCTGATGGTTTGGGCTTGTAGCGATACCCCATGTTCCGGGCAACGCGGGATGCCGACGCGGGCGTACAGCAGTCGCAAATAATCGTAAATCTCGGTGATGGTGCCGACCGTCGAGCGCGGATTGTGAGACGTGGACTTTTGTTCGATCGAAATCGCGGGTGATAAACCTTCGATATGGTCGACATCCGGTTTTTCCATCATCGACAGGAACTGGCGAGCGTAGGCCGACAGTGATTCCACATAACGGCGCTGACCTTCCGCGTAAATCGTGTCGAAGGCGAGCGAGGATTTGCCGGAACCCGACAGGCCGGTGATCACGATCAATTTGTCCCGGGGTAGTTCGAGGTCGATATTTTTGAGATTATGGGTGCGGGCGCCGCGAATACTAATGGTGTCCACTGTATGAATTCCTGCATCTTAAAGAACCTGATACTATACGTGGCTTTCATAATTTAACGCAAAGGGGAGTTGAGGTTTGACACAGGTTCAGGATGTTTCCGGCGCAATGACGTCCATGGAGAAGCGCGCCACTGTATCGTTGGCAAGCATCTATTCATTGCGCATGATGGGTTTGTTCATGTTGTTGCCGGTATTGTCGCTGTTTACCGAGCAAATGCCGGGAGCAACCCCTAAATTGGTGGGTTTGACGATGGGAATTTACGGTCTGACCCAAGCGGTATTGCAAATTCCATTTGGCCTATTGTCGGATAGATTCAATCGCAAGGGAGTGATCGTTATCGGTTTGGTGTTGTTTTTGGCCGGTAGCGTTGTGGCCGCATTGGCAAGCGATATATATGGCATTCTGATAGGCCGTGCCTTGCAAGGTTGCGGTGCGGTTTCCGCGGCCGTGATGGCTTTGCTTGCCGACCTGACTCAAGAGGTCAACCGGACCAAGGCCATGGCAATGATTGGCGCCAGTATCGGCGTATCCTTTGGAGTGGCGATGACAATAGGCCCCATGATTGCGCATCATTTCGGTATTGCCGGTATTTTCTGGTTGATTGCGATTTTGTCCGCGATGGCCGTATTGGTCATCTTATTCGTCGTTCCGAATCCAAAGAAAATTACCATACATCGCGACGCCGAATATATACCATCAGAGCTAAGTTCGGTTATCAAAAACGCGGATTTGTTACGGCTGAATTACGGAATTTTTGCACTGCATTTGATTTTGATGGCCAGTTTCGTCGTGGTTCCGCTTTTGATGCGCGATGCCGGCCTAGGTGCCGGCAAACATTGGCAAGTCTACCTGCCCGTGCTAGTGACCTCGATGGCAGCGATTATTCCATTTGTGATCATCGCCGAGAAAAAACGGAAAATGAAGGGGGTTTTTATCGGCGCGGTTGCATCCATAGTTGTCGCTAATTTAGGCTTTATGTTGTCGCACGAGCATTTGTTCGGCTTGATAGCTTGTTTGTGGATTTTTTTTGCCGGCTTTAATTTATTGGAAGCGACCTTGCCGTCGTTGATTTCCAAAACCGCACCGGGCGATTTGAAAGGTACCGCAATGGGGATTTACTCCAGTTCGCAATTTCTCGGTGCGTTTCTTGGCGGCGCGAGTGGTGGTTGGTTATACGGTGAATTCGGCGCAAGTTCCGTGTTCGTGTTTTCGGCGGCAGTCGCCGCTAGTTGGGTTTTGATTGCTTTGTTCATGTCGACGCCGCGTTATCTGGCGAATTTATTAGTTTCATTGCAAACCGTTAAGCCGGCGCGGGGAGCGGAGTTTTCCAAGGCGCTGTTGGCCATTAACGGCGTTGAAGAGGTACGGCTGCATTTCGAAGAAAGTACCGCTTATCTAAAGGTCGATAGCCAGGTCCTCAACAAGAACGAACTGAATATCTTTTTAAAGCAGTGGCAATAAGCCGCCGCTTGAGTTTTATACGGAGACTATTATGTTAAACAAAGTCATGCTGATCGGGAATCTTGGCGCCGACCCTGAAATTCGCTATATGCCAAGTGGCGATCCGATCGCCACTATCCGCTTGGCTACCACGCGACGCTGGCGAGACCGAAATACCAACGAACGTAGAGAAGAAACCGAGTGGCATCGCGTGGTTTTTTTCGGCGGATTAGCGAAAACAGTCGGTGAATATCTGAAAAAAGGCAGTCAAGTCTACGTCGAGGGACGTATTCGCACGCAAAAATGGCAAGGCCAGGACGGCCAGGACAGGTACACTACCGAAATTGTCGCCGAAAACATGAATATGCTCGGCAGTCGTAGCGGCGGCACGGCAAGCTATTCGGATAGTACGCCCCCGGCCGGCAGTTATGATAACCGCTCATCCGCGCCGCCAGCCCCGCAGTCAACGCCGGCATCGTATGACGACTTTGATGACGATATTCCGTTCTAGAGGTCACCTTAAAGAATAATGTAAAATGTAACGATTGTTCGTTATGAGTAAAACTGAAAGCCCCGTATATCGGGGCTTTTTTGTTCTGTTTGAGATTTCAGGCCCGAGCGCAGACCCAGACGTCAACTCGCTCTACACCATGCCGTTTTAATGTTTGTGTTAGGGCTTCGGCCGTTGCGCCGGTAGTCATGACATCGTCAACAATGGCGATATGCCGATAGTTGATCGGTTGAATTATCGAAAAGGCATTTCTGATGTTTTTTCTGCGTTGGTTCGCCGGTAATTCGGTTTGATGTTTGGTGTCTTTATGTCGAATGCAACTGTTTAATTCCAGCGGAATGCCTAACCGTTTTGAAACGTGCCTGGCGATTTCTATCGATTGATTAAATCCACGTTGCTGGTAGCGATTTCGATGTAAAGGGATAGGAATCATACATTCCGGTAATTCGGCTGTTTCAGCGAGATAATTCGCCAATAAGCTGCCTAAAAGGCGGGCGTGTTTGTAGTGTCGCTTGAATTTTAATCGAGTGATTAAAAAACGCATTACATCGTCATACAAAAAAGGCGCATGGGTTTCATCGAAGCTGGGCGTTTTTTGTAGGCAGCGGCCGCAAAGCTGCGGCAAGTCGATCTCCGTTTCAAAATGTTCGCCGCAGCGATAGCAACAGGAATGATTTCCGGTTAAGTCGTCAAAGCAAGCTTGACAGAGATCCATTCCGCCGAACCCGGGTTGTCCGCATAAGATACAGCGTGGCGGCAGCCATTTATTCTGTATAATATTCAGCCAGTCGTTTACCATAAAACGTTTATCAGGTTGATAAGTGCGTTAGCCCGCAAAGTTGGAGAGTATCAGAATGTCCGTAAGCTCGGAACAAATTAAATTTGAAGCGCCTTTACGTCACGATTGGCGGTTGGCTGAAGCGGAAGCCTTGTTTGCCATGCCGTTTAACGACTTGTTGTTCAAGGCTCAAGCAGTGCATAGATTGTATTTTGATCCGAATGAGATTCAGATTAGCAGCCTGTTGAGTATTAAAACCGGTTCGTGTTCGGAAGACTGCGGTTATTGCCCGCAAAGCGCGCGTTACGATTCCGATTTGCATCCGGAAGCTTTAATGCCGATCGATACAGTGTTAAAAGCCGCGCAACAAGCCAAACAGCAGGGCGCTTCGCGATTCTGCATGGGCGCTGCCTGGCGCAGTCCAAAAGATAGGGACATCGAGCGTGTTGTGGAAATGGTAAAAGGCGTCAAGGCGTTAGGTATGGAAACCTGCGCCACGCTGGGCATGTTGACCGATAAGCAGACTCAAGCCTTGAAAGAAGGGGGGTTGGATTACTACAACCATAACCTGGACACCTCTGAAGATTATTATTCAGAAATCATCTCCACCCGCACTTACCAAGATCGCTTGGACACGCTCGAACGCGTGCGCGATGCGGGTATTAATGTATGTTGCGGCGGCATCGTCGGCATGGGCGAATCTCAAATGGACCGATCTAAGTTGTTAATACAGTTGGCCAATTTGCCCAAGCATCCGGAAAGTGTGCCCATCAATATGCTGGTTCAGGTCGAAGGTACGCCGTTGCACGGCACCGAAAGGCTGGATCCTTTGGAATTTGTGCGGACTATTGCCGCGGCACGTATCATGATGCCGAAATCGCGGGTGCGTCTGTCGGCGGGGCGTAAGGATATGAGCGACGAAATGCAGGCTCTGTGTTTCCTGGCTGGCGCCAATTCAATTTTTTACGGCGACAAGTTGCTGACTACGGATAATCCGTTGACCAATCACGATAAACAATTGTTTGATCGTTTGGGCCTAAATATGGGTGGTTCTAGCTACGCTCGATGAGCAACGGATTTTATGATTTTGCCGACCGACTCGAACAGCTAAAGCATCAAGGTCTGTATCGAAAACGTCGGATCGTCGATGGCGCTCAAGGTGTCGATTTGAATGTCGACTGTCAATCGGTCGTTAATTTCTGCAGTAATGATTACCTGGGTTTAGCCAATCATCCCGAAGTGGTCGCAACGTTTCAACGGGCCGCCGATCGATATGGGGTCGGTAGCGGTTCTGCGCACCTGATCTGTGGACATAGCAGTGCCCACCATGCCCTGGAAGAAGAGTTGGCCGAATTTACCGGGCGGGAACGTGCGCTATTGTTTTCTACAGGATATATGGCCAATCTTGGTGTGATATCGGCGTTGGTCGGGCGAACTGATAGGGTGCTGGAAGACAGGCTAAACCACGCGTCTCTGTTAGACGGCGGTTTGTTGTCACGCGCGCAATTTAAACGCTTTGGTCATGGCGACATGCATCACTTGCAAGGGCTGTTGGCGGAATTTGTTGGCAGGGCTTTGATCGCCAGCGATGGCGTGTTCAGTATGGATGGCGATCTTGCGGATTTGCCGCGCATTTCGGCATTGGCGAAGCAATACCAGGCCGGGTTGATGATAGACGATGCGCATGGGTTTGGCGTGTTGGGAGCAAACGGCGGCGGCATCGTGGAGCATTACGGTTTGAGTCACGATGATGTGCCGATCTTGATCGGAACTTTAGGCAAAGCTTTCGGCACGTTTGGCGCGTTTGTGGTTGGCTCCGAGGAGTTGATCGAGTTCTTGCTTCAAAAGGCCCGAACCTATGTGTTTACCACTGCGTTGCCGCCGGCTGTGGCCGAGGCTACACGCGTCAGTTTGCGCTTGTTGCAAAGCCAAAGTTGGCGCCGCGATAAATTGAAATGTCTAGTCCAACGTTTTCGCTCGGGTGCTGCGCAACTGGGTCTGCAGTTGGCGGAATCATCTACGGCAATTCAGCCGATACTGCTTGGTGATAGCCAAAAGGCTTTGTCCGTCAGTCTTGCATTATTAGAGCGAGGCTTTTGGGTCAGTGCGATTCGGCCACCGACCGTGCCGGCTGGAACTGCACGCTTACGCGTCACTTTGTCTGCCGGGCATGAGTTTGATCAAGTGGACGCATTGCTGGATGCCTTGGATAGGGTGGCGATGTGAGCCGAATTCATATGGAAGTCTACGGCCAAGGCAAGCCGTTGGTCCTGATACACGGCTGGGCCATGCATAGCGGGGTTTGGCGTGATTTTGCCCAACGATTGGCGCGGCATTGCCAGGTGATTTGCGTTGATTTGCCTGGGCATGGGCGCAGTGACGAGATTGGATCGTTTACACTCGAATCCGTCCGCGACGCGCTGCTTCAATCGCTCCCGTTCGAACGCTTTAATTTGCTGGGTTGGTCCTTGGGCGCAACGGCGGCAATGGCGATGGCCGAACATGCGCCGGAACGTGTTTATAATTTGTTGGTGCTGGCAGGTAATCCCCGTTTTTTAAAGAGCGACGACTGGCCGGGTGTTAAACCGGAAATATTGGATGGCTTTGTTGAATCCTTAAACGCCGACGTGGCGCAGACGTTGATCCGGTTTTTGGCGTTACAAGTCAATGGCGTGGCGCACGGAAAACAACTTTTGCAAACGCTCAAGAAAGCGGTTCAAGCCTGTCCGGCGCCTCGATCTGAAATCTTGCAAGCCGGTTTGGAAATATTAAAAACCAGCGATCTGCGCGATTTTATTCTGCGCAATCACTTACCGGTCAAGGTGATTGTCGGCGATAGAGATACGCTGATACCTTTAGCCACTGTCCGGCGAATACGGGAAATCAATCCCAAAATCGAGGTGGAGATACTCGAATCGGCGGGACATGCTCCGTTTTTATCCCATCCGGAGCAATTAATCGCAATAATCATCGATACCTTATGACGATGATAGTGTTTCCGGATAAGACCAAGGTTCGGCGCTCGTTTTCGTCTGCGGCTCGAAGTTACGACGATATGGCAGAACTGCAAAGACGGGTAGGATTGGAACTGCTTAAACGATTTCCGTTAGATGAAGGATCCGGCGTATTGCTCGACCTTGGCTGCGGTACCGGTTTTCTGAGCAATCAGTTGGCAATGCGTGTTACCGATCAACGCTTAATCGCATTGGATTTAGCATTTCCCATGTTACAAACCTGTCGCTGTAATTACCCGAATATGGCAGCCCGATTTGTGTGTGCGGATGCCGAGAGTTTGCCGTTTTCAGCGGGAAGCGTCGCTCAAATATATTCCAATCTGGCATTGCAATGGGTGCAGGATTTAGCCGCGACTCTGGCTGGCTTTAAAGATGTATTAAAACGGAATGGGCGTCTGGTATTTGCTATATTTGGGCCTGAAACGTTGGCCGAATTAAAGTCCGCCTGGGCTGCAGTCGATAATTACATCCATGTCAATACCTTTTATGATACCGAGGCAATTGAAGGTTTTTTAGAGCTCGCAGGGTTTCGTAATATTTGTTGTGAAAGGGTTGTTTATAAATCCAGGTATCCCTCAGTTGTGAGCTTGATGCGGGAGTTGAAAGGAATAGGCGCTCATAATGTCAATCGCGGGCGCAATCCTAAGCCGACCACGAAGATCCGATTACAAAAAATGATCGATTGTTATGAGGCTCAAATGTCTGACCGACATATCATGGCTAGTTACGAAATTATCTTTGTTAAAGCGGAAAGCTAAGGATGAGAGCAGGATATTTTGTGACGGGTACCGATACCAACGTCGGCAAGACGTGGGCAAGTGTCGCGATAATGCGCGCTTTGCAAGCGCAAGGCCGGACTGTAACCGGAATGAAGCCGGTGGCGGCTGGCTGTGAATGGTCGCAAGGGGGCTGGAAAAACGGCGACGCTTTATTATTTCAGCAATACTCTTCGTTGGCGTTCGATTACAAACGGATCAACCCGTACGCGTTTGAAAAACCGGTTTCACCTCATATCGCCTGCGGGAATGTCGAAGTGAGCGCCGACCTGATCTTGCGTGCGTTCGGCGATTTGCAGGTCAGAAGTGATTGTGTCGTGGTGGAAGGCGCCGGAGGATGGCTGTCTCCGCTCGGTCGCGACTTGGATAATGCGGCGTTAGCGAAATTGCTTGAAATACCCATTATTTTAGTCGTTGGTATGCGTTTAGGATGTATTAATCATGCGCGTTTAACCGCTCAGGCAATACGTCAGGCCGAACTGCCTATTGCCGGTTGGTTGGCAGTGCAGTCGGACCCCGATATGACCGAGGTTCACGCCAATCTGGATTTTTTACGAAACGGCTTAAACGCTCCGTTATTGGGGGTGTTGCCAAATCTCGAATCGCCCGACTTTGGTCAGTTGGCTAGCCGCATCAAAATCTAAATCTGGCAGTTTATTGATTCATATCAAAAATTAACCCTATTGAAACTATGACAATGCCGGCTCCATTAAAACAATAATTTGGAGGTACGTTATGGCATTAATCACTTGGACTGCTGAACAGTTTGGCACAAACGTCGGTTTCGCTGATGAAGAACATAAAACGTTATTTGGCTTGTTGAACAAATTGTACGACGAAGCAACCGGCGGCGCTGAACGGGCGACTGTAGGCGCTTCTTTGGACGCACTGATCGCTTATGTTGTAGATCATTTCGCTCATGAAGAAAAGGAAATGCAAGCGGTGGGTTATAACGGCTACGACAAGCATAAAGCGGAGCATGAAGCGCTAATCGGTATTTGTGCGGATTTGCAGAAAAAGTTTCATGCCGGCGAAGCCGATGTTACAGAAGAGGTGGGGCAAATGGTTAAAGGATGGCTGGATAATCATATTCCAACTTACGACAAGGCTTATGGTGCAGTGCTGAGTTAAGCAGTTCTATATATTTTTAAAGTAAAAAGATAGTTTTATATCAGGAAATAAAGGCCTGCGAATAGTATGTTCGCGGGCCTTTTTTGTGTAGTCTGACATGTTGGAAGAAGCTCTTCTGGTTTAGCGAACAGTCATAGGTTAGAATTATCCGGTTTTTTGTGATAGATATCGGTAAAGGGAAGAGTTGTCTGTGTGGTTGCAGGCCGCAAAATTACAATAAGATATACGCATACAAGTTTATTACTACAATCGAGGAGGCTGCTCCGTGAAGAAAACAAAGCAACTGCTCGCGTGTTTAGTTTTGATGGCCGTTGGCCTGGGGACTGCGCACGCGGACTACACTCTTAACTTGGTACAAGGGGTGACGCAACTCAGTCATGAGTTGTATGACCTGCACATGCTCATCCTGTGGATATGCGTTTTTATCGGCATTGCAGTGTTCGGTACCATGTTCTATTCGATTTATCATCATCGTAAATCAAAAGGACATAAAGCGGCCTCATTTCATGAAAATACTACCGTAGAGATAGTATGGACCATCATTCCGACTTTGATATTAATCGGCATGGCCGTTCCAGCGACTAAAGCCGTCATTGATCTGGATAAAGTAGAAGAGTCCGACATGAGTATCAAAGTTACCGGTAAGCAATGGTACTGGGACTATGAATATTTAGATAACGGCATTCATTTCGAAAGTCATTTGGATGAGGCTAGCGAAAAAGTACACCGTGTCAGCACGATGGACCCACGGTCGGTACCAAATTATTTGTTGAACGTGGATAATCCATTGGTTATTCCGACCAAAAAGAAAGTTCGCTTTTTATTCACCGCCGCAGACGTGATCCACTCTTGGTGGGTGCCTGATTTGGGTTGGAAAAAAGATGCTAATCCCGGTTTTATCAACGAAGCCTGGACATACGTGGAAAATCCAGGGACTTATCGGGGCCAATGCACTGAGTTGTGTGGTCGTGACCACGGCTTCATGCCTATCGTTGTGATTGCGATGGAACAAGAACAATATGATGCCTGGGTCAAAGACGCGTTGGCTAAACAAAATCAAGAGCCTGATTTAAGCAATCAAACCCGGTCTTCGTTGATCGCTAAAGGTGAATCGGTTTACCTAAAAAACTGCGTGGCCTGCCATCAAATTGACGGAAAGGGTGTCGACGGTTGGTACCCGCCGCTTAGAGACAGCGCTAAAGTGACCGGCAATATGGATCAACTGATCGGCTTTATCCAAGCGGGAACCAGCAAAATGCCTTCTTTCCGCAAACTGCCGGATGACCAATTGGCGGAACTGATCACCTATATCCGTAACTCGCCCGATATTGGTAATAGCGTGGGCGATGAAATTCAACCCGACCAAATCACTCCTAAATGGGATGACGATGACGATGAGTAAGAAAATTATTTTATCGTTTAACGCATTCTCCAATTTTTGTTGAGGTAAAAAACTATGTCTGCTGTTGTAGCCGAACATGATGAGCATCACGAGCATCACGAGCATGGCCCGGAAAAGGGCATTCTAAGATGGATTATTACTACCAACCACAAAGACATCGGTACACTGTATCTAGTATTCGCGCTGGTTATGTTCTTTGTCGGTGGTACGATGGCCTTGATCATTCGTGCCGAGTTGTTCGAGCCGGGATTGCAATTCGTCGATCCTAACTTCTTTAATTCCATGACCACTATGCACGCCTTGGTGATGGTGTTCGGCGCGGTGATGCCGGCATTTGTCGGCTTGGCCAACTGGATGATTCCGATGATGATCGGTGCTCCGGATATGGCTCTGCCGCGTATGAACAACATGAGTTTCTGGATGTTGGTCGCCGGCGTGCTGCTGATTGCCAGCACATTATTCATGGAAGGTGGAGCGCCTGCTGCCGGTTGGACCTTGTATCCGCCGTTAGTTTTGCAAACCGGCAAAGCCTTGCCATTTGCTATCTTCGCTGTACATTTGTTGGGCGTGTCGTCCATCATGGGCGCTATCAACGTGATTGCGACCATTTTCAACATGCGCGCCCCCGGTATGACGCTGATGAAAATGCCGTTGTTCGTTTGGACTTGGTTGATCACCGCCTTTTTGCTGATTGCCATCATGCCGGTATTTGCCGGTGCGGTGACCATGTTGCTGACCGATCGTTTCTTCGACACCAGCTTCTTCGATGCAGCCGGTGGCGGCGATCCGGTACTTTATCAACACATCTTCTGGTTCTTTGGCCATCCGGAAGTCTATGTGATGATTCTGCCTACTTTCGGCGTGGCTTCGACTATCATTCCTGTGTTCGCGCGTAAACCCTTGTTCGGTTATGCGTCTATGGTTTATGCGACCGGTGCGATTGCATTCCTGTCATTCATCGTTTGGTCTCACCACATGTTTACAGTCGGTTTGCCAGTAGTGGGCGAGCTGTACTTTATGTATGCGACGATGCTGATCGCGATTCCAACCGGTGTTAAAGTCTTCAATTGGACCGCAACCATGTGGAAAGGCTCAATGACTTTCGAAACCCCGATGTTGTTTGCGATCGCGTTTGTGGTACTGTTCACCATGGGCGGTTTCACCGGTTTGATGATGTCAGTTGCGCCGGTCGATTTCCAATACCATGATACCTATTTCATCGTGGCTCACTTCCACTATACACTGGTGCCGGCATCCGTATTTATTTTGATGGCCGCTGGTTACTACTGGTTGCCTAAATGGACCGGGAATATGTACAACGAGAAAATCGGTCGTTTGCATTTTTGGTTGTCCGTTGTGGGTGTGAACATCTTATTCTTCCCTCAACATTTCTTAGGGTTGGCCGGCATGCCAAGACGTATCCCTGATTATGCAATTCAATTTGCGGATTGGAATATGGTGTCCAGTATAGGTGCGTTTATCTATGGTATTAGCCAGTTGTTGTTTGTCTATATTGTTATCGATACCATCAAAGGCGGTGTCGGTAAAGCGACCGATGAAGTGTGGGAAGATGCTGCCAAACATAGTCTGGAATGGACTGTGCCTTCTCCTGCTCCGTATCATACGTTTTCTACACCGCCTGAAGCGATTCCTACAGAGCATATTTAAGTTGGTAAATGACTGAAACGATTTCCCCCGGCCTCACCGGTTGGGGGAATTGCAAATAAAATGAATATAAAGACAAAAAATATTCTGACAGCAGTAGTTTTAATTGCTGTGGCATTGGTGATTTACGTGTTCTCGGTGATGAAGGCGCTGTCGCAATGACTGAAGAGCTAAAGCGCAAAAACACGAGTTTAGTCAAGAAGCTAGTGATCGTGGCTCTGTTGATGTTCGGATTCGGTTATGCCTTGGTGCCGATTTACAATGTGTTTTGCGATATTACCGGACAAAACATAAAAATTGAGGAGGCGACTGAAAAGAGTAATGCTTTTGCCGTCGATCGGAACAGAGAAGTGGCCGTTGAATTCATCACCTCCGTCAATGAATCGACACCATTGGATTTTCGCGCGGAAACCAGCACGATGAAAGTACACCCCGGTCAGTACTATACCGTTAACTTTTACGCTAAGAACAATCTTGCCGGTCCCATTAAAGCCCAAGCCATACCCAGCATCGCTCCGGGTTTGGCGGAAGAATATTTTAAGAAAGTACAGTGTTTTTGTTTTGAGCTTCAAACGTTCGAAGGGCACGAGGAAAAGACCATGCCGGTTCGCTTCGTCGTGAATCCCGAGCTACCGGAACGCTACAAAACGATCACGCTGTCTTACACTTTTTTTGATCTAACTAACAATACTGAAAACTAATGAGAGAGGAAGGTTATGTCTTCGAACGACGCTTATTACATCCCGCATAAAGCGGTATGGCCTGTCATGGCGACCGCCGGCTTGATGATCATGCTGGCTGGATTCGCCAATTATCTGAACGGTTCGTCGATCGGTTCCGGCATGATGCTGGCCGGGTTTGCCACATTTATAGTCATGCTCGGCCTGTGGTTTGCATTGCAAGCTACCGAGAGCGAATCCGGTATGTACAACCACGGCGTTGGTATTTCTTACCGGATGGGAATGATGTGGTTTATTTTCTCCGAAGTGATGTTTTTCGGAGTATTTTTCGGCGCACTCTGGTATGCGCGCAATATGTCCATACCTCATTTGGGCGAAGGCGGAATGATCAGCGGGCCCGGACGCTCTACCCACGACGTGTTGTGGCCTGCGTTCGAAGCGGTCTGGCCGACCAACGGTCCGGGCAATGTAGGCGGCGACTTCGAGCCTATGGGCGCCTTTGGTTTGCCCTTTTTGAACACATTGATTCTTCTGACTAGCGGCGTGACCTGCACTTGGGCGCATCATGGTTTGTTGGCGAAAAACCGAGACCAATTAATCAAGGGATTGATGGCTACCGTCGGTTTGGGCTTTTTATTCGTTGCATTCCAAGCCAGCGAATATTATGAAGCCTACCATGAAATGGGATTGACCTTGGGTTCAGGTATTTACGGTTCTACCTTCTTCATGTTGACCGGATTCCATGGTTTGCACGTCTGTATCGGTGCGATCATCCTGTCGGTCGTTTTGTTCAGAGCGTGGAAAGGTCATTTCAAGCCCGAAAACCATTTTGCGTTCGAGGCGGCTGCCTGGTATTGGCACTTTGTCGACGTTGTTTGGTTGGGTCTGTTTGTGTTTGTTTACATCTTGTAATACGAATAAATGTAAAAAAAGCGCGTGCCATTTGGTTCGCGCTTTTTTTTTGTCAGTGCTTACTGATGCTCGGGCGGCTGGTTATTATTAATTGATTGTGCTTGCTGCATCCTGGCGCCGATACCGCTGGGGCGAAATAGGCCGCCGGCGAATGCCAAAAATAATAAAATAAACAAGACTAACGATAAGGCGATTCGGAAAGTCAACGCCTTCACGGTTTTGTTGGTTTGTTCGGCATTGCCGCTTTTCACTAAATGGAATAAAGCCGAGCCTAAGCTTACTACTATGGCGATAAAAATAACGATAGCAACAATTTTTATGGTCATGATGAATCGAAATAGAAAATAATTTCCCATTCTGGACGATTATGGCCGTCTTGCCAATCACTAACCCTTAATTTGCCGAGTCCAATGAAATTCACGCTATTAAATAGGCCCTACCGACTGAGCTGGATAGGACTGAGTGTTTATTTGATATTAATGACGTTGCTATGTAGTTTAGGCTTTTGGCAGTTGAGTCGGGCAGAACAAAAGAAACAAATTTTGCTCCAGCAGCAAACAGCCATTGACGCAAAAGCCATTAATTTAAACCAACATTTTAACCTTGATGTTGACGCAGTCAGATACCGGAAGGTAGAGCTGACGGGCCGCTACGATGTCGCTCACCAGTTCCTGTTGGAAAATCAAATCGTTGATGGCAAAAACGGTTATTTCGTGTTGACGCCCTGTTTTGTCGACGACCAAAGCAATGTTGTTCTAATTAATCGCGGTTGGATTCCATCAGGAAAGGACAGAAACGACTTGCCGAATGTGTTTTTTAAAGCCGAACCAACACCTATTTCAGGACGCCTGAATCGCTTTCCGTCCGTGGGCATCAAATTGAAAGGCGCCGAAATTCCTAGCGATAGCTGGCCATCGGTTGTGCAAGTCGTTGATACGAAAGTTCTATCTGAAAGGTTGGGTTATACGGTTATGCCGTATCAAATCGAACTGGATGCGGAAGCGCCGCAAGGTTATATACGTAAATGGCAAATCAATGTGCCAATCCCGCCTGAAAAGCACTTAGCCTATGCAGTACAATGGTTCGCTTTGGCATTAACGTTGACCGTGCTGTTTATTTGGATGACTATAAGAAATCGCAGTGAACACTCAGCTTAAAAAAAATCGCATTACTATTTTATTGATTTTTGCGCTGTCCATTGTCCCATTCGGAATCGCTTGGTTTTTGGCCGAGAACCCGGGAAAGGTCAAATTAGGTACGAATAACGGTGAATTGATCAATCCGCCCTTAACTATCGAATATGAGCAATTTGTTGGTAACGATGAATTCTCTGCAGCGAATCTCGATGAATTAAAAGGGCATTGGATATTGATTAACGTGTTGCAATCAGCCCAATGCGAACAAATTTGTCAGGATGGATTGTATAAGACCAATCAAATCACGCTAATGATGGGCAAGGATATTGCCCGAATTCGCCGTCTGGCCTTGATCTATAACCAATCGAATCAATCTTTGCCCGCACAATGGCAGGAAGATGCACGCTTATTGAAAGCGGTGCCGGCAAACGCGTTAAAAGATATTCTTCGTCAAATAGAAGGTAGCGGCCAACCGGGCGGCTTATTGATCATGGATCCCTTGGGTAATTTGATGATGAAATACGCGCCCGGTTACGATCCATATCAGGTCAGAAACGACTTAAATAAATTATTACGAATTTCACAAATTGGTTAGACACATGTTCAAGAAACTCTTCTTATTCGGTGCGATATTGGCCTTAATTGTTATCGTCGTCGGCGCCTATGTTAGGTTGTCCGGCGCCGGATTAGGCTGCCCCGATTGGCCGGGCTGCTATGGAAAGGCCGTGGTGAGCGATAGCATCCAATTTCGAGCCGATGCCCAAGCGGCGTTTCCAAATAGTCCTTTGGATATCGCTAACGCTTGGAAAGAGATGATTCATCGCTATTTGGCGGGCGCGTTGGGCGTTATCGTCCTGGTTTTGTTTTCGATGGCGTGGCGTCAAAAAGGCCAACGTTCCGCGGCGATAGGCTGGACAAGCATGATTTTACTGTTGATCGGAGCGCAAGCCGCATTGGGCATGTGGACCGTCAATTTAAAGATCATGCCGCTCGTGGTGACGTCGCATCTATTGTTGGGATTGATCACGTTTTGGACTATTTGTTGGGCTAATTTGCGCTTGATTTCAAATGTTAGCATTAGAGCGGTGCAATCCGGACCCAGGTTACTGGCGCTGTTCGGAATGTTGGTATTGTTACTGCAAATTGCCTTGGGCGGTTGGTTAAGCAGCAATTATGCGGCGCTTGCATGTACCGATTTTCCGCGCTGTAACGGACAATATTTGCCGGACGATGGTTACGCCGATGCGTTTAATTTGACCGTTGCAAGCGGCGCGTCGATGTCGGCGGCCGGCAAACAGGTGATTCACTCTTTGCATCGCATCGGCGCCTTGGCGACCTTTATCGTTTTGGCCGTGGTAATGCTGACGGCGACATCAGAACATTATCCCAAAGCCGTGCGCCGTAGCGGGGTATGGTTGAGCGCACTGTTGCTTGTTCAAATCGTACTCGGCATTTTTAGCGTGAAGCAGGGCGTTCCGTTGTGGTTGGCCGTTGCGCATAATACGGTTGCCGCCTTGTTGATGCTGCCGTTATTGGGCATTTATTTCTTCAGCAGATACGCATTACCGGGAGAGAAGGCGGAAGAAGCCGCCGTACAACTTAAAGAAATTCCCGGTGAGGCTATTCCTGTCGGGTTGCCGGCGGAGCCAGAATCGCTTTATCGGCGCCTTAAGGCTCAGCTGAGAAAAACGCGTGGTAGTTTGGGTGATGCGATTGCCAGTCTGACGTTTGGTGAAAGCTCGGTTACCCGCGAGTTATTGGATGACATTGAGGCCAATTTGATCATGGCGGATTTGGGTGTAGAGACTACGACACAGATCGTCAATAACCTCAGAGAGAATCTGGAAAAGGATCAACTAAAAGACGTGGAAGCTTTGAGTCTCGCGTTGAAGCAAAACCTTTACGATATGCTTCAGCCTTGCAGTGTGCCGTTAAATATATCCAACGTGAACGGTCCGTTCGTGATTTTGGTAGTCGGCGTTAATGGCGCAGGTAAGACCACGACGATCGGAAAATTGGCGCATCGCTTACAAGCGCAAGGTCATAGCGTCATGCTGGCGGCAGGCGATACGTTTCGAGCGGCGGCGGTGGAGCAGTTGCAAACCTGGGGAGAGCGTAACAATGTCCACGTCATAGCTCAACACACGGGAGCCGATTCCGCGTCGGTGATATTTGATGCTCTGCAATCCGCAAAGTCGAAAGGCATTAGCGTCTTGATAGCCGATACCGCGGGCCGCTTGCACACTAAAGCAAATTTAATGGAAGAGCTGGCTAAAATTAAACGAATTATGGCTAAACTGGATCCAACCGCACCGCATGAAGTGTTGTTGGTGTTGGATGCAGGCACCGGACAAAATGCGTTGTCTCAAGCGCGTTTGTTTAATGAAGCCGTAGGATTGTCGGGGCTTGCATTAACTAAGCTGGATGGAACGGCAAAAGGCGGGGTAATTTTTGCGCTAGCCAATCAATTAAAAGTACCGATTCGTTTTATCGGGGTTGGGGAAGGAATCGATGACTTGCAAGATTTCGATGCCAAGAGTTTCGTCGATGCGTTATTTGTGAAAGACTAAACGATATCATGTTGAGATTCGAACACGTGAGTAAACGTTATCCCGATGCCGGCGATGCATTGGTCGATGTCAATTTTCATTTGGCACGCGGAGAAATGGCGTTTCTGACCGGTCGATCAGGAGCCGGCAAGAGTACCCTGTTAAAGTTGATTGCAATGATGGAACAATGTACTCGGGGGAATGTGATGCTGGACGACAAAAACATTACGCGGATTAGTGACAGAAAAGTCCCCTATATCCGCCGTAATCTGGGGCTTATTTTCCAAGACTATAAATTGCTAAACGACAGAACCGTTTTCGATAATGTGGCCTTGCCGTTGATCGTTTCCGGGTTTCCGCATCAAGAGGTTGCGAGGCGTGTGCGAGCGGCCTTGGATAAGGTAAGCTTGCTCGGGAAGGAAAAAAAACAGCCATTGTCACTTTCCGGCGGGGAGCAACAACGTGTTGGGATAGCCAGAGCGATCGTCAATAAGCCCAAACTGATTTTGGCTGACGAGCCGACCGGCAACTTAGATCCGGATTTATCGGCAGAAGTCATGCGCATGTTCGAACAGTTCATGCAGGTAGGTGTAACGGTGTTGGTCGCAACTCACGATGTTGAGTTGATCAACCGCCTTGGACACAGAGTCTTGCATCTCGACAAAGGGCATTTGGTATCGAGTTGACTATGAAACGAAACCGTTATAAGCAGACAGTGCGCAAACGGCCTCATGATCGGCTGAAGGAGAAATTTCAGGCCTATTTGATCAGTCACGCCCATGGTTTGTTTTCGAGCTTGGGTCGCTTGAGCCGTACGCCGTTTACGTCGACGATGACGGTAACTGTCTTGGCGGTGGCCATCGCTCTAGCGGCCTGCTTTTATATTTTAGTTGCGAATATTGAGCAACTTACGGGTAATTTGCAGGCCAGCAATCAAATGTCGCTGTTTTTGAAAGATGACATTAGTGATGCGAGCGGACAAAAACTGGCCGCTCAGCTGGCAACAAATGCGAACGTCGAAAGCATCAAGTTTATTAGTAAAAAGCAGGCTCTGGAAGAATTCAAAGTCAATAGTGGATTCGGCGATGCGTTGAAAGCATTGGATAGCAACCCATTGCCGCATGTCGTTCAAGTGCTGCCTAAGGACGTGCTGGATAGTCGCGATGCCTTGGATAGTTTGATGGCGGAATTTAAACAAATGCCGGAAGTCGATTTCGTGCAAGTTGACATGCAGTGGGTCGAGCGTTTGCACGCCATCATGCGCATAGCCAGTCGCGGTGTCACGGTGGTTGGGGTTCTGCTCGGATTTGCCGTGACCTTTATTACCGGTAATACCATCCGGTTGGAACTGCATAATCGGCAAGACGAGATTTTTATCTCTAAATTGGTCGGTGCAACCCATTCCTTCATACAAAGGCCGTTTTTATATACCGGGTTCTGGTTGGGATTTATAGCCGGTTTTTCCGCGTGGTTGATTGTAACCGTCATGTTGTTGATTTTGGAATCGCCGGTCGAAAAGCTATCCGAGTTATATAACAGCTCCTTTGAATTACTCTACTTGAGCTTTTCAGATTTCATACTGATATTAATGTTGTCGTCCGGGTTGGCTGTAGTGGGCTCGTGGACGGTTTTGCATTATCAACTGCGTTTAATCAAACCGGAATGACATCAAAGTTTTGGGAAACAAAAACGCTGGACGAGATGACCACCGAAGAGTGGGAGTCTTTGTGCGATGGTTGCGGTAAGTGTTGCTTGATCAAGTTGGAAGACGAAGATACCGGTGAAATTGCGTTTACCAGCGTCGTCTGTGACTTGATCGATCAAGATACTTGTCGATGCACTCGTTATAGCGAGCGGTGCACGCTGGTGCCGGAATGCATCGATTTAAAGCAACATGATTTTTCCGAGTATCAATGGCTGCCTGCCACCTGCGCTTATCGCTTGCTGACCGACGGCGCACCGTTGCCGGACTGGCATCCCTTGATTTCCGGCACTGCCGAATCGGTCAAGGATGCCGGTGTCTCTGTTAGTAGTTACGCAATCAAGGAATCAGAAGTCGACGATCCGGAAGATCACATTATCGAATGGTTGGAGTGAGATATCCATTCGTCCAGTTTGGGTTTTAGTTCCGCGAGTATTTCCGGATAGAGTTCGATAACGTTACGATAGGGGTCGGTTTTAAGATCGTATAATTGATATACCGGACCGCGGTAGGTTGGAATATAAATGAGTTTCCAACGATCATTCTGGATTGAACGGTTTTTGGCTTTTATAACGGTTGGATAATATTTTTCGTCTATTACCAAAGTGCCGGTTTTTATGTCCGGAATCGTTAACAATTCGATAATATCGGGATACGTAATCTGATCCGGATGTAGTCCCGGAATTTTTCCCATCCAGACGCCGGTTTCTTGATAGGCGTAAAGATTGGGGTTTTTGTTTTCTTTTATATAAGGCATTAGATTTACACCATCGATATTCTCCGGTATCTCCATTCCTAGTAAATCTAATATGGTCGGCATAAAATCGATCGAGCGACAAACATGGCTAAATTTCATGTTCTTCGGTACACCAGGACCGCTTATGATAAGTGGTATGCGGGCGCTCGGATCATTACCGACCAATGTATTTCCCTGGCCCCAACATTCAGTTTCAAAGAAATCGGTGCCGTGGTCACTATATATCACGATAAAAGTATTTTCGCGTAAGCCACATTTATCGAGGTGGTCGATAACCTTTCCAACCTCATCATCAAATTCTTTTACACAACTGTCGTATAAATTCATTATTTGACGAAGATCATGATGTTCGGAAGTCGACTCTTGGCTTTCGATAATTTGTTCCGGTGTATTCAGATCCGCCATGATGAAATGTGAATCGCCATTGTATTCATTAGGAGTGAATAAATTGTAATAAGGATACGCTGATCCGAAAGGGGCGTGAGTCGTCGACGTAAAGAGATTGATGAGGAACGGCTGATTGTTTTGTGCAAGCTCCGCAATAGCTTTGCGGCATTGATTGCCCAAATGACTGGTTAAAGGCTTACCGGCTAAATAATATAATTCCGGCAAGAATCGTTTGCCGAAATTATTGTGTGTAAATAACGATAAAAATAGTCGTAGATAAGCAGGGCCCTGTCTCAATAAAAACTTCAAATTCCATTGATCGTCAGGAACCGACAAATTTTGAAAGCCAAAATCTATTTTTTTTAAATCAGCGCCGGCCCAATCGGATATCGCATAGGTTATATAACTATTTTTATTCAGCGATTTTATTAAATTATCATAATTAAGTCGCGTTGCGGTTTTATCCGGGTAGTTATCTCTAATTGAGTGATTGTGAGGCCAAAGACCTGTTAGAAGCGAAGCCAGGCTGGGTGCGGTACGTGCTAATGGAGTGATGCAATTTTCAAACAAAGTTCCTTGTTTGCATAGCATATCGATATTAGGCGTTAAGTTGCGATGATAAGCGTGCATCCCCAGTCTATCGATGCGTAACGTATCGACGCCGATCATTAGGAGGTTTGGTTTATTATTGTTGTGTTTTGTTGCGGGCGGATATTTATCTTTGTGATGATCCTTGGATACTATAAAAAAAAATATTCCTAAAAAGCACAAAAAATACGAGGCTAAATGGCTATCTCCTTCCTTGATGGAAAAAAAAGCACCTAACGCCGACGAAAAAAAGATAAGGCCGTAAATGGCTGCCTTAAATGTTTCAATCAAGCGAGGCGTTAATATTCGCCACAGCGGTAATAATCGAGAGAATCGGAACTGGCACGATGCTTGAAGAGATGAAGGTATATAGAGTAAATGATGGCAAATAAGATAAAAACTAGTAACAGCAATTGACGATATAGCGGATGTGATTATGCCTACTACAGAGACGCCCACGCCAAAGAAAATAGAGATGCTGAATAAAACAATTGGGCCTGGTAACGAGAAAAAATAAATGATCGCTGTTGACCAGAGCCAAAGCCGCAAAAATGCCAGAATGGCATAAGTGTGGAAATGCTTTTCAATAACGGTTTGTATTTTTGGACCGGTCCTACTATAACTATGCAACGCTACAAGCGCCAAAAAAAAAGAAAGCCCGATTGCAGTCAGTAATGGATAAATGGTCAGTAGAGTTAAAGTATTAACCATAAAATACAAATAAATTTATTTATCTTATGTAACGGTTTTGCGGAGCTTGGACTTTAACTAGGCTATCATATTCTTCTAGCGCAAACTTTTTAATCAGTGCTGATATAAAAATCAAATGATATAATAAATCCCAGTACGATACGCCTAAAAACGCCGAACCTACCATATACGCAAATAAAGAAGATTTTAATGCTTTACTATAATTAGTCACCCACGCTAACTCCGGATATCTCATGGTTTTCCTTGTTAGTTTGATTAAACTAATGATACTTCCAGCCAACATGGAAAGCCATATGCTAAGTGCTATGAAACCGTGCTCGGATAAAATCTCTACATAAGCACTGTGCCAATCGCGTAACGTAACGTATCTCCACCCATCAAATCCGCATCCAGTAATTGGGTGTTGTATTACATAGTTCCAGCCATCGGTCCACGCTTGAATTCGATTCATGGCTGATTCGTCTTGTTCATATGTATTAATTGTATCCATACGAGCGAACCATTCTTCAGGCAGATAGGGGGCTAAAAGGTATATGCCTAATATTACAATAGGAATTAGCAGTAACTTCTGCTTGCTTTGATAAATTTGATAACTTCCTGTGGCTATCAGTGCTAACAAAGCACCTCTTGACCAGGAAGAAATTGCCGACAGAATGCAAATAGGAATAGCGAATATCAGAAATCTTTTAAGTAACTTGTTCGATGTTTCGGTATAAAACAGCACCAGTAGCGGAATTACTATAACTGTTGCTAACGCGAATTCGTTATTACCCTCATATTGCGTACCCGGCGGACCCCATACTCGATGTGCAAACCCGTGAGCAATAGCGAATAATCCGCCCTTAAATGCAATAAATCCTATAGAGCACGCAATTGTTACGATCAGGCAGTAAAGCTTAAACTTTGTATTAATTAGCGACAGAGTTAATAAAAATGGAAGATATATCTTGCTAACTTCGATCAGCTTATCATAGGCAAATTTAGGGTTGGTCGCAAATAGTGTTGTGAAAACAAAGTAACACCACAATGCTATAAAGCAATTGACGCGCCAATCAAAAAAAATAGATTGCTTGTCTTTCTCTTTTAAATATAAAGCAAAACTAACTATGAACAGTATAAAATAAAGCGGCAAGGAGCGAACAAATCCCCATGCGTAGGAATGTGGGTTCATATAGCTAAATATCGCTAAGCTCAAAACGCACTTCCAGGGGGACTTTAAAGATATAATGATGAGATAAATAAAAAAAATTAATACGAAGGCGTCGCGCATAACTTATTTTTTGTAATAAAGTTATTTAACGGTTTCCTGTTATCAGGCTATAAAAAAATAGATTGCCGGCGTTTGTTGTTTTTAGAATGGAATGATAATTAAATTTGTACATATTATATCTGTGCGGCAGAAAGACGAAAAAGTGATTGCTATTATATACCTAGAAACGATATGGCATCACGGAAACTTCAGGTGATCTCATATCCTAGCTCTTGCATTGAATGCGAGCATATCTCTCTAAATATACTTTGCTGTTCCCGGTTCCATGATAAAAATGGAGATTGCCGTAATTTAAATTGCTTCAAGGCGTCTATTCCACTTTCGTCAGTTTGGTCTAATGGATGCACAAGAACGTTCTTGACAAAATCAATAGATTTTTTGTCGATCGAGATATCTAAAAAGCTAAATATATTTTTAAAAAATAATTCCGGTTCTTGTGTGAGTTCTTCGTGGCGCACGCAGATAGCATGATTAAAATTATTTAAATATTTGTACTTTTCAAAATTATTATGCCAAGCACTACATTGGCTGCTAAAGTCGTTCTTGCGAAAGCCATGAAACTTGGTCATGCTATGTACGACGTCAATTCCGTTTCGCACAATATAAATAAATTTAGCTCCCGGATAAACTTTGAGAAGCCCTTTAGCGACAGTTTCAGAAGGGAACGTTTTTGCACTCCAACGAGAGGCTAATGTTTTTTTTACTAACAAGGATTTGATAAATTGCTTTAATGCATAATTATTTCCGCCGGCGGTTTCGATGCCGAGTTTGGCCAATAGATCATAAAAATCGGCTAACGGTAGCTTCAGAGATGCACGGTAATATTCTGCACTTTCTGTGTCGAATAGACTGGCGTTACCGCCAATGGAAGTAAGAAAAGGGGCTTCACCCGGCATTGCCAAAATTTGACGGTGCTGTCCTAGCGCTTGCAACAGAATGCTAGTTCCGGATCGGCTAGCCCCGATTATAAATATAGGGTGCTTTATACTTCTTAGCGCTATTAACTTTCCAATATATTCGAGTATCATGTGTTAACAAAGAAAACAGTTATTGTTTATAATAGCCGGCAATTTCTCCTAGGGTAGAAAAAAGCCGCATAAGATAAAATCGCAATCTATCTATATTAAAGGAATAAAATAGACTTAAAAAATTGCTAAGCAATTGCCTATAGAGGTAAAGAGGTACTTTGACCCCCTCATTTTTTCTTGATGCTGTTATAGATTTATTTCGCTGAAAACACATCAGTAAAAGGTAGCTTATTTTTAACCTACTCTTGTCGACATGATGCAGTTGCTCTATATTAGGAGCGTAGTAGATCTTTTCTCCAGCTTCAACTGCGCGGCGAAAAAAATCGGTGTCTTCACTCCCTAGCAAATTATGACCTGTCGGTCCGAGAGTTTCAGAAAACCCTCCCAGTTTGCTAAATATTTCTTTCTTGACAATCGTGTGCCCGCCGCCTGGAAGGGAGTCGCATTCATCGGGTATTATTAACGGCTTGTTTCCCAAATCAAATACTGGAATAGGTGGTGGGTATATGCGATATTTTCCTTCTAAGTGTACCCATGCCGGTTCGTCGCCTTGCCAATCCGGAAATATTCTGCCGCAAAAAATAGATATATCTCGATGTTCAGTTATTACGCTAGTAATTGATTCGAAATAGTTAGAACCGACTGTTTGATCGTCGTCGACAAAACATATAAAACCGTCCTTTATGAGTTCCAATGCTTTGTTTAGGGCATACGATTTCCCGGGGCGGGGTTCGATTTCGACGTTTAGCAAGATGTCGCTATTGGCAAGTTTGTTTTGTCTGAGCTTATTGACTTCAATAATAGTGTCGTCTGTACAAGCATTTGCAATGACTAACAAATTTATTTTTGTATTGATAGGTATCGATGCCGAATATATAGAGTTTATCGCCTTTATTAACAAACTGACTCTATTGTGGGTGCAAATAACGACATTCAAGTGTATGTTCTGCATAACTTAATTTAAAAAGTACTTACAATAGAAATAACATAGTCGTATATGGGCCTCATTTACAAACCAATCGGGCTTAGAAAGTTTATGGGGCAAATTTGAAACTTCGTAACCGCATCGGGAAAGTGTCGGGCCGGCTATTGCTTCAAATATTTTGGTTTGCTTAGGACTCATCCTCCTCTTCCACTTCTGTCTGTTTTCGCGGTTTAGTGGCTGTGTTAATAAAGGGGTTTTGCCTGTTTCACTTGATTTTTTAAAATTGATTAATGATTCGCTATACTCAATATTCAAAAAGCGACATAGTTCCTGAAAGACAGTTTGCGGCGAGGAAAGAAGGGATTCATACTTCAATTCGAAATAAATATTAGGATTATTTTTCCCAAAATCTATACCGGAGTTGACGTACTTATTCCAAATATAGGCTGCGTGATAAATATTAAAAACTCTTAAATCCCATCGTCTTGCCAACATTGATAATCCGCAATCTCTCCCGTCTCTGATTATATGTACGATTCGCGCAGTAGGAAACATTTCCATTATTGTGTTCAGATGTAATATGTAATAAGGGGTTTTTTCGCCCCAATATGTTTTTCCTTCAGCTTGCGCGTTTAACTGAAAGAGTGCTGATATCACGCCTGGAACGGTTGATATTTTATTGTTATGAATCTGCTCGGCTAACTTTTCGATGTCGAATTTGATACCGTGAAAGTCATCATCAAAAAAATCCCTTTTCGCTTGGTATATTTCTGATAAAAGTGAACTTAAATTCGCTTTTATTTTAAGATCTCCAAACTCAGCGCGCCGCTGATAAAAGGGAATGAAAAAATGTGATTCTCCACTCGGTAAGGAAATTTCCGGATGGGATTTAAGCATGTATTGGAGCAGCGTGGTACCGGATCTAGGAGCTCCAACGATGAAAATAGGCGGATTCAGGTTAATCATTTGACGACCTTGAGAGTCGAATGCGTTTGGTGTCGATTTTTGAAATAACCCTCTATCATGCCTAAGAAGTAATATACATTCATAAGTTGCCTGAAAGAGTTATCAAAACCATTGTATATTGTTAAGTATATATAACGGTAAATCGCTCTAATTAGTTGCGGGACAACGAAAAAAGGAATACCAAAAACCTGACGTTTATAAAACGAATCGTCGGAAGTGGCCCGTTGTATTCCTGCATTATGATGTAACGTCAGAAAGAAGGTTTTCCTCAATTGGTGAGGTAAAAGTTTGTGAAAGACGAGTGCGTCGGGGTTATAGTAAAGCGCTCCATGCGCTTGCACTAGGCGATAAAAAAAGTCAGTTTCTTCGCCTTTGAATAATTCGTCTTTCTTTAAACCTTCACCTTTTCGGCCTAAATTAACATTAAAATCACCAATTAAATCGATTACTTGCCTTCGTATTGCCATATTCCCACCGAAAGGGGATTTATCAATGCCATCTATCGCGCAGGGGATAGGGCCAAAATCTTGATGCCCTAAAAAACCATATAGATCCGGCGTTATCCATTTCGGTAGCCGCTCTGGAGATTCCAGGTGAATTCGTCCTCCGACCGCATCACAGTTTTTGTCCTCAAATGTTGTGTAAATAGACTGTAGCCAATTTGGAGTGACTCTAATGTCGTCGTCTATAAATAATAGATACTGTCCTTTAGAGTTTTTTATTCCGGTATTCCGTGCAAAAGAAAGCCCCTGTTTTTCTTCAAAAATATAATGAATATTCAGTCGTGAAGACTTCGCATAGTTTTCGATTACGGACTTGGTTTCATCAGACGAGTTATTATCAACTACGTTGATTTCCCAATCTAGATTATCATCGATTTCTTGATTTTCAAGGAAAGTCAGGCATTCGACTAGATTATAAGAGCGGTTATAAGTGCAAATGATAACGCTAAGGTGCATAATTAGAGACCCTCAAGCCTTAAATCTTTCTATTAAACGACTTGTGTAGTATTTCACGGGATAAAAATGACTAGAGTCATTCATTCCAAATGTTATTTTTTGCTTTAATCGCCACCGGGAATCGTTTCCATATACTTCGATTCGATGTAGGAGATAAGGGTCGCGCTTCGGAGTATTGAAGCCCGAACGGGTTGAGCAGGCCAGTTTGAAACCAGCCATTTCCACTTGCTTTCGGTTTTCGTCGGTAAACAATCCAAACGGGTATGCAAAATAGTTACATTCCTTGCCTAATTGTTGTTCAATTGTAGTCTTTGACGCTGTTATTTCTTGGCAAGCAATATCATCAGTTAAATCCGGTAATTTTGGATGATTAACAGTATGCGCCCCAAAGGTAATGTTATTGCGCGACATTTCTTTGATTTGGGTCCAACTCAATAGCTTACGTGAAGGAAAGCCTCTACTTTCCATCCAAATATTCGTTGATCCTATATGGCCGGTCGTTAAGAAAATAGTGGCCGGAATGTTGTATTTTGTTAGGATCGGATAGGCGTTGGTGTAATTATCCTCGAAGCCATCGTCCAATGTTATCGCAATAGTTTTTTGCGGAATGCTCTTGCCCAATACGAAATAATCTTCGATTGTTTTTAATGAGACTATATTGAATTTTTTTAACCGCAAATGCGCCATGTGTTTTTCGAACAGTTCAGGCGGGCATGCATACTTAATTTCCTTATCCGATTCGGGTGTGGAAATCATGTGATACATTAAAATAATAAACCTATTCATTCGTTGTTTCTTGTGCTGATGTAATTAACCAAGCCGGAAAATAAACGGTACGGCAAAAAACTTGTTGCAATATAGGGCAGGTCGCTGAAACGATATGTATTTGACAGAAACATTCTGCGAAAAAGACGTTGAGCTGAAAGCAAGTCTCGTTTCCAAAAAGCGGTATAGGCTTGCGTTATTAGAAAATCATTGATTATCTCGCTTCGTGCCTTGGCAGGTATGTGTGCGATGATATCAGGATAATTTTTATAAAAATCCTTTTTTACATGCCATGCGTCGATGACCTGTTTCCATTTGACGGCAGAAATTTGGCCTTGGTTGTGCCACCGGTAATAGGCGAGAACTTCCGGAACCTGAACGATTCGCCGAGTTACGGTACATATACGTAACCAAAAATCGTAGTCCATCGATGAGAATCGTTTTGTTGAGAAGCCATGTACTTGATCGACTACGCTTTTACGAATTAACGCGGCGTGTATAGGCCAAGGGCCGCTGGAAAGAAACGAAAGAACGATGTCATTTTTAGCGTAATCCGGCGGAATGTATGGGGGACCGTTTTGACCGTCTTCTACAACATTCTGCCATCCGCAGTAACTTAATTCGGCGTTTTTATCGATCAAAGCCTTATGGAGTTTCTGTATACAATCAGGAGACCAATAGTCGTCGGCATCCAGAAAAGCTATAAGTTCACCTCGCGCGTGTTTTAAACCTAAGTTCCTGGCAGGATAAGGGCCTTGATTTTGCTGTCTGATAACTTTTATTTTTTTATTGCTACTGATCGCATCTTGTAAGATTTCCGGGCTATTATCCGAAGAACCGTCGTCAATTACAATTAATTCGATATTGCTATAAGTTTGTCCGAAAACACATGAAATGGTGCTATTCAAAAATTTTTGCGCGTTATAACAGGGCATAATCACTGAAACTAACATGTTTGAGGTTTTCATTCCTGTCAGGCCTTAAAAAGAGATTGTTCGACGTAGTCACAGATTATATGGCCAATTAAAATGTGCGCTTCTTGAATTCGTGCAGTATTATCGGACGGAACAACTATACACCTATCAGCCAAATGCTTTAATTCACCACCATTTCTCCCTGTAAGTCCGATTGTTTTCGTTCCAATTGCTTTTGCCACCCTAATAGCGTTGAGTATATTCTTACTGTTCCCCGAGGTTGTTATGCCAATTAGAACGTCTTGTTGTGTGCACAATGCCGATACTTGTCTGGAAAAAACATCGTCATATCCGTAGTCATTGCTTAGGGCAGTAATTATTGAGCTATCGGTTGTTAGTGCAATAGATGGAAGCCCTTTACGCTCTTGTTCGAATCGCCCGACAAGTTCGGCCGCAAGGTGCTGGCAGTCGGCCGCACTTCCACCATTTCCAATCCAATAAATCCGGCCGTTATTCTGTAATATAGATGCCAATAACTCTGATATCTCTGTAATTTGAGGAACTATTTGAAATAACTGGTTTACCGTATCTATATGGCTGGTTATTCGGCTATTAACAAAGGTCATATTATTTACTCGTCAGAGTGCATCAAGTTCCAATGTGCTTTTTACTGTATTGATCACTTCTGTTACTGTTATATTATCCATGCATCGCAGCCGATATGGGCAAAAGCATTGGGTCTTATTTTCTTTCCAAACACCTAAAGACGGCTTTTCTTGGCAAGGCTGGCAATCGTACTTTTTAGATATTACGGTAACGTTATCTAGAAATTTGGGGAAAACCTTTTTAGCACTTGTAGGGCCGATGATTGGAAATACCGGTTTACCTAGAGCGATAGCCATGTGCGTTAATCCACAATCGTTACCTATCACATAGCCTGCTTGGTTTATTAAGGCTGCCGTATCTTCTAATGATAGTCGACCAATGTAATTTTTAACATGTCCAGGGAAACTCATATTTGCATCAAAGCGGTCCGCAAATCTTCTGGCAAATCGCCACATTTTGCCCTGATAGTTTAGTGTATTGCCGAATAGCTTTTTACACCAGTTAGGAAATACGATTCTATTTGAATGATCCAGATCGGTAGGTAAGCCGACGACGGCCACATCCTGTATGTGATTTGCTAAAGCGGGATAGTTTGCCCATTTGCGGATGATCATCTGCATTCCGCCGCCAGGTATTAGAACGCAAGTATTTTTCGATATATCTTCGAAGATGCGTTCGGATGGATAACAAAAAGGTTGTGTACGGGTCTCGGTATTGGGAGCTATTAGTCGTGCGATGTTTGTATATAATTCGATTTCGGAATGCAAATTATGGCTTTCGCGCCAATCCCACATTGGGTGCAAAATGATCGCATCTTTGAAGTTCGAAAAATAAATTGGCGAACCATGTACTTCGAAGCCGTATACGTATATTTCGTACTGCTGTTCAATGAATGTATCGGGTGTTGTGGAAACGGTACGAATGAATGGGCAGCGTGCAAATAAGGTTTCGACGTTCGGCGTTTCTCCTTGTAAACACAAGTCCACACTGTACCCGGCATCGCTAAGCGTTTTTACCATCGGTGTCGCCATCAACATGTTTCCCATGCCGCTGCCTAAATGAATTAGGATTCTTTTATCGTTCATTTTTATCACCTGATGTTTTGCCCAACGTTATTCATGGATTATATATTAGGCTGGGCAAATCTTGCTATATTTCGTTGTAATGCAAGGTAAATAAGCGTCCTTATAATATTAAGGTGTTGAACTTAATAAAATAGTTCAAAAATATTACAATAAATAATTGCAAAAAATCATGTATGTTCTGTCAATTTTATACAATTATTATTTGTTAGGTTCTGCAATTGTTAAACTAAATCTATAGATTGGCTCTTTCGCAGACAATAATTTATTGATGTGGACGACTTAATCCAACAAACGACGAAGTGCTTTCCAGTCATTTAGATGCGTCGAACTCCAAAAACCGATTATTCAAACGATCAAGTTTTCTTTCGTAATGCTAGAACAGTGAACCGCGAGAAAATAGTATTGTTGGGAAACGATCACTATTCAATAAGGTGCGTTTTGGTCCTAGCTTTTCTGCGGCGCTAAAGGAGTTTAGAGCGTCAGGATTGTAGGTGTTCAGGTTTGCTCATATCCAAAACTAAAAATAAATGACTATAGATTTTCATGTGTTTTGGCAGAACAAAATTAAAACATCTAGCTAAAAAATCTGTCCATTTAGATGCCCTAAAATGATTGAATAATAAGAAGTGTTTTAAATTCTTAACTTCATATATCTCGCTTCCATTCGAATGGCCTTTGAATAAGGTTATCTTTCCATAACAAGAGAAAATGTCTAGCAGTTGTGCTGGGGTGTATTCTCGAATGTGATATTTCCATGCACACCTTGTTACAGACCAGTTTGGTGTCGATACGCATACTCTATTTTTGGCAACTCTCACTAAATTTTTTGCAAATTCATAATCCTCTAAAACGTGCTCGATAACATCTATACAGACAATAACATCAACATAATCATCATTAACCTCCTTAAGGTCGATAATTTCTATATTTTCTTTTTTTAGTCTTGGGTCTAAATCAATTCCAGTTACCTTTTTGGCTTTTTTTTTCAAAATATCAATTCCATCTCCTAAGCCACATCCAACATCTAATACAGTTTTGTTTTCGCAGAAATTGCTAGCAAATTCATACCATCTGCGCTGACCTAGACCTCGACCAGAATGAACGGTTTCATCTCCCACCGTAAGATAATTCATATTTTGTATAGGTGAATGCATCATATTTTTATATAAGTCAATGAAGGAGTTGCTTTAATATAAAGTTAAATTTTGACTGTCAAAGTGGTGTAACGTGGTTACCAATGATCCAATCGCCACCATCAATTTGTAGATCATGAAAGTAAACGTCATTCCCTAGCGAATCTTTCCAGTTTAAATGACTAAATATTGGCTGTGAATTTGATATTTTAACCACTTGTTCGGATAGATTTATTAACAGAAATTCAAACGTTTTGTCATCGGATAGGTTGATGGCAAAAATATATGAGTCAATCATCTCTGGCAAGGAAATTTGTTTTCCGAATGAAACTGCTTCACCATTAGCTCCTAAAAGGGATGGAGAAAGTCCTAACCCGGAAGCGTTATTTTGCCGTATTGCTTCGACTAACCATTTTCGATATATCATGTCTGGTTTAGAAAGACAAACATAATATAGAGCTTCCAGCCAAAAACCAGGGGCGTATTGTTTACCGGCACCTAATTCCTGATAGCGTTTAATTAGACCGCTTTGTTGGGTGAATTCAAGTGCTTTTTGAAGAATTGATTCGTCGAGTTGGCCTGGAAAGGCTCGTGCATACCGTGCCAAATCCATCAAATTGATCGTTTGGTAGTCGATTGCCCAAGTGCGCAAAGATAATTCCCGATCAATATATCCATTAGGCATCACTAGTCGTGGAAACTTCGCTTTGATATCGGGTAACTTTTTTACTAAGTATTCAGACGCAATTCGCTTAATAGCGCGGACCAGTAGCGGTAATTCCTTTGCAATGTCGGTTGGAAGCATAGTCAGGCCGATTGCCCAAAATAGAGGCTTGTAGAGCCAATTGGCAGGCTGTAACGAAAGTACGGCTCGAGTGCTATTCAGTGCGGAGGAAATTAATTCATCATATTGGCGGTCGCCGGTCAATTGTGCATAGCGATTAATCGCTATGGTCGAGTCCAGGTGTGTATTGAGTACCAGCATATTGGAAGCTTTTTTGCCTAGGGTCTTGTTCGGAATCCAGCGAAAAGGCCCGTTATTCATGGCCGTTTCGCTAAGTTCCAGCGAATCGTGCAGAAACCATACGCCGCAGTCCAGTTGATCGGTTGTTTTAGATAAAAAATTTACAGCTTTTTCTAAGGCGATTTTGACGGTCGGGCATTTGCTTCGTGCGTACTCGTCTAACAGCATATGTACCGCGCTGGTGTGTAGACGATAATGGCACTCGGAGCTATCGGTCCACATACCGTGATACCAACCTCCATCGTCAGATTGCCGATGAATGACGGATAATACCAATTGCAATTGAAAATAACGGTAAAGCGATTTTCCTGTCGATCTTTCCAAGCCCGAGTATATCGTATACAAGGAGTGCGCTTCATTTTCAGAGAAGCATCGTTTGTTATGAGGCCAAGAATAACGAGCGTCATAGACGGAACCAAAAATTAAATAACGATATAAATCAGACGGTTTGTTGATGCTGGAGTGCGATCCCCAAAGAAAGTAACTTTGTGATTCAATGGGATTAAAATGCACAAGTTTTTCTATTAGGGTATCTGAATCAAAGAGCCAAATAGTTAAACATAGATTGCTATTTGGTATTCCGGTAAATGTAAATTGACCTCTGTCTTTTTGCCAGCTAATTTCTATAGGAAAGGAAGGTCGCTCGTCTATTATTTGATTTTGTTCATTGGTTTGCCTTTGCTTTGGAAGGTCTGGTATCCATATAATTGGTTTATTTATATCATTGGCTTTTCCAAAAAAACCACCGAAGATCGCTCTTTCAATAGTATAGGTGTCATCGAAAATCAACGTTAAAACTTGATCTTTTGTGATTTCAATAAAAACGGAATTGTTTCCTTGAAACGAGTCAATAATTATCTTTCCGGCTTCTATATTGAAATGGTATCTATTTGCATAGTCTACTCTTAAATCGGAGGTTCGGTTTTCATCGAAAATGTTATTAATGTCAATTATGGTCATGGTATATTATTTTTCGACCGAATCTTTTAAAAGAAATATTTTAATTCCATTATGCTGTGGTAGATAGCTAAAAATATGGATATATAGTCTATTATATGTATAATTTGTTCTTATGTTGACCTTATCTTTTTATTCGAGCTGTCTATTTTATTCAAATTCCTGATCATATCAGGGCAATCTCCGAAGTTTCGTAGGAGGTAATCTAAAATCCCCCTCCGTCTTGCACGTAGAACTGGGGAAAACCAGGTTTTGTTATAAGAAACGGTTGCCCAAAATAGGCGTTTAATAAAATTTCGATTTTCACAAGATGAAAAATGGAATTTGGGTAGGAATGGTTTAAAAGAGCTTGCTAATATTCGAAACCAGTCTGGCCGAGACAGGTTCTTTTCAGCCCATAACAGACGATTTCGAAAGCTAAAATATTGACGAAGCGGGGAGTTTTCTGTTTCGAAAGAGGCTCCAATTTTGTGCCAAACGTGTGCGGTCGAAACAAGCATACATTCAAACCCGGCGTTAATTGCCCTTCGGCACCAGTCAGATTCCTCGTAAACTAGAAAAAAACGCTCGTCTAATAACCCTATGGAATCTGTTACTTCGGCGCGAAAAAAAAATGCGGCTCCACACGCATAATCCGTATTACTCTCAATGTTACTTGGTACGGTTTCATTCTGGTAGGGATAGTCAAAAGCTAGCGTGTGCTTATTCCAATGCGCTCCAGCAAACCAAATGATATCTGGTTTGTTCATATAGAATATCAATGCACCAAATATCCCTGTAGCAGGATTATTATGTGCTGAATATACTAGCTCTTCAAGAATATTAGGTGCGACTATGGTGTCATTATTTAGTAAAAAAATAAAGTCGGCTTTCCTTTTTATTGCGTGTCTAATTCCAATATTATTGCCTCCGGCATAACCTAAGTTACGCCCTGTTGGAATTACTGTGAAAGGATAAGGTGGGTTATAGTCATTTAATGATGTTAATGAATTGTCTGTCGATCCATTATCAACTACAATAACATCAAAATTAGGATAATTAAATTTTTTTAAACAATTTAGGCAAACAAGTGTGTCATTAATGCCGTTCCAGTTAAGGATAATAATCGATATTGAAGGATTTAGCATATTCGATTAAAGTGAAGTAATTATTAGAGTTGCCATTGTACCGGAACGGAAATTAGTCTTAGCTCGTCTTGTAATGGCGCGTTATTAGACTTTGCGCAGACATTAAAATATTTTAGATTTTCGCCGTGAAATATTACCCGACCACGGCGGTCTATAACTGCGAATCTGATCCCATATGTACCAGGTACCAAAGGATAGGAGGGTATTACGTGCCGAATTTCGTGCTTGCCTTTATTATACGATTGAGTCAGTCCTAATACTGAGCTGGATTCACCGGTCAGATATACGAAATCTGTTGTGTGGGTTCCGATGTGAAACTCTGGATTTTCAATAGGGGCGTTGAGATCGAAGCTAATCTTTATACGTAAAGCATCGCCTTCAGTTATCGATTCGGTAACTTTTTGGTCGATGTCGAGAATGTCCACGCGAATATCTTGTATTTCACCGGACGAGATTATCCTCGCGGATTTATTTTTTATCTTCTGATCGTGAATCGTTTGATTGCTTATTTGATAAAATCTATCACAGGTCGAATGAGAATCGCCGTCTTGTAGAATCGATCCATGACTCAGTAATATAACACGCGAGCACATGCGTTCGACTTGGCGGATATTATGGCTTACTAATAATACGGTTCTGCCTTGTCGTCTAATCAGTTCTTCCATTCTGTCAAAGCATTTCCGTTGAAATGCCAAATCGCCAACCGCTAACACTTCATCAACGATCAGAATATCGGCTTCCATGCTAGTGGCAATGGAAAAGCCCAGTTTGACAGTCATTCCTGAACTATATCGTTTTACCGGTGTGTCGATGAATTGCCCCAATTCAGAAAATTCGATGATTTCATCAAGTTTTTGCCGGACAACCTTTTTGGGAATTCCCAGAATGGCCGCATTCAAGAAGATATTTTCTCTTCCGGTCAATTCGGGGTTGACACCGGCGCCAACTTCAATCAAGGGGGCCACGCTGCCTTTGACACTGACCTTGCCCTTGGTCGGTTTACTTATGCTAGCCAGATGTTTCAGCAATGTACTTTTTCCGGCGCCATTGTGTCCGATTACGCCAACGACTTCTCCTTGCTCGATAGAAAAGCTAATATCATTCAGCGCCTTAAATCGTTCGCGTTCGTGAGTGGGCCGGAAGGTTAAGCGTCTAAAAGCATTAAGAGCGGTTTCTCGTAAGCTCGTCAAGTTACCTAGCTGATATTCTTTGGTAAGATGGCTAACTTCTATTATTGGCATGGTGATTAAGGTATTTAATGTTGAAATTCTTTTATATTAGATGGGAAGCTAGATTACATCTACGAACCAACTTTCGGCCCGTTTAAAAAACCAGTAACTAAACGGTAATATACTAAGGGTTAAGAAAAGGCCGGGGTATAGCGAATGAAAATCGGGAGCTATCCCTTTAATCAGAGTTCTTTGAAAGCCGTCAATAATCCCAACTAATGGATTTAAGGTGTATAGAGTATAGAGTTTCTCGGACCAAACGCCAGCAGCTTGTTCTATGAGTAATTTTTTTTGTACTAAGCTTAAAGGGTAAATGACAGGCGAGCCATACATTAATAATGACAGTGCTATAGGTATAGCCTGACCGATATCCCGGTAATAAACATTCATGGCTGCTCCGAAGAAACTAATAGTCAATGCTACGACCATCGTGTATAAAATAAATGCAGGGATCCATAAGGCAAAGATACTAGGAGTGATTTCATAATAAAACATCATCATAGCGAGAATGCCGAAGCTTATAAATAATTCTACGAGCTTTGTAACCATGGCTGTTAATGGGAATACTTCTCTAGGAAAGTATATTTTCTTAATCAGCGACGCATTAGAGGTAACGCTATTCACCCCCTCCGCAACCGATTCCTGAAAAAATACCCATGGTATTAATGCCGCAAAAGTAATCAAGGGGTAAGGGATGGCGCCGGTATCAATACCGACAAAACTTTTCACCAGAGTAAATACCAATGTTAATAACACAGGTTTAAGGACTGCCCATAAAATACCGAGGTATGCTTGTTTGTAACGGACAACGATGTTTTTCCAGGTTAACGCAGCGATGAGCTCGCGATATTTATACAGGTTGGTGGCTAATTTAAACATGTTATGTATCTAAAGGTAACTGCTGCAAATAAGTGTGCTATTTTACTTTTAGCTTTTTAATTTTTTCGAGTTTGCTTTTAAGTGATTTTTTATTGGGATTATGCTCTAGTCCCATTCGAATATATTTTTCCGCTTCATCGTAGTTTTTGAGTTTAATGTATAAGTCAGCCATTCCTAAATATGCAGGCGAGAAGCGTTTGTTCTTCTCAATGGCTGCTCTGAAGTCTGATATTGCTTCTTTGTAGTTCCCAATATCCTTATGAAGGTTACCTCTTTCCGAATATAAGAATGGCAGTAAAGGGAAATTAGGGTCTCGATTCTGACCAATAGCATATGTAGTC
The DNA here is from genome assembly GCF_054172045.1 of Methylomonas sp. MgM2. Lineage (NCBI taxonomy): Bacteria > Pseudomonadati > Pseudomonadota > Gammaproteobacteria > Methylococcales > Methylococcaceae > Methylomonas > Methylomonas sp. MgM2. Next base: position 153,925 of record NZ_JBSYXO010000003.1, on the reverse strand, counting down.
CCTTCTAGAAAAGGAGTTAAACATGCCTTCATTTCTTTTTCAGGATACTCATAGCATACAGGGATTTTGAATTTTCCATAGCAATAATGGTTTAGAAATACCATACCCTCTCCCCACATTTTTCTGTAGTCTTTTTTGGGTCTATGAATAATTGCTATTGCTTTTCCGTCTTCGCAAAAAGGTGGCACCATAGTCGCTGCCACTAGTGGATCGACTTGTTTCCTAATAGCATCTTGCCAAGGTTCTTTCGAATATACAGAGTTACTTATTGTAAAAAACAAGAATAATACAATAATTAATTTAGTTTTCATAACTTAAGCATTAACTCTGTGGTTAATTTCTGGTAAATATCTGATTTAAATCTACATTCACCAATAAAATGGATGAAATGGGTTATACCTGTTTTTATTTTTTTACAATCGCAATATTTTGGATGCGGTAACACTGCGCTCCGATTGATATTGGCAACAACGATATTCGACATGACTTGTTCGCTGCCCCATTCACGCCATTTGTTGCCGATAGCTTTTTCTATTTGTTGTGAAACTTCTAAAATAAATGCTTTAGTAAACGAATTCTTAGGAAAACCAGTAAATCCAGCGCAGCCGCGAACATAATTTAAACTATCGATATTATCAATTTTAATAAAGTTTGCTTCGGCTACCATTTGGACATGAGACTCAGGCGTAAGAGTTACATTTCGTCTTACTCGTTCGGAGCAGACTTTCATGGGTTCTATAGTTTGGTTATCCCAAGTGCCGATAACAAAAGCTGTTTCAGTGGCGATGTGTTGATTAACCTCGTCGATTTCAGACAAAGTTAGAGTGTCGCTGTCTAGTTGAATGACGTAGTAATCTTGTACGTAGCGAGCAATTGCTAGTAATCGTTCCCAACATCCGCCTTTAGGGCAGGCTTCTTCGGCAAATTCTTTCGCGTCTTGAATTTCAATTATCGGTATATGATTTTGTAATATTTTAATGTCGTTTTGCGTCAAACTACCATCGTTTATCACTATAACTTTGTTGATGTGTACTTGCTTGGTAAACGATTTAATCGCAATTAAAAACAGTAATACATCCTTATGCTGTAACAATGTCAAAACGGCCACCGCTTCATCCGTTTTTGCTAAAACGGGAGGGGTGTCGTATATCTTTCTGCAAGCGAATGAAAACTTAAGTCTGTTTAATTTGTCTTTTAGCTGATAGAACATGCTGTTTTAGATAATAAATTGCAGTAGACTTGTTCTACGGCACGCGCGTGTGTTTTTACGGAGAAAGTTTGTAGCGCTTTTTCTCGTGCGGCCTGCCCTAAACGATGCATTAGTGTATTTGATTCGTAAAAATTCAGAATTGATTGCGCAAGTGAATCGGCATCCCCCGGAGAGAACAATAACCCGGTTTCATTATCAGCAACCATTTCGCTGGCACCGCCATGATTTGGCGCAATCAGTGGTCGGCCGATTGCCATGGTTTCAATGACGACCGTACCCAGCGGCTCCGGACTGGTCGAAGCCGAAACCACAATATCCAAGCCATTGTAAACCTGTTGCATGTCGTCGATATGACCGGTGAATTTAACTAGATCCGACAGCTCTTCTTTAATTACGCGTAATTTTAGTTCCTGTTCGTATTCTTTACACTCTTCCGGAGTGCCTCCAATAATGAGCATTTTTAGATTGCGTATTTTACCGTTTAGTATTTTTGCAGCGTCGATAAAGAGGTTTTGACCTTTCCACGGTATCAAGAGTCCTACCAAACCTACGGTAAAATCCTCATCGGAAATTTCAAACCGATGCCGAAACTTTTTACCATCGATATTAGTTTCCAGTTTTTCTAGTGCAATGCCGTCATAAATTACGCTTATTTTTTCCTTTGGAATGTTGACATTTTGTTGCATGCTGTTGGCTATCCATGACGAAACCGAAATAAAATGATCGGGTAAGTTATATGCCCAACGCATCAGGCGAGAGCCGTTCTGATCTCCACGGACATGACATACGCTAGGAATTCGTAAGCATCTAGCGACCAATAAGGCTGCCCTGTTACAAAGCGGTTCATTGTTGGCATGAATTAAATCGGCTTTGAAACGCCACGAGGTCCACAATAACTGGAGAAAAAACGGTAGGAAATTGCAAATATCGTCGAGGCGCGCCAAAAATTGCTGATATAGAAAACGCAAGGGAGGTATATTGTATAGCCATCGCTTTTTGGTTAGCGAACGCTGTAATGCCGGGATGTCTATGCGGCGGTCTGGAATGTGCTTCCAGCGAGCTTCGCCGGCTATCTCTTGATATTGTGGAGCAGTGCGGCCGGTGACGACCATCGGCAAATATTTGGTTTTATCCAGATTCCTGACCAAGTGACGAAGGCAGATTACGGCGCCGCCGTAGCCTATACCGTTCTCCACGTAAAGGATACGCGCGGGTTGATTTTTATTTTCCATATCGCTGTTAATTCAGACAGGCTTCTCGAGATGCTTTCATAAAACAAACGTTTTGTTAATTTTTTGTTTTATCCCTTTGATTCGGTTTATCGCGCCTTGCGGTAATGAACACGATATAAAATATAGCAAAGAACGGAAACTCGACTTTTCTTTTAAGCTTTGTAAAAATGCTTGGCGCGCTTTAAGGGTATTTTCGTTAACGAAATACCAATAACCCAGTGTCCAATACGCATCGGATACGATAGCGTCAGGGTTTACTTTTTGTGCGATCAATTGATCCCGGGTGTGTTCACGGATCGATGCCATCACCATCGGTAGTTGAGATAGCATGCGTTCGGTTGCCGTAGTCGCGCTTTCGGAATGTTTTCGACGGTAAATCAGAGCCTCCGGCACGCAGGCGACAGGATGTCTCGCTGCGATTTTTGCCCATAATTCCAGGTCTTCGCCAAAACGTATGTCGGACCGGAATAAGCCTAATTCAAGTACGGTGTCGCGCCTGAACAAAGCGGAACTGGTTGGTACAAAATTTTTTCCTACCAGCGCCGCCAGGGCGTTTGGTAGAGGCTGTCCGGAAATTTTCTTTAAATCGACTAGTAAATTATGCTTGTCCAAGCTGGAAGGGGTAATGATATTGCCGTCTACATCGATTTCGGCTTCATCGCCAAAAATAAAGTGTAATGCCGAGTTCTTCCGTAGGGCGTCGAGTTGAAACCGGGTTTTATTGGGTGTCCATTGGTCATCGGCGTCCAACAAGGCTATCCAGTCCCCAGACGCTAATTCGATGGCTTTGTTGCGGGCGGCGGAGGGCCCTTGGTTAACCTGTTTATGATAAATGATGTTACCGGACAAACCGGCCAACACTTGTTCGGTGTTATCGGTAGAGCCGTCGTCGACCACGATGATTTCTTCTATAGGTGCGGTCTGTGCGTTAATACTCGAGATGGCGGCGGCGATAAACTTTGCGCTATTGTAAGTAGGAATGACAGCGCTGATTTTCATAGACGATTTACAGAGTGAATTTGTAAAGGCAGTTGCACGTTAAGCATCATTCAAGTTTACAATGATTTACATTTGTTGAGGAAATTTAAATGCTGAAGATTTTGGATATTCCGAGTCAGTGGCATCGACCTATGCTGATACTGCTGATCGCCGTATTTGTATCAATAGCCGCGTTTAGTTCGACTTGGTTGTCAATTGTCGCTATCTGGAATAGATCGGAGACATTTGCCCACGGATTTTTAGTGGCGCCGATCAGCGTTTGGTTGGTTTGGAACCGACGAGAAAATTATCGAAATTTGATCCCATCCTTTAGTTTCGGAGCCCTGATTGCGATGTCGGCATGGGGCTTTGTATGGTTAATCGCGGATTTGGTTGATGTTTTAGTTATAAAACAGTGGGCGGTTGTTGGCATTTTGACCAGTAGTATTTGGGCGACTGTTGGAACCCGAGTCGCCGCTAAGATATTGTTCCCGCTGTTATTCCTGTTTTTTATGGTGCCATTCGGCGAGCAATTCATACCTTGGCTCATGGATTACACGGCGACTTTCGTCGTAGCAATGTTGCGCCTGACCGGGATTAGCGTTTATCGCGAAGGGACGTTTTTTACATTGACTTCCGGGCAATGGTCGGTCGTGGAAGGCTGCAGCGGCTTGCGTTATCTGATTGCGTCTTTTACTTTGGGTACTGTTTACGCCTATCTTAATTACAACAGTTTGATTAAACGCGCTGTTTTTATGCTGGCGTCTTTTTTGGTGCCGATTCTCGCCAATGGTCTTCGCGCTTATATGATAGTGATGATAGGCCATTTAAGTAGCATGAAGTTAGCGACAGGCGTCGATCATATTATCTACGGTTGGGTTTTCTTCGGATTGGTGATGCTGTTGCTGTTTTACGTCGGATCGTTTTGGCATGAAAACCCGACGGCTAATAACGTTTCCCAGACTCCGGTCCTAGAAACCTATCAATACCCGAGAGTATATCCGTTGTTACCGGTGATTTTGCTATCGCTCATTATTTGGCCGTTAACCGCCGATGCGTTGCATAAGCGCCAAGCGGTTCAAGCTCGAATTCCCAGTGATATATTGGAGGCTTTGCCGGCGGGCGCTAACGATATACCGGATTGGGATTGGCGGCCGGAGTTTAAGGGCGTGATGGCTGATGCTCGGCGCTTTATGGCTGACGACAATTCGACCATTGGGATTTACCTAGCTAATTTCGGTGACGAAACCCAGGGGGGCGAGTTGGTCAATTCGCAAAATTATTTGGTCCCGCAAAAGCATAAGGTTTGGAATGTTACGCATAAGGCAAAGATAACGGCGGATTGGATGAAACGGCCGATCGAGATCGATGAGTCGAGGTTGACCAGTGCGCATCGAGATTTATTGGTTTGGCGTTGGTATCGGGTTGGTGCGGTCGATACTTCCAACGATTACTACGCCAAATGGCTGCAATTGTTAAAACGGTTATCGGGGGATGCGGCATCGGAATTAATGATCGTTCTGTATACTGAAACGCCACATGATGACTATGAACGAGCTAGACAACAACTGAGAAAAGCGGCGTTAGTCTGTTGTAGCTAGATACGGCGTATTAGCTAGTCACTTTTCGCCGCGGGCATAATCGAGCTGGACTTGGGAAGAGGTTCGGCTAAATATTAGGCATAGCGTTCATCTACTTTGCCATCTCCGCCGCAAAATACAATCGATGCGAGGCTTGAGAAGATCCCGTGCTCGACGATACCGGGAATGGCGTTGAGCGTGTCGTTCAAGGTTTTGCGATCTACCTCGCGATTGAATTTGGTATCCAGGACCAGGCTGCCGTAAGAGGTCACAAATAGCCCGTCGCCGTTCTTGCGCAGAGACGGGGCGCCACCACTTTCGACAAGACTGCGTTGTACTAATTGCCAAGCAAAGGGCATGACTTCGATCGGAATCGGGAAATTTTGACCTATAAACTCGACTTCCTTGCTGGGATCGATCAACACCCAAAAAGCATTGGCCGCTTTAGCCAACAGTTTTTCGCGGACTAGATCGGAGCCCCGGCCTTTCAGCAGAGTTAAATCCGGCGCGACCTCATCGGCTCCATCGACATAAACATCCAGCACATCGATACATTCTATGCCCCGCAGAGCTAAGCCTAGTTCATGGGCCTTGATGGCGCTGACCACCGAGCTGGCGACCACTTGGATTTGCAACGATTCCTGTTGATGGCGGCGAGCTAAAGCCTCGATAAAGTAATTGGCTGTGGAGCCGGTACCGAGCCCGACCAGCATGCCGTTTTCGATTCGTTGGGCGGCGTGTTCCGCGACGCGTTGTTTGTCGTTCATGGCAGGCTCCTCGTTAATCGTTCGTTAGTATTCTGTGCAATAGCTAAAGCTATTGCACTACGGCCGGTTCGGCCTAGGAGTAAAAAAGCTTTAGCTTTTTTCTTCCAGTTTGTTCAAACGGCTTTCCAGGTTTTTGATTATTTGCAAAAGCTCCGGCAATTTTGCCAGCGCAGCCAGTTCTCGCCAAATGACTTTCCTGTCCTTGGCCGGACTGCCCCAAACCTGGCTGCCGGGGTCTATGTCTTGTGACACGCCGCTACGAGCCATGACCACGGCACGGCTGCCGATCTTGACGTGATCGGCCACGCCGACGCTGCCGGCCAGAATCGCGCCGTCGCCGATTTCGCATGAGCCGGAAATACCGCACTGGCCGCAAACGATGACGTTGCGGCCGACTATGTTGTTATGGCCGAGCTGTACCAGGTTGTCGATCTTGCTGCCCCAGCCGATGCGGGTAGCGCCCAAGGCGCCGCGGTCTATGCATGTGTTGGCGCCTATTTCGACATTATCGTCGATGACCACATTGCCGACGTGCGGCACCTTGACGTGCTGGTTGTTGCGGTATTTGTAGCCGAATCCGTCGGCCCCGATAATGCTGCCGGCATGAATAGTGACGTTATCGCCGATCACAGTATTGTCGTAAATCACCACGTCGGGATGCAGCCTGCAGTTTCGGCCTATGGCGACATTGCGGCCAATGTGCACGCCGGCTTCGACGACCGTTTCGTCGCCTAGACTCGATCCTTCGCCGATGCTGGAAAATGGCCCGATATGTATGTTTTGGCCTAGTTTGACGTCCGCGGCCAATGCGGCTTGCGGCGAAACCTGCTTTTTCCTGGGTGGTTCCGGGTGCAATACAGATACCGCAGTCAGAAAACTCATCTCCGGGTCATCGCCGACCAGTAAGGTCATCCCGGCGGGAGCCACGCCTTCGTCGAGTAAGGCTTCCGAGATAAAACAGGCAGAAGCCTGACAATCCTTCAGGTGTTTTTTATACTTTCCGTCGCTCAGCACGGTCACTTGCTCATGCTGTGCCGACATGATGTCGGCAGCGGATGATATAGACGCATTGCCATCGCCGCCTAGCGGGCGGGCATTGCACAGTTGGGCGAGTTCGCTGATTAACATGTCACGTCCTATTTCCAGATTCCTACGATATTGGTAAAGTCGTCCGTCCACGGTTGCAGATCGAAGGTCAACGGCAGCTTTTGCCAATGGCCGAGACGACTCTGCCGTAAGCGCTCCAACCGCTGGGGCTGCTTTGCTAATACCACCCAGTCGGTAGCGACTATTAATGGAGCCGGGTTTGTCGGTTTGAATTCCTGTAACAGGCCGGACAACCGCAAATGTTCGGCATGTTCGGCCAAAACTTTTTTCAGAGCCAAATGGCGGTTAGTAATATGGAAGGCCAGCAAGCCGTCGTTTTTTAGTTTAGCAAAGTATAGTTCGATCGCCTCGTGGGTCAGTAAATGCGTGGGAACGGCGTCGGAACTGAAAGCGTCCATAATTAGCAAATCCAGGCTGTGATCGGCTTCTTTGCTAAGGGATAAACGACCATCTCCGGCGATCATTTTGGCTGCCGGATTACAGCGTTCCAGATAATGGAACCATCGGGTGTCTTGTGCGACCTCGATGACTAATGGATCGATTTCATAAAAGCGCCAATCCTGACCGGGTTTCGTGTAACAGGCCAATGCGCCCGCGCCCAAGCCGACCGCGCCGATGCGCCAATTTTGATTTTCGTTATCGAACTCCGCGAATAATTGCCCGATCGGACCGGGCCGGCTGTAATAGGTTAAAGGGGTGGTGATTTCTGACGGAATCAGACGCTCCGCACCGTGTTTAGTTGTGCCATGGTACAACTCATGGACTTTTTCGGGATGGCCGTTTTCGTCCGGGATGACGGTTTCTCGAACCGATAGCACGCCGAAGAAGGTCCGGTCTTGGTACAGCGTATTGCTGGCCATACTATGTAGGCCGATGGCGAAGACCAAGATCACTGCCGTTAACGAACCTAAACCTAAAGGGCTGTGACGTACCGAATAAGTTAAACCGGCCAGCAAAATCAGGGCGCCGCCGATGATGTCCAGATATTCGAATAGGGCATCTGTACTGAAATAAATGCCGAAGCCTAAAATCAACAGCAATAGCGGGAACAGGGATTGCAGAAACCAGTGACCGCTGAAAAAGCCGGGGCGTAAGAACAAGGCCGCGACGATCATGATCGGATATTCGTAAACCGCGTTAAACACAAATGGCGCTACAAAGGTATTGAACAGGCCGCCGAGCATACCGCCGAATGACATCACTAGGTAATAACGAGTCAAATGCCGGGTATGGGGTCTATGTTTGGCCAATTCGCCGTGGCACACCATCACCGCTAGGAAGAATGCCGAACAATGCAAGACCAAATCCAGCCAGTAAGGCAATACGGCCGGGTTGATGAAAGAATAGGCTATGAACACCAGCAACACGGCTGGTTGGGCCGCTAGCATAGCCGAATGGAGGCGGTGCCCCCATTTGGAAAACACCAAGATGAAGGACAGCAAATACAGAGTCAGCGGCAATATCCACAGCAAGGGTACGGCGGCGATGTCCGTGCTGATGTATTGGGTCAAGCCCAATAACAAACTGGACGGGACAAACGCCAAGGCCAGCCAATGCAGTTGCTGAGTTACGGGTACAGGTGACTCGTCCGCATTATTGTTTGCGGTTGCGAGGCCATTGTCATTTTCTTTGCTAAGCCGGCTGCGCCATAGGGTTGCCGCGCAGACCAGAATCAACACGCAAAGCAAGCCGTAGCCTATGCTCCAGACGAGGCGTTGATTGCTCAAGCCGATATTCGGTTCTATCAGAAACGGGTAGCTGAGCAGGGCCAACAGGCTGCCGGCATTACTGGCGGCATAAAGATAATAAGGATCATGGCTGCTGTGATGGCCCAAATGCGAGAACCATTTTTGCAGTAACGGAGCCGTTGTGGATACCACGAAAAACGGCAGGCCGATGGCTAAGAACAATGTCCAGATCAACCAGAACGTGGGATTGGTTTCGGTCGGCGGACTTGGATCTGCCGGAAGCGCTACGGGTAGCGCTAACACGCTGAAAATCATCAGCGCCGTATGTATTTGTATTTGACGTTGATCTCCGGCATGGCGGCTTAACCAATGCGCATAAAAATAGCCGCCGAAAAGCAAGGTCTGATAAAACACCATACAGGTATTCCATACCGCCGGTGTGCCGCCTAACAAGGGTAGTAGCAGTTTGCCGAACATCGGCTGCAACGCGAACATCAGCAATGCGCTGAGAAACAGCGTGCCGGCAAATAAAATGACGGGCGATAAGTTGGATTCGGAAGTAGTCTGCGTGTTTTGATTCATTGTTATTGTTTTTATTTAAAAATGTATGCCGTCGATACGGCTGCGGTTTTTTTTCCAACGGCCATTGGCATATTCTATGGCTTCCTGAACGTTTAAGTCGCGAGTTCCGCCGCCGGTACGTACAAATAATTTCGGTAAATTGCCTTGTTGTAAAAACACCGGTCTATAGGCCGGCGACACGATAACCCGGCAGACGTCTTTGCTATCGACGACATGAAAGAGTACGTGTACGGACGGACAAAGATCGGCGCCTAAATTACTGGAAATCGATGTCATCAATGTTTGTTCGAAACCGTCCTGGTTGGGCTTTTTCAAGGTTTGGTAATCCTGTTCGAGGCCGATGATTTCACCGTTATCGCTTACCCCGATTAACAATGTGCCGCCGACGTGGCTATTGAAAAAACCGGCTAACGTTTTTAGCACGACATTTTCCAAATTCCGGTTAATACGTTGTTCGATCATGTCCCAGCGTAGCGAGGATTTAAATTCCAATAGTGGGCCTTCGCCTTGGCGAATAATCGAAGGCAGGTCTTTATCCAGTTCCGAGTTTAAAGACTCCAGGTGAGACAAGCGTTTGTGCACTTGCTTGTAAAACCACAATGATGCCAAACCCAACATCGCCCCGATTTCGGCGTAAAACATCAGTAGGTTATTTTGGTTGAGATCGCCGCTTACAATTTCACCTATCTGAGTAAAGACATACTCCAAAGAAGAAAGAGGGTCGGCGTTGTTTTCTCTGGAGCTGATGTAATCGTAGCTGGGAGCCAGCAAGAATACGCCGATGGCCGCCCCGGTTAGCGCGGCCATGGCGTAGATTTTAAGTTGTTGTTTCCAGATTGAAATGATTAGCAGGAAAAATCGTTTCATTAAAGCCAAGCTTTATAAAGTCGTTTGTATCGAACGGGACGTAAACATATTGCGCATTTGCGAAACGATCGCGCCTCACAAATTCGCTAAAGTGTATCACGCGATGCATTGAAGCCTTGTAACGATTTCAAGCTTTACTAGTGCTCGAGTTTTCATTTCAGGGCGTCGTGCTTATAAGGCCGGGATTTCACTTATTTTCCGAGCGGGATGTGTGATTTCGCTCATATGACGACTAGACATGAGTTGGTGTCACGGTGTGTATCGAGCTGTTGATTTGTAACGACACTGGGGCAATGGCGTTTTAATCGAGCGGGAGGGTGAAGAGGTTACACGAGTAGGTGTGCTGTTTTTCAGTGATTGGTCCATAGTTTGCATGTTAGGTGCGCTGCCGCAAATTACGGTCGGCGTTTGTTATTGCTTTGAAAAACTATTCATACCGACGCCGGTACGATGCTTCGAATAAGCGTCGGCGTTGCAAAACGTTGTTGTTATTGTGCTCTTTCACAAGGAGAAATTATGCGGAAATCGTTATTTATCGAAAAGCGCTATCTACCAATCTGTGTTTTCGGTTTATTGGGTCTTGTAGGCCAAGCCTCGGCGAATGTGATGTACAACACTTATAACCAATACGCTTCGAATATCGGTACCGATGGTGATGGCGATGATGGGTACACTCGTTCCGACTATGGTACTGGCGAGCCGGTTGCTTGGGTGGGTACTGATGAGGGACATTTACCCTTTGGTTTGAATTACCGCGAACTTAGATTTGCGAACTGGGCGGTGAATTTGGAGGCAGTTGGTAAGACAGAATCAGTATCCAGCCAAAATGCGCACGATTCATACGCAGTGTGGGCGGATATAGATACCTCCCCGGGTGGCTGGTTCGATGGTGAAATAGGTACGATGTACTCGATGGATCTTGGATTAATTAAATCAGACTTGACTCAACAGGTCACTCTTACTGTCAGCAATATTGATCCTTTAAGTTGGCAGAACTTTGGGATCACTGTTTACTCCGGGGCTGATCAACTGCATCCGAAAACTGTCTATGAATATTCGCACGACGAGTGTTGCGACGCAGATGGTAACCCCGTCCCGGTTTATGACTATGTTGATTACAATTACTTGTCAACCATGAGTCATTACGGCTACTGGAATTCTAATTACTTTCCAGAGGCTCATCAACCAGCACAAAAGGATGATCCATTTGGTTCCGACCATATTTTTTACTTGACTCATGGAGACCAAAGCACCGTGACATTCACGGCGCAAGAAGGCGAGATCTATGTCGTTCTGCTTGGAGGTAATTCTGGCGGGGATAGGTATAAAAGTAGCATGGGCTACACCTTAGATGTGGCCTCGTCGCCCGTGCCGATTCCGGGAGCGGTCTGGTTTTTCGGTAGCGTATTGGGTTTATTCAGCTATTTTCAACGTCGAAAAAGGCTTTGATCCATTGCCAAGGGTTCGTAAGTTTAGTTGGCGGCTTTATTTCCGAACCTTCAGATGAGTTAGCTCAATTAACAATTATCAGGCGTGTCGCCCGTTTGTTTATTGATCTTCAAGCTGTGACAAATCCCGCACCGCGCCCTTGTCGGCGGATGTGGCAAAGTGGGCGTAGGCCTTGAGAGCCACCGAAACCTTGCGCGTGCGGGGCTTGACGGGTTTCCAGCCCTGCTTGTCCTGTTCCGCGCGGCGCTGGGCCAATTCCTCGTCGGATAGCAAAACGTTGATCGAGCGATTGGGAATGTCGATACGAATGCGGTCGCCGTTTTTCAACAAGCCGATGGCGCCGCCCGCCGCCGCCTCCGGTGAACAATGGCCGATCGACAGGCCGGATGTGCCGCCCGAAAAGCGGCCGTCGGTCAAAAGAGCACAGGCCTTGCCCAAGCCTTTGGACTTGATATAGCTGGTCGGGTACAGCATTTCCTGCATCCCCGGGCCGCCTTTAGGGCCTTCGTAGCGCACGACCACCACATCGCCGGCCTTGACCTTGTCGTTCAGTATGTTTTCAACGGCTTCGTCTTGCGACTCGACCACGTGGGCACAGCCTTCGAATACCAACAGGCTATCGTCGACGCCGGCGGTTTTCACGACGCAGCCGTCCAGCGCGATGTTTCCGTACAACACTGCCAAGCCGCCTTCTTTGCTGAAGGCGTGATCGAAGGAGCGGATGCAGCCTTCGGCGCGGTCCAGGTCCGGACTGGGCCAACGCGCGTCCTGGCTGAAGGCGGTCTGGGTTGGAATGCCGCCGGGGCCTGCCAGATAAAAGGTTTTGACCGCATCGCTAGTATTTCCCATCAGGTCCCATTGCGCCAAGGCGTCGCCCAGGGTTTTGGCATGGACTGTGGGCACGTCGGTGTGTAATTTACCGGCCCGGTTCAGTTCGGCCAGAATGGCCATGATGCCGCCGGCCCGGTGCACGTCTTCGATGTGGTATTTGTTGGTGTTCGGTGCCACCTTGCACAACTGCGGCACCGCTTTGGACATGCGGTCTATGTCCGCCATCGTGAAATCGATACCGGCTTCTTGAGCAACGGCCAGCAAATGCAAAATGGTGTTGGTCGAGCCGCCCATCGCAATGTCCAGCGCAATGGCGTTTTCGAAGGCTTTGAAACCTACCGAACGCGGTAGCACCGATTCATCGTTTTGTTCGTAGTATTGTTTGGCCAATTCGACGATACGCCGCCCGGCCTGTTTGAATAAAGTTTCGCGGTCGGCGTGGGTGGCGACTAAGGTACCGTTGCCCGGCAGGGACAGGCCCAGAGCTTCGGTCAAACAGTTCATCGAATTGGCGGTGAACATGCCGGAACAGGAACCGCAAGTCGGGCAGGCGGAGCGCTCGACAGCCGCCAAATCGCTATCGGATACTTTGCTGTCGGCCGCCATCACCATGGCGTCGATCAAATCCAGCTTTTTGATTTCGGCGGTATCGGCCAAGCGGACTTTACCGGCTTCCATCGGGCCGCCGGATACGAAGATCGCCGGGATATTCAGGCGCATAGCCGCCATCAGCATGCCGGGTGTGATCTTGTCGCAATTGGAAATGCAGACCAAGGCATCGGCGCAGTGGGCATTGACCATGTACTCGACGCTGTCGGCGATCAAATCGCGGCTGGGCAAGCTATACAACATGCCGTCGTGACCCATCGCAATGCCGTCGTCCACCGCAATGGTGTTGAATTCTTTCGCGACGCCGCCCGCTTGTTCTATCTCGCGCGCCACCAGTTGCCCGAGGTTTTTCAGATGCACATGGCCGGGCACGAACTGGGTGAAGGAGTTCGCAATCGCGATAATCGGCTTGTCGAAGTCGCCTTCTTTCATGCCGGTGGCTCGCCACAGCGCGCGAGCGCCCGCCATATTGCGGCCTTGAGTAGTGGTATGAGAACGGTATACAGGCATGGTAATTTCCAACTGAAAGCAAATGGCGGCCGCTTAAAACTGCCGCGGTGAAAAGTATTGCGTCAACTGTAGCGCGAACCTGCGCTTAAATCCGTTAAAAAATCAAAAGGTGTCCCAACCGCTTGAGCGGCGGCGCCAACTCAGTTTCGGCAGAATATAACCCAACAGTACCCCGAACAACGCCAGCCCTCCACCGTACAAAAACCAATCTTGGTTGGTACTGTCGGTCATGGCGAGATTTTCGCGTTTCAATTGCTGCAATTCGCGCTCAACAGTTACGACGCGTTCTTGCAATTGGTCCCGTTGCTGTTTTAACTGTATGGCGTTAGCAGCAGTTTGCCGTAGTTCGCTGAGTTCCGCACTGAGCTTGTCCCTCTCTTTGCTGGCCTCGTCGCCGTTCGTTCGAGCTTCCATTAAACGCTTGTTTTCTTCCAGGGCGGCTTCCAGTTTCTTGTTCGCCGCTTCCAATTGGTTGCGTCCGCTTGGCTCGTAGCTAATGTAGCGGGTCAGAATATAACCTTCGGCGCCGTTTGCGGCTTGAACGTAGGTATAACCGTTTTCGGTATTATCTCCCAGAATGGTGAGAGACATACCGTTTGGAAGCATCTTAACTATCCGGCTACGCTCACTCTCGCCGCTACGTAGCGGCAGGTCAACCTTATCCGTTACATAACCGGTTCTCGCTTGCGCTAGACTACTGGTTGCAAGTAAAACAAGAATACGGGCAATAATTTTTTTCACAATGACACTCTCTGTCAGCAAACTCAAAAGGTCCAATTCTAGCGAAATTATCGGCAGATTAGAAATTCGAGCAGGGCTTTTTGTGCATGCAATCGATTTTCCGCCTCAGCGAAAACAACACTTTGTGGTCCGTCGATTACGGCGGCTGCGACTTCCTCGCCACGGTGAGCGGGTAAGCAGTGCATGAACAGCGCATCCGGATTCGCGGCTTGCATGACTTGACTGGTCACTTGAAAGTCGCGAAAAGCAAACTCGCGATTTTTTTGCTCTTCTTCTTGACCCATACTGGCCCATACATCGGTAACGATCAAATCGGCGTTACGCGCTGCCGGTTCCGGAGTGTTGAAAAATGCCACTCTATCGGCAGCGGGATCGACGATACTTTGTTCCGGCCGGTAATCGAGGGGGCATGCGATATTGAGCTTGAAATCGAACTGACGTGCGGCGTTGATATACGAATGGCACATATTATTGCCATCGCCGATCCAGGTGACCGTTTTGCCGGCGATGTCGCCGCGGTGTTCAAAATAGGTTTGCATGTCGGCTAACAATTGGCATGGATGCAGTAAGTCTGTCAGGCCATTAATGACCGGAACCCGCGAATATTGCGCGAATGTGGTAACGGTTTCGTGAGCGTGTGTGCGCAGCATGATGCAGTCGACCATGCTGGAAATCACTTTGGCGCTGTCCTCCAGCGGCTCGCCCCGCCCAAGCTGTGTATCCCGCGGAGATAGAAAGATCGCGCTGCCGCCGAACTGTACCATGCCGGCTTCGAACGAAAGGCGCGTGCGAGTAGACGATTTTTCGAATATCATCGCCAGTACTTTGCCTTTCAGCGGCTGAAAATCCGGATCGCGTTTGATCTTTAAGTCAATGGCCCTCTGAATCAGATGGTACAACTCGTCCCTGCTTAGATCCAGCAGGCTGGTGAAATGTCTGGGTCGCATAGTGTCACTAATGAAATTGTTCTTGTATGAGCGTCGACAGGATTTCGGTCAACAATGCAATTTGTTCTTCAGTAATCAGTAGCGGGGGCAATAAGCGTATCGTGGTGTCTGCGGTAACGTTGATTAGCAGCCCCTTTTGCAGTGCTTTGGCTACTAGCTCGCCGCAAGGCTTGTCGAGCTCGATGCCTATCATCAAACCTTTGTGCCGGATGGAAACTACGTGAGTATTCGCTTCCGTTCTTTTGGCGAGCGCTTCGCAAATCAAGGCGCCCTTGTGTTCCGCGCCGGCAATCAAATCGCCTGACTGTAATGTCTCGATAACTGCCAATGCCGCGCTACATGCCAGCGGATTGCCGCCGAAGGTGGAGCCGTGGTTGCCGGCAACCAAAATGTCTGCCGCTTTACCATGGGTCATGCACGCGCCGATAGGCAGGCCATTGCCCAAGGCTTTGGCCAAGGTGCAGACGTCCGGCAAAATGCCGTTGTGCTGATAAGCCAAAAAACGCCCGGTACGGCCGATTCCGGTTTGGATTTCGTCCAGCATCATTAATAAGCCGTAGTCGTCGCATAATTTGCGAATCTTATTAAGATAATCGCTATCGGGAATATTGACACCGCCTTCGCCTTGAATGGGCTCGACCATCAC
Organism: Methylomonas sp. MgM2; assembly: GCF_054172045.1. Lineage (NCBI taxonomy): Bacteria > Pseudomonadati > Pseudomonadota > Gammaproteobacteria > Methylococcales > Methylococcaceae > Methylomonas > Methylomonas sp. MgM2. Next base: position 138,181 of record NZ_JBSYXO010000003.1, on the reverse strand, counting down.
CGCGACGACGTTTTCGTTACGCTTGATCGCCGAATCGAGCGCCTCGATGTCGTTAAATGGTACGTGGACAAAGCCTTCTAATAACGGGGCAAAATCTTGTTTCACCTTTGCATTTCCGGTCGCGCTCAGTGCGCCCATGGTGCGACCGTGAAAGCTTTTGTCCATCGTAATGATGACAGGATGTTCTATTCTTTGTTGATGGCCATGTTTACGCGCAATTTTGATTGCGGCTTCGTTCGCTTCGGCACCGGAATTGCAGAAGAAGACGTTTTCCATGCCGCTAAGCCGGCATAAGCTGTCCGCCAATTCTTCTTGCAGCGCTACGCCGTATAGATTCGAGGTATGTATCAGTTTTTGGCTTTGCCGACAGATGGCACTATGAATCGCCGGGTGGGCATGACCAAGATTGCATACGGCGATGCCGGCTAAAGCGTCGAGATAGCGATTGCCGTTGCAGTCCCATAACCAAGCGCCTTCGCCGCGCTCGAATGTGACTGCCTGGCGAGCATATGTGGGCATAATATGGCTTGTCATTTCTTTCGGGTTGTCAATGTGATTGTGGGAAGCAGCGAACTAGAAAAAGGGCCGGATTATATTTTTTTGAAGATCAATAAGCAATAAGATAGTTTGTCAAAAGTGAATGAGACGACAAATTCGAGTATGTAGCGGGTGTTTTTTAGATATATGTGATACTGTAACAGCGAAGGTAAAAGATGATGTTTTTGTGATTTATAATTGATTTTATTGATAATTTATTCTATCTTGTTTACGGAAGTTAAGATTTTACAAACACTATGCTGCAACGAATTTTAGTAAACCGAACCAGTGACGACAGTGACGTCGTTTTGTCCAGGCGCCGTTTTATTCGAAATTTGGCCTGCGGGTCGTTATTGACATTGGGTTCGCCTCTTATGGCCGAGGCTGCAAAGGCTCGCTTTCCAATACATAAAACATTGGCGTTTGAAAATACCCATACCGGCGACAAACTGAAATTAACCTACTTTGAAAAAGGCCGTTATGTTAAATCGGCTTTGCAGGAGATTAACTTTCTGTTAAGGGATTTCCGTACGGGTGATGTGTTTCCGATAGATACTGCGTTGCTCGATCAATTGCATGAATTGAAGCTAATGCTGCATATAAATCGTCCATTTCATATCATTTCCGGTTATCGTTCGCCGCAAACCAATGCTGAACTACGTAGTCATAGTTCCGGAGTTGCCAATAACAGTTTGCACATGCAAGGCAGAGCGATTGACATTCGTTTAGAAGGCTACGATATCAGGCATATCCGGGACGCAGCATTGTCCTTGCGCCGCGGTGGTGTGGGTTATTACCCGAAATCGGACTTTGTTCATCTCGATACCGGAAAATTCAGAACTTGGTAATCCGTTCTAAGGATTAAGCCAAAAACAACTTCCCGTTTTGCCGGTGCGAACCCTGGGGCATACCGAATGAGGAACGCCGTGAACCCTTCCGTGGAGGCTCGACGGCAGCATCCTTGCTGCCGACATCCTCATTCGGTACGTCCCCAGTGACTATTGCCATATCGGGAAGTTATTTTGGACGATATCCTAAGGCGCAATCCCGTCGGCGCGTCTTTCGACCGGCAATGTTAACCGCTATTAGACCGGCGTGCCGTTAATACGCTACTGTTTCCCGGATAAGGGAACCTGCCCAAGGCTTTTTCTAAGGCGGCGTCTTGATCGTATATGTCCGGGTAAAAATTTAGGCGGTCGTCCTGGTCGATAAAGACTGTGGTGTAGAAAAACAATACGGGAATGGCGTTTTTTAAGGGGACGCGACGGGTTTTGGGGCCATCCATTGCCTCTCGAATATTTTCTTGGTTCCATGCGGAGTTCGGCTGATGTCCGAGTACAAATTCGGCCAGCTTTTCGGCTTTTTCAACTCTGACGCAGCCGTGACTGAAGTCGCGGCGGCTTCGATTAAATAAACTGGGTGTCGAAGTGTCGTGCAGGTAAACGTCGGCTTTGTTCGGGAAGATAAACTTCACTTTGCCAAGCGGGTTCTTTTTGCCGGGGCGCTGGCGCGCGCGCACTCGGCCGCGTTTTATGTCATCGAAAATATTGTCCCAAGATCCGGAATTGCCCTCGTATACTTGAACCAGTTCGATATCTTGGTTTTGTAAGTATCCCCAGTTGTTATACAGCTTGGGTAATATTTCCTTGGTCATGATACTTCTAGGGATGTTCCAGTAAGGCATGAACTCCAGATACTTCATTGGTTCAAACAACACGGGCGTCTGATTTCTCAAGGCTTTGCCGATAATGACCTTCATGCTTAACATTTCCGGGGCATTCAATGAATCGAATGCCCAAAGCCGATACGCAGGGATGTTCACTACAATCAACGGGCCGTTTAAATTATCGGGTAGCCACCGCAATCGTTCCATGCCTAACTCAATTTGCTGGATCTTTTGCTCGGTAGAAAGATTAAGCAGTTCAGCCGTACGCTGACCGATGATGCCATCGACTTGGAGGCCGTTTGTGCGTTGGAATTCTTTTACCGCTTCCACAAGCGACTTGGAGTAACGTTTCTCCGATGAGGTTTTCGGATTGGTTGGCGTCGGAGGCAGTAACTCAAGTGTAATGAGGCGGCGGTGCAACTCGGGGATTTGGGGGTGATAATCGCCTGGGCGTAAGGGTTTGTCGATCATTAACGTTTGAAAATTAGTCTCCCTAGATGCTTTGCGATATTTGCTTAAAGCCTGTTTCAATTTACGGTATTGCTCATACTGAGGAGCCGCGGCTGCCGGGATTTGTTCTAGAGTGTCTTGTTCGAGGCTTTGCTTAATCAGCATTGCCGCATTCAATGCTGTTTTGTTCCCAAATTCGGCGGGGTAACCGAATTCCTGCGGTCTAACTTTGCCGTTATGTAAGTCATTAATAAAGCGCAATAATGATATGGACAGGGCGGTGTCAAATTTTGCTAGCTCGTGGACTGCATTCTCCGGTATGGTCGCAGCGAGTTCGAAATGCTGGCGCAAGATTTCGGTGTCGTAGTCCTTGGGGTCTAGCCCGTCCTCGTCGGCCTTTGCTAAAAGCGATAAAGCCTTTTCAATCGTGGATAAAGAATAATTTTTGCCGAGCCATAACAATTGGTTGTCATTTAATCGGTAAAGGTTGCTCAATTGGTCGAATTGAGCGGAAAAATCGGATTTTACCAACAGCACGTTCTGCTTAGTTGTGAGCAGTGTGGTAATTGCTTCGGAAACGTTCTCTTCGTTTGAGGAAGGTGCGGCACTAATGTCGGCTTGGACAAGCAAAGACAGTAGCAAGAACATTGGAAAGAATCGGCGCGTATTCACAAATAGTTTCTCGAAACGATTAATAAATATCAAACTCAATGGACGAATGCCGTTTGTTGCATTTGAATTTTCGGCATTTGATGATTAATGCCAATGCCAGGTAATACGCCCTTTATACATTATATTTAATCTACGGTGGCTAACTTGGTTGAAAATTTGCTTAATTTTGTGATTCGATTTTCGTTGTAAGGTTCCATTCGTGAAAAAATCTGTCTGACGGAGCCAAACGGCATACAAGAATAACCTAGGTCTTTACTCGGGAATTAAATAAGACTAAAATAGTCCCAATTAAGGAATTATCATGCTAAAGCTAAGTAAACTGACAGATTACGCAACAGTGATTCTAAGTGTTATCGCCAAGGACCAATGCCGGATACATGGTGCATTGGAGCTTGCCGAAACAACGGGAATTGCGTTGCCGACTGTGAGTAAAATATTGAAGATTTTAGCGAGGGCGGGTGTTTTGTCTTCGACACGCGGCGCCAAAGGCGGTTATAGCTTGGCGAGGGATCCGGAAAAAATTTCGGTTGCGACCGTCATCAGTGCGTTGGAGGGACCGATTGCGTTGACCGAGTGTTCCATATCGCACAAAGGCTGCGATCAAGCCAGCGGCTGTCGGATTCAAGGCAACTGGCATTTAATTAACCAGAAGATTGCGCATGCGCTGGAATCCGTGACTTTGGCCGATATGATCATGCCGTTCAAGCAGCCGGACGAAGTCAGCATTCCCGTCAATCGCTTATATCGTTAAATTTATCAAGAGCGCCTATGTCAGCTACAGCACAAGAGATCGAACATCTGATCAGTCAGAAATATAAACAAGGTTTTTTTACCGAGCTCGAAGCCGAGACATTTCCGCCCGGTTTGGATGAAGATGTGATTCGTCGATTATCTATAGTCAAAAACGAGCCCGAGTTTATGTTGGAATATCGGCTAAAAGCGTTTCGTCACTGGCAAACGATGTCTGAGCCCGACTGGGCGCAACTTAAAATCGATCCGATCGATTACCAGGCTATTAGTTATTATTCGGCGCCGAAGTCAAAAAAAGACGGGCCAAAGAGTTTGGATGAGGTGGATCCGGAGTTGCTGGAAACCTATAAAAAACTCGGCATCCCATTGGATGAACAAGAACGCTTGGCCGGCATTGCAGTCGATGCCGTGTTCGACAGCGTTTCCGTTGCTACTACTTTCAAAGAAAAACTGAAAGAAGCCGGTGTGATTTTCTGCCCGATCTCGGAAGCCTTGCGCGATTATCCGGATTTGGTTCAACAATATCTCGGCACCGTCGTGCCGCCGGGCGACAATTTCTTTGCGGCGTTGAATTCGGCGGTGTTCACCGACGGCTCCTTCGTTTACATTCCCAAAGGCGTGCGGTGTCCGATGGAGTTGTCGACCTATTTTCGGATTAATGCCGCCAATACCGGTCAATTCGAGCGCACACTGATCATCGCGGACGAAGGCTCGTATGTGTCTTATTTGGAAGGCTGTACCGCCCCCATGCGCGACGAAAACCAGTTGCATGCGGCCGTGGTCGAATTGGTCGCATTGGATAACGCCCAAATCAAATATTCGACCGTACAGAACTGGTATCCGGGCGACAAAGACGGCAAAGGCGGTATTTATAATTTTGTTACCAAGCGTGCCGAATGCCGCGGCCATAATTCCAAAGTGTCGTGGACTCAAGTCGAGACCGGTTCGGCCATCACTTGGAAATATCCTAGCTGCGTCTTGCTCGGAGACGATTCGGTCGGCGAGTTTTATTCGGTGGCCTTGACCAATAATCTGCAGCAAGCCGATACAGGCACCAAGATGATACACATCGGCAAAAACACCCGCAGTACCATTGTGTCCAAGGGTATATCCGCGGGCCGTGCGCAAAATACCTACCGCGGTCTGGTCAAAGTCGCCAAGTCGGCGAGCAATGCGCGCAACCATACCCAGTGCGATTCATTGTTGGTCGGCGATAAATGCGGCGCGCATACTTTTCCTTACGTGGAGGTCAAGCAACCTTCCGCGCAAGTCGAGCACGAGGCGACGACCTCCAAAATCAGCGAAGATCAGTTGTTTTTCTGTCAGCAACGCGGCTTGTCGCCGGAAGACGCGGTGTCGATGATCGTCAACGGTTTTTGTAAAGAAGTGTTCAAGGAGCTGCCGATGGAGTTCGCTGTAGAGGCGCAAGCGTTGCTGGGAATAAGTTTGGAAGGGGCTGTCGGATAAGGAGTGCTTGTGTTGCGATCTTGGCAGCGTAAATCGGAGCTTTCGGGCCAGATTTTTAATCGGGAAGAACATCCGGGATTTTTTCGCGGCGCATTGGCCTGGCGGGGCTCGGTTACGCCGAGAATCATCCCAGGCGTGCTGACCGTCGTTTGTTATAACTGGATCGTGCTTCTGGCCAACGAGCGCCTTTATCCATTTCCGCATCTGGATATCACACCTTTCGAATATATCGGCGCCGTATTGGGTTTGGTATTGGTTTTCAGAACCAACGCCGGTCATGATCGGTGGTGGGAGGCGCGAAAATTATGGGGTGGAATCGTCAATCAGAGTCGGAATTTGCTGTTGATGGCTTGGAATTACGGAGCCACCGACGAACAATGGCGACGGGAAATGACAAAATGGATTATGACTTTTCCGTTTTCGGTTAAGGAATCATTGCGCCAACAATCGATGTTCGACGAGCTCAAAGATTTGCTGAGCGACGCTGAAATGATCCAGTTAAAACAAGCTCAACATATGCCGATGTGGGTTAGCGGAAATATAACCGGTTTGCTCGAACTGGCGCGAGTTAACCGTCAACTCGATGCCATCATCGTGGCCGAGCTTGAAAAACAACGTGCATTGTTGATCGATTACGTAGGCGGTTGTGAACGCATATTGAAAACCCCGATGCCTTTGGTTTACGCGATCAAGACGCGGCGCTTTATTTTGCTTTATTTATTCTTGTTGCCGTTGTCATTGATCGAGTCCGGATGGGTAATGTCGACGTTTATCACGGCTTTGGTCGCTTACCCATTGCTATCCTTGGATCGAATCGGTTTCGAATTGCAAAACCCGTTTTCCGAGAAAAATTTGAGTCATCTGCCGCTAGGTGCCATTTGTCAAACGGTTTTAGCAAACGGCACGGCTATACCCAAACACGCTCATCGCGAAATTTCTTAATTATAGAGAATCAGAAAAATGCTTAGCATACAAAATTTGCATGTTTCAGTCGGCGACAAACCCATTTTGAAAGGTTTGTCTCTGGATATCAAACCAGGTGAAGTGCATGCCATCATGGGGCCAAATGGTGCGGGTAAAAGCACCTTGTCCCATGTTCTGTCCGGAAAATCGGGTTATACCGTCACCGAGGGCAAAGTGACTTACAACGGTAGAGACCTGCTGGAGATGGAACCGGAACTACGTGCGCGTGAAGGGGTGTTTTTGGCCTTCCAATATCCGGTCGAAATTCCGGGAGTCAGTAACATTTACTTGCTGAAGGCGGCCTTGAACGCGATGCGAAAACATCATGGCCTGCCGGAAGTCGATGCGATGGACTTTCTAACCTTGGTCAAAAGCAAAGTCAAATTATTGCAAATGGATGAAAAATTCTTGTACCGTGCGGTCAACGAAGGCTTTTCCGGCGGCGAGAAAAAACGCAATGAAATTCTGCAGGCGGCGGTGTTGGAGCCTAAGCTGTGCATACTGGACGAAACCGATTCCGGTTTGGATATCGACGCCTTGCGCATCGTCGCCGAAGGCGTGAATTCCTTGCGTTCGCCGGACCGCGCGTTCTTGATGATTACCCATTACCAGCGACTGCTGAACTACATCAAGCCCGACGTGGTACACGTTCTGGCGGAAGGCCGCATCGCCAAGAGCGGCGGGCCGGAGCTGGCGCTGGAATTGGAGGAAAAAGGCTACAGTTGGCTGGAAGGGCAAGCGGCATGATAACGGCGGATCAGTCCACTTATTCCTATTTAACGGCTTATCATTCCGCTGTCGCGTCGTTGCCGGGTAAGGATCTACCTTGGTTGCAGCAATTTAGGGAGGACGGAATAAAAGCGTTCGAGGCTCACGGTTTTCCGAATCCGCGTGACGAAGAATGGCGATACACCAATTTATCGTTATTGACTAAGACCCTGTTTGCGCCGGTTCAAGCGATGTCGGTCGATGAAGCTTGGTTGGCTGACTATCGATTGGAGAACGCCTGGAGCATCGTGTTGGTCAATGGGCTTTTTTCGGAAGCGCTGTCTCGCCTGAGCGGTCTGCCGGACGACGTGTCGATACAAAACCTGCGCAGCCATCCCGCCGCCGCGCAAAAGCGCTTGGGAACAGCGGTTGGAAATGGCGAGCACAGCTTGATCGCTTTCAACGGCGCGTGGTTTGGCGACGGCGTCGTGATTGAAATTGGCGCTAAACGGCGATTGGGCAAGCCTTTGCAAATCTTGCATGTGGTAAATGCAAGCGATGCCTTGGCGGCCAGCCGCAATCTGTTGGTGCTCGATGAATGCGCGGAAGCGGAAATCATCGAAACCTACATCGGATGCCCGGATGCTTATTTTTCCGCGGTGGTCAACGAATGCTTTTTGGGGCATGGGGCCGGCTTGACGCTGCACAAACTGCAGTTTGAAGGCGGCAAGGCTTGCCACTTTGGCGGTACCTATGCCAAACAAGCGCCCAACAGCCGGCTTAGCCATCATAATTTCGCCTTTGGCGGCTTATTAGCCAGGAGCGATATACGCAGTGATTTGGAATTGGCCGCCGAATGCTACGTAAATGGCTTGTATGTCGGTGGCGGCCGACAGCATATCGACAACCATACCCGGATTAATCATTTGAAACCGCAAGGCGTAAGCCGTGAGTTTTATAAAGGCGTGCTGGATAAAAGGGCGCGAGGGGTGTTTCAAGGCCGCGTTGTTGTGGCCGAAGACGCCCAGCAGACGGATTCCGAGATGAATAATCGGAATCTGCTGTTGTCCGCGGACGCCGAAGTCGATGCCAAACCGCAGCTAGAGATTTACGCCGACGACGTCAAATGTTCGCACGGGGTGACTGTCGGACAGCTGGAAGAGAAATCGGTATTCTATCTACAATCGCGCGGTCTGGACGAAGACGCCGCTAGAAACGTTCTGACCTTTGCGTTTGCGAACGAAATGATCGACAAGGTCGAAAACGCGGAGCTGAAAGCCTTGCTGTTGCGGCAGTTATTGGCGCGCTTTCCGACCATGGAACTGTAAAGCCGTCCTTGCACAAAACGGCGGCTTGTTTATGCGGACTTACATGATCGATCAAAAGAACCCAGTTTTTTAAATAGAGACAAATTTTAGCAATGACCACATTTCCAATCGAACGAGTCCGTGCCGATTTTCCGATTCTGCAGGAAAAGGTACGCAACAAGCCGCTGGTGTATCTTGACAACGCGGCCAGCAGTCAGAAGCCACGGACGGTGATTGATACGATTGCCCACGTTTATTCGCACGATTACGCCAACATCCATCGCGGCGTGCATACGCTAAGCGAACGATCCACCGATCGTTTCGAAGCGACGCGGGAGAAGGTCAGGGCATTCATCAATGCCGCTAGCGAGAAGGAAATCATCTTTGTGCGCGGGGCGACGGAAGGCATCAATTTGATTGCGCAAAGTTACGGCCGCTCGCAGCTCAAAGCCGGAGACGAGATCCTGATTAGCGCCATGGAGCACCACGCCAACATTGTGCCGTGGCAGATGTTGTGCCAACAGATCGGGACGGTGCTAAAGGTGGCGCCGATGACTCAAAAGGGCGAATTAATTTTCGAAGAATTCGAAAAGTTGCTGGGCGATAACACCAAACTGGTCTCTATCGCCCACATGTCTAATGCGTTGGGTACGATTAATCCGGTGGAGCAAATCGTTGCCGCAGCCCATGCGAAAAATATTCCGGTTTTACTGGATGGTGCTCAGGCCATCCCGCATATGCCGGTGGATGTCAAGGCTTTGGATTGCGATTTTTATGTTTTTTCCGGGCACAAAATGTACGCGCCGTCCGGTACCGGCGTCGTCTATGGAAAAAAAGCGCTGCTGGAAGCCATGCCGCCGTACCAAGGCGGGGGCGATATGATACGCACGGTGACTTTCGAAAAAACCGAATATGCCGGCGTGCCGCGGAAATTCGAGGCCGGTACGCCGGCGATAGCCGAAGTCATCGGTTTGGGGGCTGCCATCGACTATCTGAACACTATCGGCATGCACAATATCGCCGCTTACGAGGCCGAATTGTTGGCTTACGCGACTGAACAAGCCGAGCAAATCAAAGGCCTGAATATCGTTGGCCAGGCGCAGCATAAGGGCGGTATCCTGTCGTTCACGCTGGACCATATTCATCCGCACGATATCGGCACGATGCTGGACAGTCTGGGCATCGCGATCCGCGCGGGCCACCATTGCGCGATGCCGGTCATGGATTTTTACGGGGTACCGGCCACCGCGCGGGCTTCGTTCGCGATGTACAATACCCGTGAAGAAATTGACGTATTGATGCAAGGCATCAAATCCTTAATAGAGGTATTTGGCTAATGTTTGAAGAACTGAGGGACCTATACCAAGAGGTCATATTCGATCACAACCGCAATCCGCGCAACTTCCGCATCATGGAGGATGCCAACCGCCGGGTGAACGGTTTCAATCCCTTGTGCGGCGACAAGCTGACCTTGTTTTTGAAAATAGACGACCATGTGATTAAAGATGCCAGTTTTCAGGGCTCGGGTTGCGCAATTTCAACGGCTTCGGTGTCTTTGATGACCGAAATCGTCAAAGGCATGACGGAAGACGAAGCGGAGACGCTATTCAAGCAATTCCATGAAATGACCACCGGTAAAACGGAGGAAATCAACCTGGAAGCGCTAGGTAAATTGGCGGTATTGGCCGGAGTACGCGAGTATCCGGCCCGGGTCAAATGTGCAACCCTGGCTTGGCATACTTTGGATGCGGCTTTGAAAAATCAAGAGGAAGCGGTTTCCACCGAATAAACTAGAGCTAGGCCGAGGGAGGGTGTAACCCTTACCCGGCGTTATTCGATGAGCAATATTGCCCTATTGTATGCCGATCTGGTCGACAGCTCGCTGCAGGCGCTGGCCGAGCGCTTGGAATTCCCTTTGACACTTTTTTCTGCTGCCGAGAGAAGTAATTACGATTTTTTTCTTTGCTATCGCGACGGCTGTTTGAAATTATTGGACAAACAAACCCTGAGAAAAGGCGGTTTGTTTGTCGAAATCGACCCGCGGCCGGGCGAACAACATTCCTATCCGGCACCGAAAAAAGACCTGCTGGCGCAAGCCGTCGGCAAAAAGACGCAAATCGTTGTCGATGCCACGGCCGGCTGGGCGCAGGATAGTTTGTCGCTGTTTCGGATGGGCTATCAGGTGACCAGCATCGAGCGCTCGCCGGTTATGGCCGCTTTGATCATGGACGGTTATAAACGCTTGGCGGAAAAGGACTGGGTGCAAAGGCGCGGTTTGCAAGCCCCCGAATTACTGATCGGCAATTCGATCGAGTTGCTGGCTAATTTACCGGAAAAGCCGGATTGCATCTATCTGGATCCGATGTTTCCGGCTAAACGCAAAAAATCGGCGGCGACGCGCAAATCGATGGCGATATTACACGATATCCTGGGTGACGATTTGGATCGAGAAGCCTTGTTCGAGGCGGCGATAGCCGCCACCGGCCGTCGAGTTGTCGTTAAGAGCCCGGATTACGCCGAGCCTATGGGCGGCAAGCCTAGCGAGAGTTTTCAGGGTAAATTGCTTAGATACGATGTTTATATCGTATGATCAATACCCGGCAAGGAGTGCAAAAGCTTCTGCTTTTGCACAAAAAAGCTAAAGCTTTTTACTCCGAAATCGCAATCCGGGAGTGCAATCGCTTTAGCTATTGCTTAATAGCCCTCCGATGTTCATCTCTGCATTTAGCCGTTACGACACTAAATTTAGTGCGTGCTGTAATGCGATTCGATATATTTTTCGACCAATGCTTGGAATTCACCGGCGATATTGTCGCCTTTCAGCGTAACGGTTTTGACGCCGTCTTCATAGACCGGAGCCACGGGCGATTCGCCGCTGCCGGGCAGACTGATGCCAATGTTGGCGTTTTTACTTTCGCCGGGACCGTTGACGACGCAGCCCATGACGGCGACTTCCATGTTTTCCACGCCTTTGTATTTGGTTCTCCAAACCGGCATTTGCTCGCGCAGATAAGCTTGGATGTCTTGCGCTAGATGTTGGAAATAATCGCTGGTGGTGCGTCCGCAGCCGGGGCAGGCGATGACCATGGGCGTGAATGAGCGGAAGCCCATGGTTTGCAGGATTTCCTGGGCAACGATCACTTCTTTGGTGCGCGCGGAACCCGGCTCCGGTGTTAATGAAATACGGATGGTGTCCCCTATGCCCTGCTGCATCAGCACGCCCAAGGCGGCCGAGGAAGCGACGATGCCTTTCGACCCCATGCCGGCCTCTGTCAATCCCAGATGTAATGCATAGTCGCAACGGTTGGAAAGGTCTTCATAAATGTTGATCAGTTCCTGCACGTTGCTGATTTTGCAGGACAAGATGATTTTATCTTTGTTTAGGCCGAGCTCTTCTGCTTTGGCAGCGCTTTCCAACGCCGATAAGACAATCGCTTCGCGAGTGATGGCCGATAACTCCTTCGGCTCGGCTAATTGGCGGTTTTCATCCAGTAAACGAGTCAATACCGCCTGATCTAAACTGCCGCCGTTGACGCCAATGCGCACCGGTTTATTATATTGAATGGCAAATTCTATCATTTGCTGAAACTGCGGGTCGCGGGCTTTACCCTTGCCGACGTTGCCGGGATTGATGCGGTATTTGGATAACGCTTGCGCGCATTCGGGGTATTTCTCTAATAACTTATGGCCGTTGAAGTGGAAGTCGCCGATAATAGGCGTGGTAAAGCCTTTCTGGGTAAGTTGGTTGACAATCTCCGGGACCGCTTTGGCCGCTTCTTCGGTGTTGACCGTCACTCTGACCATTTCAGAACCTGCCGTGGCTAATTCCATAATCTGGTTAACGCTTCCTGCAACATCAGCGGTATCGGTATTCGTCATGGACTGCACGACGATAGGCGCGCCGCCACCGACTTTGATGTTTCCAACCGATACTTGTTGTGTGTGTTTTCTGGGGCTAATCGACATAGAATTGTTTGCAAAAAATCGAAGTTATCTGAAAAATACCAAGTAAATCACTTTGGATTGTGAATTATACCCCCTTACTAGTTAGACGAAAGAGCAAATTGTGCGGATAAACTACTTTTCTGATGTGCACCTTGAGTTCGGCGAGCAAAGTCCGCCGGATACCGACGCCGACATTATCGTCGCCGCCGGCGACATAGGCGTGTTTGATCAAGGGGCGGCTTGGCTTAAGGCGATCGACAAGCCGATTATCTACGTAGCCGGTAACCACGAGTTTTACAATTGCGAGTACCGGCAGGTAATGGCCGCGTTAAGAAGAGAGTGCGCGGACTCGAACATTAAATTCCTTGAAAAGGATCAATTGATCTTTCAAGGTGTGCGCTTTCTGGGTTGTACCTTATGGACGGACTTGTACGTAGACGGCGACGAAAAAGCCGAGGCCATAGGCAAGACCTTAAACGATTTTAGAAAAATCCGTTTCAACGAAAATGCTTTCAATCAGTCTCATTTCTCGGCATTGCACCAAGAATCGAAAGCTTGGCTGGAAAAGCAGTTGGCTCAACCGTTTCCCGGAAAAACGGTGGTCGTTACCCATCACGCTCCGACCGAATGGAGTTGGATAGAGACGCCGAACTCATTGAAGAAAATGGCATATTGCAACGATTTGAAATGGTTATTTCACGAATATGAAATAGCGGCTTGGTTTCACGGTCACGTGCATAACATGGGAGACTATCGAATTGCCGATGCGCGCATATTGAGTAATACCCGAGGCTATGTAGGGCGCAGAACTGTAGCGGCTTTTGACATAAACAAGACGGTCGATATTTGATGCTCCGCATATCGAACTTATCATTTTTTTCGAGGCGTCCGGATAAATGTCTAGGCCTTTTTGGCCATTGAGTCGGATTTTAAGTTGTGATGTAATGGTGCGGTTTTATGTCTTGAACTGTTCTTCGAGTTTTGTCGTTCTCGGGGGGCTTTTGGCTGCAATTTGTCTGGAGAGCAGGCGTATCAATTATGCAATTTACAATTAAAAAAGGTTTGGATTTGCCTATCACGGGCGGGCCCGAACAACAGATAAGCGATGGTAACAGCGTCAAATCCGTTGCCGTTTTAGGTGGGGATTATGTCGGTCTGAAGCCTAAAATGATGGTGGCTGAAGGGGATAAGGTCAAACTGGGCCAAGTTCTATTCTCCGATAAGAAAAATCCGGGCGTTAACATTACTTCGCCGGGCGCCGGTGTCGTCAGCGCTATAAATCGAGGTGAAAGACGCGCCTTGTTATCGGTCGTCATCGAGCTCAAAGGTAAAGACCAGGAATCGTTCGCCAGTTATAAAGAAGGCGATTTGGCGGGGCTGAGCGCCGATCAAGTTAAGGAGAATCTGTTGGCTTCCGGCCTTTGGACATCCTTTGTGACTCGCCCTTACGGAAAAGTTCCGGCGATCGACGGCACACCGAGTTCAATTTTCGTTACGGCGATCGATACCCGGCCATTGGCGGCAGATCCCTCCGTGATCATTAGAGAACGCGCTAGCGATTTTGCTAATGGTTTGACAGTCATTTCCAAACTGACTAACGGTAAAACCTATCTTTGCAAAGCGGCGGGTGCCGACGTCAGCGGCAACGGGGCCGTGCAAGTAGCGGAGTTCGCCGGGCCTCATCCGGCCGGTTTGCCCAGCACGCATATCCACTTTATTGATCCCGTTAACGCCAACAAATTCGTTTGGCACATCGACTATCAATCAGTCATCGCCATTGGTGCATTGTTCACCACCGGTAAATTGAACGTCGAAAGAGTGGTTTCTTTGGCCGGTCCTACCGTCAAAAATCCTCGTTTGGTGCGCACTCGAGTCGGAGCCAATCTGGAAGACTTGGTCGCAGGCGAATTGCATGCGGACGCTGAAAACCGTGTCATTTCAGGTTCCGTACTTTACGGTCATCAAGCTACCGGCCCGGTTGCATTCTTGGGTGCCAACTGTATGCAAGTATCTGTTTTGAAGGAAGGTCGCGAGCGCGAATTCTTCGGCTGGATTGTGCCGGGCCAAAACAAATACTCGGCGATGAACGTCTATGTATCTAGCCGTGATCGCCAAAAAGGTCGGCTGTTTCCGTTGACTACCGATAAAAACGGCAGTAATCGCGCGATCGTGCCGGTCGGCGTCTACGAATCCGTGATGCCGATGGATATTCTGGCCACACCTTTATTGAAAGCGATTGTTGTGGGGGATACCGATCAAGCGCAATTATTGGGTTGTCTGGAATTGGACGAAGAAGACGTTTCGTTGTTCACATTTGTCGATCCGGGCAAACACGATTTCGCACCCGTGCTTAGAGCTAATTTAACTAAAATCGAGAAGGAAGGATAAATGTCGGCTAGAGACTTTTTAGATAGCATAGAGCCGCATTTTACAAAGGGCGGTAAATTCGAAAAGTACTACGGTCTCTACGAGATGGTGGATACTTTTATGTATACCCCGTCCGATGTAACGCGCGGTAAGACTCACGTTCGCGACGGCAACGACCTGAAACGCACGATGACTTTTGTCGTGTTTGCGACGGCGGCCTGTATCTTGATGGCCTGGTATAACACCGGTTATCAAGCGAATTTGGCGATGGAAGCGATGGGTAAAACCTCCATCGATAACTGGCGCCGTATCCCGATGATATTGTTCGGTTACAGCCCTTACAACCCGTTGTCTTGCCTGGTGCACGGCATGCTGTATTTCTTTCCGATCTACATCACCACGTTGGCCGTGGGCGGTATTTGGGAGGTGCTGTTTGCAACCGTGCGCAAACATGAAGTCAATGAAGGCTTCTTAGTGTCTTCTATGCTGTATACCCTGATCCTGCCGCCCGATATGCCTTTATGGCAAGTGGCCCTGGGTATTTCCTTCGGCATTGTATTGGGTAAAGAGGTTTTCGGCGGTACCGGCAAAAACTTCCTGAACCCGGCCTTGACCGGTCGCGCCTTCTTGTTCTTTGCTTATCCCGCATCGATTTCGGGTGACTCGGTCTGGGTCGCGGTGGACGGTTTCAGCGGCGCGACGGCTTTGTCCTTGGGTGCTGCAGGCGGTGTCGACAATATTGCCGGCACTTACGGCTGGTTTCAATCTTTCTTGGGTTTTATTCCCGGGTCCATGGGCGAAACTTCGACCTTGGCTTGCTTATTGGGCGCCGCGTTTTTATTGTACACCCGCATCGCGTCGTACCGCATCATGGGCGGGGTCATGATAGGGATGATCGCGATGTCGGCTCTGTTGAACGTGATCGGCAGCAGCACCAATCATATGTTCGCGACACCATGGTACTGGCATTTGGTATTGGGCGGTTTCGCGTTCGGTATGGTTTACATGGCCACCGATCCGGTTTCCGCGGCCGTGACCGATACCGGTCGCTGGATTTACGGAATCATGATCGGTTGTATGGTAGTGATCATTCGGGTAGTCAATCCTGCTTTTCCAGAGGGCATGATGCTTGCGATTCTTTTCTCAAACATGTTTGCTCCTTTGATTGATTACTTTGTTGTTCAAGCAAATATTAGAAGAAGGATCAAACGCCATGCATAACGCTGAAAAGAAGACCTGCAAGTATAACGAGCAGCTTTGTAAATATTACGAACAATTCCGTGTCTATGCAGACCGTGTCCTGGCGCTGAGTAACGATAGTTTGGAAAAAACCATCGCTGTGGCGTTAGCCTTGTGCTTGGTGTGCGCGGTATTGGTATCGCTTGCGACCGTCGCGTTGAGACCGTTGCAAAGCTATAACAAAGCGCTGGACATGAAGAAAAATATTCTGGATGTGGCCGGTTTGTTAGACGAAAGTACCGATATCGACCAAGCTTTTAAAGACCGCATCGAAGCTAAATTGGTGGATTTGGCGACCGGCGAATATGTGGATGGCAACGTCGATGAATACGATCAACGCAAAGCCGCCAAAGACCCGGCTCTGAGCGAAGCGATTCCGGCTGATAAAGATGTCGCCAGCATTCGCAGCAAGCCTAATGTCGCCAAGGTGTTTTTGGTGAAAAGCGGCGATCAACTGCAATCGATCATTTTGCCCGTCAGCGGCTACGGCTTGTGGTCCACCATGTACGGCTTCTTGGCTTTGGAAGCCGACGGGCAAACCGTGCAAAGCATCAATTTGTACGACCAAGGCGAAACGCCTGGTCTGGGCGGCGAGGTGGTCAACCCTAACTGGCGTGCTTTATGGAAAGGCAAGAAAGTCTATGGTGAAAATGGCGACGTGGCGTTGTCTCTTGTAAAAGGCTCCGTCGATACCAGTCGTCCGGATGCTGTTTATAGAGTCGATGGCTTGGCCGGTGCCACTTTAACCAGTCGTGGTGTTAGCAATCTGATCCAATATTGGATGGGTGAAGAAGGTTTCGCCACTTATCTAAACAAAGTCAGATCAAATGGTTAGGAGGTAATCATGGATAAAGAAACTAAAAAGGTGTTATTCGAGCCGTTGGTCGATAACAACCCGATTACCTTGCAGGTATTGGGTGTCTGTTCGGCGTTGGCGGTGACTTCTCAAATGTCGACTTCGTTAATCATGGCGATTGCCTTGACGACGGTTGTTGCGTGCTCGAGCGCCGCGATCAGCGCGGTACGCCATCACGCGCCCAGCAGTATTCGTATCATCATTCAGATGATCATCATCGCGTCGTTGGTTATCGTGGTTGATCAGGTTTTGAAAGCGTTTGCTTTCGAAATCAGTAAAAAGCTGTCGGTATTTGTCGGTCTGATTATCACCAACTGCATCGTGATGGGCCGAGCCGAAGCGTATGCGATGAAAAACCCACCGCTGCAAAGCTTTATCGACGGTGTTGGTAACGGCATGGGCTATAGCTTGATTCTGGTGTTGGTTGCCTTTTTCAGAGAAACGCTGGGTTCCGGTAAATTGTTAGGCTATGACGTCCTGCCGTTGGTTAAAGACGGCGGTTGGTATGTGCCTAACGGTATGATGCTGTTGCCCCCGAGCGCATTTTTCCTGATCGGTTTGATCATTTGGGCCTTCCGTACCTGGAAGCCGAAACAGATCGAACATAACGAGTTCAAAATCATGGCGATTGCCCACGGTGAAGGAGGGCACCACTAATGGAAGCTTATATCAGCCTGTTTGTTAAAGCGGTTTTCATCGAAAACCTGGCCCTGTCCTTCTTCCTGGGCATGTGTACTTTCTTGGCGGTTTCCAAGAAAATCTCCACCGCCATGGGTCTAGGGATAGCCGTGATGGTGGTGCAAACTTTGACCGTTCCTGCCAACAACTTCATCTATCAAACCCTGCTGAAAGAAGATGCCTTGTCTTGGATGGGTATCACCGGTGTGGACCTGAGCTTCTTGAGCTTGCTCAGCTGTATCGGCATGATTGCAGCGTTGGTTCAGATCCTGGAAATGACCTTGGATAAATTCTTTCCGGCTTTGT
This sequence comes from Methylomonas sp. MgM2, assembly GCF_054172045.1. Taxonomy (NCBI): domain Bacteria; kingdom Pseudomonadati; phylum Pseudomonadota; class Gammaproteobacteria; order Methylococcales; family Methylococcaceae; genus Methylomonas; species Methylomonas sp. MgM2. The sequence goes on along the minus strand of NZ_JBSYXO010000003.1, from coordinate 120,270 downwards.
ACAACGCATTGGGTATCTTCTTACCTTTGATTACCGTTAACTGTGCGATTTTGGCGGGCAGTTTGTTCATGATCGAACGCGACTACGATTTCAACGAAAGTGTCGTGTACGGTATCGGTTCAGGGTTTGGGTGGGCATTGGCGATCACTTTGATGGCCGGTGTGCGCGAGAAACTGAAATACAGTGATATACCTGCTGCATTGCAAGGTTTAGGGATCACTTTCATTACAGCCGGATTGATGTCTCTGGGCTTCATGGCTTTCTCTGGAATTCAATTGTAAAGGGTATCGTAATGCTAGAAATTGCATTAGGTGTTATTTTCTTCACGGTAATCGTGATTGCGCTGGTATTTCTGATCATCGGCGCAAAAAGCAAGCTGGTAGCCGCCGGAGACGTGGAAATTTTGATCAATCATGAGAAAAAGATTCACGTGCCGGCCGGCGCCAAATTATTAAACGCGTTGTCCGACAACCAACTGTTTGTTTCCTCCGCCTGCGGCGGCGGTGGCTCTTGTGGTCAATGTAAAGTGAAAGTGTACTCGGGTGGTGGGGAAATTCTGCCGACCGAGCTGTCGCATATCACTAAACGCGAAGCGGCAGAAGGCGAACGTCTGGCTTGCCAAGTAGCGGTTAAAACCGATATGGAAATCGAGGTCGAGGATAGCGTATTCGGCGTGAAAAAATGGCAATGTACGGTCAAGTCCAACGATAACGTCGCGACTTTCATTAAAGAGCTGGTGCTGGAGTTGCCGGAAGGCGAACGCATCGACTACCGTGCCGGCGGTTATATTCAGATCGAGTGTCCGCCGCACGTCTCCAAATACGCCGATATGGATGTCGGCGAGGAATATCGTTCTGATTGGGATAAATACAATCTATGGCGCTATGTGTCCGAGGTAAAAGAGCCGGCATTGCGTGCTTACTCCATGGCTTCTTATCCGGAAGAGAAAGAAATCATGTTGAACGTGCGTGTTGCGACGCCGCCTCCCGGTGCGCCCGATAGCGTGCCGCCGGGCGTGATGTCATCATTCATCTTCAACCTAAAACCGGGCGACCAAGTTTGGGTATCCGGTCCTTACGGCGAATTTTTCGCCAAAGAAACCGACGCCGAAATGGTTTTCGTCGGCGGCGGTGCCGGTATGGCGCCGATGCGTTCGCATATCTTCGACCAATTGCGCAGGTTGAAGTCCAATCGCAAAATGACCTTCTGGTACGGCGCTCGCAGCAAACGCGAAATGTTCTATGTGGAAGATTTCGACATGCTGGCTCGCGAAAACGAGAACTTCGAATGGCACGTGGCCTTGTCCGATCCTTTGCCTGAAGATAACTGGAAAGGTTATACCGGCTTCATTCACAACGTCTTGTTTGAAGAATTCATTAAAAACCATCCGAATCCGGAAGACTGCGAATACTACATGTGCGGGCCTCCGATCATGAACTCTTCGGTCATTAACATGTTGTTGGCTAACGGTGTCGATAGGGAAAACATCTTCCTGGACGATTTCGGCGGCTAATCCAGCATGCGCTGACGGAACGAGGAGCGATCTTGTGATTTCTCCTCGTTTTTTGTTTTCTGGAAGGCTGTTTACTTGGTATGTTGGCTAAGGTTCGATTTCTAGACATCTACATGCGGTTGAACCTTAATTTCGATGTTTGTCAAACTGACTAATTAGATAGCTGAGATTTTTGAAATTCGAGGAGAACGATAATGGCTTACTTTTTAGCGACCTTTATATTCATGTTGATCGTTATTGCGATTATGGCTGTCGGTGTGATTTTCGGCCGCCATGCGATCAAAGGTTCGTGTGGGGGTACGGGTAACTGCATTTGCAAGGAAAAATGCGATCAACGCAAGAAACTGGAAGCGGAGCAGGCGGTACAGGGGCATTGATCGACAAGTTAGACGGGTTTCCATTCGACCCGGCATGCTCAAAAATCCATATTCAAGAGCGGGCTGTATATAGTATAGGGACCGTTTCCAACTAAGCGGCCGTTAAGCCGATCGGCTAAGTTACGTTAGACGATATTATTTAACAGAGATTTTGCCATCGAAGCGCCGGTGAGGCGTGTAGTTGTTTAAGTCTTATCGGTGAGCTCCAGTGTCGGCCTTTACTGAATTCGCGAGGCCGGCCCGATTCTGTAAATCGACGAATTTATTCCAAGGCGTCGGTTAAATCGCCCATGTTTTCCCTTACACCGGGTAGCGGTTCCAGTCCAAAGCGGCGCGAAATCAATTTTATGATGGATGTCGTGTCGTATTGCGTGCTGTCAATGTAATGTTTCTTCACGAAAGGTGAAATAAAAATCGCCGGAATGCGAGTGCCGGGGCCCCAGCGATCACCTTTCGGCGGCGAAACATGATCCCAAAAGCCGCCGTTTTCGTCGTAAGTTACGACGATGAACATATTGGGCCATTGCGGGCTAGCCTGCAACCGTTTGATCAGCTCGGCTATGTGTTGGTCGCCGGACATTACGTCGCTATAACCCGGATGTTGATTCAAACTACCCTGTGGCTTGTAAAATACAACGGCCGGCAATGTGCCGTTTGCGATGTCTTGTTGCAGGTCGCGGTAATCTTTGAAATGCTCGGCACGCTGGCGACGGCCGGCTTCGGTGCGGGGATCAAAACGGCTGAAATAGTTAAAAGGCTGATGATGCGGCTGGAAGTTAGGTGCGCCGTCGGCCTTTTTGAAAATGACTTTACGCGGTCGGTCGGGTGCTTGCGTACCATCTGCCAAAGCCATGTCCCAGGCACCCGCATACCACACCCAGTCAATTTGTTTGTCAGACAAGGTATCGCCTATGGTTTTAGCATTTTGCGGCGTCAATGGCGCCGACGCGCCTTTTGCATTGCCGTCTGCTAACAATAAATTACCGGTTTTAGCCGGAGGCGTATTGCTAGGTTGAAAGGGCGGCGGTGTGAAGTCGATAGCGTAGCTACGTTGAGAGTCGGGGTCGGCCGGTGTGAAATTTAAATCACCCAGGTATTTAGGCGGGCCCTGCAGTGCACTGCCGGCTTCGACCGCCAATTTTCCGGTGAGCGGATCGAGCACCGATACGCGTCCTTCGGGTGCCGGCGCCATATAGGGAGTGCAGGCACAGATCAGCCAGAAATGATTCAAAAAAGAGCCGCCGTAGGCTGCCATGAAAAAATTATCGGCTAATGTATATTCCTGGGCCAGCTTCCACATGGCCATGTCGGAGCCATTGTAATAACCCATCGTCAAGCCGCCGGCGTTGGAAAAGGCGGCAAATTGATCGTTGCGGCCGTTGTTGATTTGTAACTGATGGTTGTAAAACCGGTGAATTAAATCCGGAGACGGTTTTTCGATGCCATTGGATGTTGGAGAACCCCCGGGAGGGGCGTTGATTTGAAACGGGCGGTTATCTAAACTGCCGACAAAGTTCCAGTTCGAGTCTTTGCTGTTCCAGACTGGAGGTAAATGCGGCAATACGCTTTTGCCGTCTCGATCGGTCTGGATATAACTCTCAGGTCGCGCCAGAGCCTCGGCAATGCCGTTGGCGCCCGGAAATAATCCGTAAAGATTATCGAAGCTACGGTTCTCGGCATATATGACGACTATAACGTCGATCTTATTTAATGTTGATTTCGACGCCGGCGGAGTAAGGTCGGAATTGGCCGAAGACGAATGCTGGCTGGCGCAACTTGTGGCTATCAGGAGGCAGGCCAACGATATAATGTCGGTAGCGCGACGCGGGCTAGGCGCGGATATGCGGCGTTTGTAAAAAAGGCTCATAGCGCATCTGTTAGTTACGAAGCTAAGCTTTGTTTAGCCGCTTTCTGATTTAGGAACGGAGAGCCGATAGCCTAATCCTCTGACCGTTTGGATCATCGCTGCTCTATCATACCCGGCGAGCCGCAATCGCAGCCGGCGGATCTGCACGTCAACCGTGCGCTCTTCAATATAAATGGTTCGGCCCCAAACCTCCTCCAATAATTCGTCACGAGTATGGACTTTTTCCGGATGCCGCATCAAGAACTCTAGCAGTTTATATTCGACAGGTGTCAAATCCAATCGGTGTTCGCCAATTTGCAGCTGCCGCTGATCGCTGTCCAAGAGTAAGTCGGCAACTTTTAAAAATTCCGCACGATCGTCACTTTTATGTTTACGCATGATCGCCTGAATGCGTGCGATCAGCTCCTTAGTCGAAAAAGGTTTCAGCATATAATCGTCCGCACCTAATTCGAAACTGGAAAGTTTGTCTTCTTCTTGGTTCCGCGCAGATAACAAAATAATCGGTAACGACTCCGTATGGGTCTTGAACCTAAGAATTTTGACGAGATCGATGCCGCTGATACCCGGTAGCATCCAGTCCAAAATCAATAAGTCGGCCGTATCCGTCAAAAGCCATTGCAAGGCGTCTTCGGCACTTGGAAGGCAAGTGACATTGATGTTCGCGTCTTCAAGGGCTAATTGTAATGCTTCCCTGATGGTGGGGTCATCATCGACAACCAATACTTTCAAAGCCGACATAAAACAAATATCCGGAGCGTTGTTAGTTTTTCCATGAAGTATAATCTACGGGATTAGAGAGGTCTGAAACTGCTTTAGAAATGTGTTGGCTTGCACTTTGCTCTGTTTCCGGCTAACAACGATTCTAATTGCAAATTATGACAATTATGTGAAATTTAATAATCGACGACGCGGATCAACTCTGTCGTTTACCTGAAAAGGAGGGCGTTATGGCTAGAGAGCTTATTTTAATGCGTCATGCCAAATCCGATTGGCCGGAAGGCGTAGCCGATTTCAATCGACCGTTAAAAAAACGCGGCAGAAAAGCAGCGCAAGCGGTGGGCGAATGGTTGCTGGCTTTGAATTTATTGCCGGATTGGATTGTAGCGTCGCCTGCACAACGGGCTCGTGAAACCGCGGAAAAACTATGTAAGGGTTTAGGGCTAAAGAAACGCGATTCCATTCACTACGATGACCGCATCTATGAGTCAAGTCCTAATATATTGAAAAACGTTCTGGCGGATTGTCCGACGTTTGCCGGGAGGGTATTGTTGATCGGGCATAATCCTGGCTTGGACGCATTATTGGTGGATTTGGTAGCCGGCGTAGTTCCTGCGGAAGACGGAAAGTTGTTTGCTACGGCGACGGTGGCAAGGTTAAGTTTGCCGGATAATTGGCTGCAATTAAATCCGCAATCCGGTCAATTGCTGGAGCTGCGGCGGGCCTCGTCACTATATGGGTTAGATGAAGATGCAATGTAACATACCGGGTTTATGCGGGGTCGGTATGGGTGGCGCTCCGGTATCACGGCACCGTGTCCACTAAGGATTTGGCCAAAAACAACTTCCCGTTTTGCCGGTGCGAACCCCGGGGCATACCGGAATGAGGAACGCCGTGAACCCTTCCATGGGGGCTTGACGGCAGCGTCCTTGCTGCCGACATCCTCACTCGGTACGTCCCCAGTGACTATTGCCATATCGGGAAGTTATTTTGGACGATATCCTAAGCCCTCAAAAGAACATATTTCAGCAGGCAATTTAATGAGCGGAATTCCGTTTCCGTGTCAAACAAAAGGCTATGGCCAATTTTTTGCCATCCGAAATTGCAATGCATGGCACGCTTAAAGCAAGCATTAGGACATTGCCGTTAAAGGTTTAGGTTTGGCCAAGCAGTAACCTTGCGCGTAATTTACGCCTATCGTTTTCAGTAAGTTTAGTATGTCCTCGTTCTCGACGAATTCGGCAATCGTTGCGAGCCCCATTACATGGCCGATGCGGTGAATCGCTTCGACCATCGCGTAATCTGTCGGATCGTTAACCATATCTTTGACGAATCGGCCGTCGATCTTTAGATACTCGATTGGTAGCGTTTTGAGGTAGGCGAACGATGACAAACCGCTACCGAAGTCATCCAGCGCAAAGCTGCAACCTCTTGGTTTGAGTGCCGAGAAAAAGCGGCGGGCGTGGCTTAAGTTACTGATAGCGGCCGTTTCGGTTATTTCGAAACAAATGCGATCCAGGGGTACGCCTCGTTCGGTGACTTGCTGCTCGACAAATTCCAGGAACATGGGGTCACTCAAGGACTGGCCTGACAGGTTGATCGCCAGACTGACGGATTTCGGCACGATCGCGGGATCACGCATGAGGATAAAGGCATTCCGCACCACCCAACGATCGATTGCTTGCATTTGACTATAGCGTTCGGCCGCCGGAATGAATACCGAGGGCGGTATCAATTCTCCGGATCGGTCGAGCATCCTAAGTAACACTTCGTAATGAGTGTTGCGGTTCGCTTGCAAAGGGAAGATGGGTTGAAAAAACAATGCGAAACGATCCTCCGCCAGAGCTTCCTGTATGCGAGGAACCCATTGCATTTCACCTTGACGTTGCGCAAGTTCCTGGTCGCCGGCCTGATAGACATGTACTCGGTTACGTCCTCGTTCTTTGGCCGCATAACAGGCACTATCGGCAGTCCTAAAAATACCGGTTAAGGTATCGATGCCCGGTTCTATGGGAACCAAACCCACGCTGACGCCCACCTTGAAGCTTCGGTCATTCCAAACGAAAGTGAACTCTTGCATGATGCTTCTTAATTGCTGAGCGATATAAAGTGCCTGCTCCAAGCCGCAATGTTCAAGTAAAACCCCAAATTCATCGCCACCGAGACGAGCCAAAGTGTCTCTTTTACGGATAGCAGGCGCTAAAATCCCGCCCACTTGCCGCAACAACTCATCGCCAGCGGCATGGCCGCACGTATCGTTGACAATTTTGAACTGATCCAAATCCAAATAAAGCATGGCATGCGATTCTTCAGCGGCGGCCGTTGTCAACACGCGTTTCAAGCGCCGTTCGAATTCGCTACGATTAATCAGACCGGTTAAGGCATCGTGTGATGCCTGATAGATCAATTGATGCGTCGCAGTTCTAATATCGGTGACATCGCGGCAGACCAAAACCGCGCCCATGACAACACCGTCGCTGCCGTGAATCGGAGCGGCCGAAATATCGATCGAGAGCTCCTTTTGGTTCGGCCTAAGCAAAAGAATGTTGCTCAGTTCGACTACTTTTCTGTCCGTAACACACTGTCTAACCGGATCGTTTATAGGAAGACGGCTAATCTCGTCGACGATACCGAAAGTCTCAGTGAAACCGCGGCCGATGGCCAATTGTTGCGGTAGTCCGGCCAGGGTTTCAGCCAAGGCGTTGAAATATTCGATGCGGCCTTGAATGTCGGTAGTAATTACCGCGTCGCCGATCGAGGCCAAAGTCACTTGGCTCCGCTCCTTTTGATTATAGAGGTCGATCTCGGTTTGTTTCCGCACCGCGATTTCCCGCTGCAAATCCTCGACCGTATTCGCCAATTCGGCTGTTCTTGTCCGGACACGGTGCTCCAAGTCCCGCTGCGTATCGGCAACATGGGCGGCCATACGGTCGAACGCTCGACCTAACATCGCAACTTCGTCACGGCCTCTTAAGGCGGAACGCGCATCGAGATCGCCACCGGCAAAGCGAACTGTGGCGTGCACCAAGTGTTCCAAACGTCGAGTAAAGAAGACGTGAACCAAGAGCCCGATGACAAAAGCGAGTATCGTAAGCAAACCGACCATTTCGGTGGTTTTTTCCGAAACCGCCTGCCTGGCACGAGCCAAATCAGGGCTTAAATCGCGCCATATGACCAATGCACCCATACGAGCGTCCCGGTCTTGATGTTGAGTTCCGCCGAGAGATGCCGGATAAACGGCTAATAAGTAGCGGCCTTCGCCTATCAAATGAACTTCACCGCCCGATTGACGCTTCACGCGCTCGATAATGGTTTGCAAAGGCTCGCTCAAGCGAGACTGCCAACTCGGCGTTCCCAATTGATAAAGAGACCGTCCGACCCAATCCTGGTTGGTCGCGTTCATCACGATGGCGCTATCATCCGTTAAGGCTACCGATTGCAGAGTGGCATCGCGGCCGATAAGGGAAACATCGTCGGCCAAGCGATCCAGTTTGCCGGCGTTCAACGCATCGCGAAATTGTTGTTTTAGTTCGGGGGCGCGGCCCATCATGTGCGATATGGCTTCGCCACGCACCACGGCTTCCGCCGTTTCCCAGTCCCGCCGTACGGTGTAGGCAGTCAAACCTAGGGTGAACAGGACGATTAGCAACGGAATGCCGTAGCGTATGGGGATGAAGCGCATAGTCCTGCTCTGGTTGCAGATGACGAAGTTTGCGATTTATTTTCTAAAACAGTACCGGCTCCCGTTTAATGTCGTGCAGTAATAAGATTGTGAACTCAGACCGAACTGGATATTCTCAGGCTGATATTGGGGCTGGTCGGATGCGAATGTACAGCTATCAACCGCGCCTGTTTGAGCCGACGGATCGCATTGCGAGATTTGTTCCTCGCAACTGCAAGCTTGTACGTCCCCGTCCGAATTATCTGCTTCTTCAATTTGAAGAACCAGAGTCGTGTCGGCCGAACAAAGATTAGGTTCGCAGGCCGGTAACTCGGTTGGGTTGTAAGGATCGGCCAAGCCATAACAAAATGAGACCGATCTGATTTTACCTTGAGCGACTTCGTCGGTGTCGCTGATGGCCCCTTCGGAGTTAAAGTGGAACACTCTGCCGCCTGCTCTGCCTTGCCTTCTCAGTACCACAAAACTGGCGGGCAGCTGACCGTCACCCGGCAGCGGCGACAAGATTTGCCAACTGGCAATCGTATCCCCCGTCATATTGGTGCTGCCGATATAATACCTGAATGTCTGTCCGTCGGGTCCTGTCACATCATGATACTGGCCTACTTCCGGTGGGCTTTGATCTATGGCTTCCATGGCCGGATTACCCGCGAGCGAACCGCATGAGGAGCGTCCGTCTATGTTAAGCACCGCTGTGCTGTTGGTGGCCCGGGCTGGCTGGCCAATGGTCAATGCCGTTAGTAAAGAGACTAGGCCTGCCATCATGCATGGTTTAATTAGGTTCATTATTTTTTCTCCCGTTTAAGAAATATAAGTCGAAAAAGTGATTAGCTTTCTTAAAAAGAAAACTGCAGTCGTCCCATGATGATTCGGTCCGGAAAATACGGACCTATCGCGGGTTCATCCCTAAACTCCCGATAACTGTTGTCCTGATAACTGAATTTGGTATTCAACAGGTTTTTCACGCCAATACTGACTAGACCCCAGCGTTTCGGCAGGCGGTAGCCCAGTTCGGCATCCACAAGAAAGAAACTGTCGTTGCCTTGATTGGAATATATAGGATCACGCTTCACATTCTGATGCACGAAAGTGCCGCCTAAACGGCCGAACCACCCGTTCGGATGAAAATAACTGGCCGTCAGCGGCGCAGAAAAAGTCTCGACCGTTTGCGGAGTACCGGTTTCGGTCAATATGCCATTTTGGTTCCAGTAGCGGTCGTAGGTAAATTCGGCGTTGAGCGCCAATCTGTCCGAGGGTGTCCAATAAAAATACAGACTGTGCAATTGTTCCTTGATGTCTTCAAAAATGCCGATTGCTTGTCCGAAGTCATCGAAGGTTCGGGTAGGCTCGTCGAGAACTCGCCAAGTGATTTCGCCACCGACGAAAATATCGCGGCCGGGATGCCAGTCAAAACCACCTCCGTACCGAGTCGAGCGAGTTCCGTTCGGATCGTCGAACAGTTGATTGAAACCGGCTATTTGGGTGGGTTCTATCGTCCGGTTGTTAACCAGGGCCGATTTAATGCCGCTAAAATATGCTCCGCGCAGTCGAAAGTCCGTCGTGATATCCCAAATCGCTCCCAATTTCGGATTGAACTTCGATTCGCCGATGATCCCCTCTTCGTAGTCGTCGTAACTAAACCCTAGCGTCCAGGTAAGCGATGCCGGCAGTTTTAGATGAGAATATAGATAGCCTTTAGTGTTGTTTATCTGTCCAGAGCCATTGTTGGACAAGGTAAATGGCGGCGGGCTGGCGGCATCATCGAAAACAACGCCACCGTCTGTACGGCGCTCGGTCAGGCTCTGCGTGAAACCCGCGATGATGTTGAAATTTTCATGCAGGTAAAGATATTGCCCCTCGAATTGATCGCCATCATCGCGCGCGCCAAGAGTTGAAGTAATGGTTGTAGTCGGATCGATTGGTAATCCGTCGATAAATTCGTTTTGGGTTCGCTGACTGTGAATATACGAAAACAGAAAATTGGATCTTACGCTGGGTGTAAACCGGAGCCCAAAGCGGACTGTATCCTGTTCCCGCTTAACGCTTTTTTCTTGCGTGTAATCGTTCGGATCGAAATTGAAAGGTAAATCGCCTTCATCCGAATTTCGATGCCGGTATTCCGCTTGCACATTGAACTGCGGTGTAATCGCCGCTTGCGCGAAAAAATCGTATAAGGTCTGGTTTAAACCGTTGTTGTCCCGCCATCCGTCGGATTGGTAATGCGTCCCCGCCGCGCCGAAGGAAAAACGATTGTACAGCGCCGTTACCGCTCCTTCTCCGCCGTAAGTGCCGTTATTGCCGCCGAAGCCTATGCCATCAACTTTGGTGCTGTTATGTTCGTACAAAGGGGTAAACTCGTTGAAGCCGGGCGTAAAGGAGCCGCCTAAGGTGGTGATATTGAGGTTGGTCTCCGCGATACTCGGCTGGATGGGGTTGATGTTGACATCCTGCATTAGTTGAGCCTGCAGCAGTTCGCTGACCCTGGCGATTTCGCGCCGGCGCACGCCGCGGTAGGAATCGGACAGAAAACGGTGGGCGGACGCGTTGGCGGGATCGTCCTGCAACGAAATACTGGCTTCCCTTTGCGCCGTCTGGAAAAAGCCGAGTTCCTTGTACACTCGGGCTAGGCTGGCCCCGCGCGAAGCGCGGTCTTGGTCAAGCAGCAGGCGGCTTCGGTACACTTCGCGGTTGTCGTTAAGGTCTTTTGCCGTCTGCAAATCGTGCAGGCCTTCTATGGGCCGGTTTTCCGACTGTTTGCGTATGCCGTCATAAAAATAAGCGGTCGGATCGAGCGGGTCCAGTTCTTTAGCGACTTGATACTGGGTGGCGTCGATCCGGGTGCGCCTTTCGCTAAAATAAGCCTTTCCCAAATACGCGCGAAGCAAGGCGTTGTTTGAGTCCAAGGCAACGGCGACCTCGATTTCTTTACGGCCTTCGATTAATTCGCCGGAGCTTATCTTGGCCAGGCCCAAGCCCAAATGCGCCATCGGGTCGGCGGATGCCGATTCGATAGCCTTATTGAAAGCGGCGATCGCCTCATCGTTGCGGTAGTCGGACAATGCGCTGAAACCCAGTACCCACAGAGCTCGCGCAGAAGACGGCGCCAGCGAAACCGCCCGTTTGGCCGCCGATATTGCTTGCGAGCGGTCGCCAAGCATCAGTTCAAGTTCACCTAGACGAGCCCAGGCGAGCGCGTTTTCCGGATGTTCCCGGGTTACCGTGAGCATGGTTTCCAGGGCGGCTTCTAGCTGTAAGTTCGCCTGCAACGCGTATGACAGAGCTATTCGGCCAGCCGGTGTGGATTGTAGCGCAAGCGCGTGTCTGGCATCGATCAGTGCGGTCTCTTGCTGGTTTTGCACGATATTGATTATCGCCCGTAAAGCATAAGCCAAACTTGTTTCCGGTTCTAGTCGCAGCGATGACGCGATATCGGCCCTGGCTTCGTCGGGACGACCGACGGCCAAGAATAATGCCGCCCGGCACAAAAAGTACCGTCCGTCGCGTTCGGATTCGGGGATTCGGTTCAGCAGGTCAAACGCCTCATTCGAACGGCCGTTGCCGGCGAATACGGCGGCTTGGCGGAACGTTTCCGCGCTGGCTGCTTTCTCGTCGTCAACTTGCATATCGTCAGCCGATAGAATAGGCGGATAGTAAAGCCCCCACTGTACCGCGTCCCGGGGATGAACGACCGTTCGCACATAGGGCGCGGTGCCGGGTTGAGCGATGGCTTCTTCGCCGGGGTTAACGCTGACGCGGCCGAAATCGTTTTCGACATCGACATGGCCTTCGAGCACGGCCAGTTTCGATTGGGTTTGATCGGCGCGAGCATAGAATTCCGTACCGCCGATGAGCGCTTTAAGGTAGGGGGTTATCACTTTAACCTTCCAAGGCATACGGCTGAAAGAATGGATCGTGCCCTTGGCTAAATCCAGCCAAGCCCATTCTTCGTTGTCGTTGGTTACATTCACCAGCGTTAATGTCGTATTTTGGTCCAATCGAAGAACGGCTTGATTGGCCAACTGGATCGCCGCCCGGCTATTTTCGCCCACTCGGATGGTATCGGCTTCGCATAATACATCGCCTGTAGTCACTGGCGCCCAACCGCTCCAGGTGCCGGAGCGCACTTCAACCTCTCCGTCAATGCTGGTAAATTTACCCGCTTCCTGAGCACATTTCGCTTCGGCATAGGCATTGCTTGGCCATATTTGCAGGAAAAGGAAAATAAAGCCGAAAAAGCCGCAGACACGCGCTGTTGTTTTGGTCATGATTTCTACTATAAGACCAGACCTGCGCATTTGCTTCCAGCCTGACATGAAATAATAAAGCTTATCCTTGAAGCAGTTAGATGGAAAAATTGCAAATGAACTTGGCCATTACAGGTTTCGTCTTTTCGTTTTAGCGATTTCAAAAAACCGGATCGAATGGCATAAATTCTGATCGGATATATAAATTTCACATGCTTACATCAAACAAATCGTCAGGCGCTTTAGGTATTTCTCTAATACTTTTTGAATATTATTGTAGACCATAAAGCCAAAGGCTTTCGGTGGCGTTGGGCCCGAACGTTCCGCGAAATACCTGCAAGTATAGGGACAAGACGCTACGAGTAAAAACCGAGCCGAAAAAAGAGCCGCGCCTCCCGCTTAAACTTTCCGCGGCTGTTTCCGTTTTTTCGCTGTAGCAGCAGGGCAACCGCAGTTAAATGCCGGGAATCAACCGCAACAAATAGTCGATATTCCTAGCAATCCGCTTGCGTCGGACCTTGATCCCGACCTTGCGTTGGGTATGGTTTTTGATGAGGTTTAAGGCGATATCGGGCATCACCGCCAAATTGACGGGGCCGTGCCCAATTGCGATCCTCGTAGAAAGCCGGCATCCTGTGCAAAGTTGTTTTCGGTCACCCGTGCGTGGCCAAGCGATATCGTTGTTCGCCGCACCGTCAATGGCGATGATTTCGTCGCCGTTCAACTTGGCTAAATCAGCCAACCGGCGCGAAAAACGTTCGCTGAATTGGGTGTGATCGATCGCGGCGAATACGGTGCCGAACGTGTCGTGGGACGGAATGCCGTTTACCGCCGAGTGCTTGCGGAAACCAATCGGCCTTGGCTCACGATTTTCAGCCAATTGCCGGTCCTGCGGACACCGCAGACAGCGCGATTGCCACGGTTGTAGCAGCACTTGTACGCTACTTTTTCGAATTTAAAAAGTAAATTGTCTTAGATTATGCTAACTTATCGGCGGCATAGATGGCCAGCGATCGTCGCCTATCCTGATTCGCGGCGCGAGACCGTTGACCCGTGTTGGTTTGCCGGCGCGACGGCGAGCGTCTGAATTTAAACCGTTACCATGTGTTGTCCCGGGCACGGGCAGCCGCATCGGTTCCCGGCTAGTTGCAATGCATTCCGACTTCCCGAGTATGGCCGGTGCTGATATACAGTCGTTTCAAATTTTCGGGGCCGCGGTCCTAAAGCGTCGCCGGATTTCCAGCCGAGTAGGTTCAATCGCGTATCCATCATACCTTTCTTTTTATCCACTAACCCTTAGAAATTAGATAATGAGTGATTTACCAAATTGTCCCGAATGCGGCTCTGAATATACCTATCAAGAAGGCAAGCTTTACGTCTGCCCGGAATGCGCACACGAATGGTCGGCGGATGCGCCGGGCGATGTTGCCGGCGACGAACGCGTCGTCAAAGATGCTTACGGCAACGTGTTACAGGACGGCGATAGCGTGACCGTTATAAAGGATCTGAAAGTAAAAGGTTCTTCATCGGTGGTAAAAGTGGGAACCAAAGTTAAAAACATTCGCCTGGTCGACGGCGATCACGACATCGATTGTAAAATCGATGGTATCGGCTCGATGGGTTTGAAATCGGAATTCGTCAAAAAGGCCTAATTATTCTTTGCGTTGAATAGATGGGGATCTTTGCTCATCTATTCCTGCCGTTGCCGATTTCTCCGGTAATGTTGTTTTTATCCGCTTCATCCGTTCATGAAAAAAAGCGATTTTAACTATCACCTCCCACCCGAGCTGATTGCGCAGAAACCCCTAGCCCAACGCAGCGCCAGTCGATTGCTTCAATTAAACCGTAAAACGGGCGAAGTCGCCGATGTACAATTTATTGATTTTTTGAGTCTTTTGACCCCGGACGACTTACTGGTTTTCAACGATACCAAAGTCATTCCGGCACGCATATTCGCAAACAAGAGTACCGGCGGTAAGGTTGAAATTCTGATTGAACGCATTCGGGATGCCCATCATGCGCTGGCTCATGTCAGAGCCAGCAAGTCGCCTAAGGCCGGTGCCGAACTTCGACTAGCTAATGGCGTTACTTGTCGGGTGTTGGAGCGCGAGGACGATTTATTTCAGTTGCAGTTTGAAACCGACATGACCTTGTTGGAATTATTGGCCGAGATCGGCCACATACCTTTACCGCCGTATATCGACAGAGCCGACGATAAAGATGATCTGGAGCGCTATCAAACCGTATTTGCCTCACAAGCCGGCGCCGTGGCGGCGCCGACTGCCGGTTTGCATTTCGACCATGAAATCATGCAACGCTTGGAGCTAAAAGGCATTCCCAAAACGTTTGTGACCTTGCATGTTGGCAGCGGTACGTTCCAGCCGGTAAGGGAAGAGGATTTAAGCCGGCATGTGATGCATAGGGAGTTTTTTCAAGTATCCGAAGCATGTGTCGATGCGGTCGCTGCCGCGAAAAAACGCGGCGGCAGGGTTGTCGCCATCGGCACGACGGCGGTCCGGGCTTTGGAGTCGGCTTCCGCTTCGGGTGAATTAAAAGTGGGATGTGGCGATACTCGGCTGTTCATCACGCCCGGTTATCGATTCAAAACCGTCGACGCCATGCTGACCAATTTTCATTTGCCGGAGTCGACTTTGCTGATGTTGATATCGGCATTCGCAGGTTACGATGCCGTGATGAGCGCCTACCAACACGCCATTCAACAGCGCTACCGCTTTTTCAGCTACGGCGATGCGATGGCAATTTTTTGATAGCCTGTATGCTCGGTGTTTGCGTGGTTTGTTATATCTTATTTGCCTGAGGCTATGAACATGAAAAAAATTGCGCTAATGACGCTGGGTCTCGCATTTGTGGGTTTTACAACGCATGCGAAAGAGACGGTTTCCGAAAATGTGCACGCCGACAAGCTCGGTGTTGACCAACGAGTGCCTTATGTGGTCGATCAAGCCGTTGAGGGGTTTGCCAAAACTGCAAATGGTGGTGTCATGCAGATCGTTGCCAAGGCCGACGCCGATGCCGAACAAATAAAACTGATACAACAGTATTTGCGTCAAACGGCGGCGGAATATAGTCAAAACGACTTTTCATCCACCGAACGTTTTCACGGTAGCGATATGCCGGGTTTGGCCCGGATGAAAACGGCGAAACAGGGCGAGATCAAGTACGAATACAAGGCCTTGCCGAATGGCGCGCAAATTCGTTTTTCAACCGTATCTCCCCAGTTACTACGGGCGCTGCATGACTGGATAGCGGCGCAGATTGAAGAACACGGTAATGCGGACTTGTCCGATTATCGATAAAACCCGAGCCGCCTTCTAAGTCAATTTCTGAATGGATTAACTTAAGGCCGGATAAATCTTGCGGAATCGGTAATGGCTGGTCAAGCGTAATGAGCGTCAAGAAACTGCTGTTTATCGCATGCTTGCTGCTCTGCAGCCGCCGCTTCGGCCTTGCCGATTCCGTCAAAATAGCGATTGATGTCGGCCATTCTCGAATATTCCCCGGAGCAATCAGCGCAAGAGGTAAACCGGAGTTCGAATTTAACGTCGATTTAGCGCAATCGCTACAGCGGGTTTTGGATGCGCGTCGAATCGATTCATTCCTGATTGGCGCAGACGGCAGGATGGTGGAATTAAAACAGCGCGCCGCTAAGGCAAATGCCAACCGCGCCGAACTTTTACTGTCCATCCATCATGACTCGGCGCAAGAAAAATATTTGAAGCGATGGAAATGGCGAAATAGCGAATTCAGTTATAGCGACGATTTCTCCGGATTTTCCTTGTTTGTTTCGCATAAGAATCCATACCCGGAACAGAGTCTTGATTGCGCTCGCTTGCTCGGTGAATCGCTTAAAGCGGCAGGCTTTAGATCGTCAAATCATCATGCCGAGCCGATCCGCGGTGAAAATCGGCTGTGGGCTGATCAAGACTTCGGCGTCTATTACCATGATGATCTGGTTGTGTTGAAGGAAGCGCAAATGCCGGCGGTCTTGGTTGAAGCGGGCATCATCATCAATCGAGATGATGAGCAAAAGTTACAAATGGATTCGATTAGGACGTTAATCGCATCCGCACTGGCGCAAGGGTTGCAAAACTGTTTAAAACCTCATTCTGGATGACTGAATTCGCCGCAAAATTTTCGATGTGAGCAAAGATTGCGAGTGCTTTTAGGCATAATTAGATGCGAGCGGAGTTCGCTTATTTCCCGAAAAAGCCGGTTTTGCGTTGTCCTGCGGCAATGCGGCGCTTCAGTTGGTTCAGCCGCCTTTAACATCAAAGGCCTTCAGGGCATTCTCGTCGAAGCTGAGGTTATGGTTTTGGTTTCGAAAGCATAGGCTGGCGGCGTACCATGATTGAACCTGACCGCGGACACGGAATAAAGCGTCATCCGTCGGGCCATTCTAAAACGATGCAACCCCGAAGGCTAGCATCTGAGTAATCGGCATGTCGGTCTGCTTGCCCCAGTGTTAACGACGGTGTCCAAGGTTGCCGCGAACATGTCCAGGCCCGCTTCCGAACCCCCGATTCCCGCCGCGAAATTGTCCGCGTCCGCTTCCGAGCCCCCGATTCCCGCCGCGAAATTGTCCGCGTCCGCTTCCGAGCCCCCGATTCCCGCCGTGAAATTGTCTACGTTCGCCCCAGTATTCCCGATTACCGCGGCGATAATGTCTCATACCGCTGTCGTGTCGCCATCTTCCGCTGCGGAAATGTCGTTGGCCGCCACCATTGTGCCATCTTCCGCCACGGGAATACCCGCCACGGTAGGCCCAGCCTTCGCGGTAGCCGAAACTTGGATAAATTCCAATACCCATACCGGAACCGTAATAACCAGGCGGATAGCCGTAATATCGATAGCCGTACGGATAGGATGAATAGCCGACAGCCACTCTCGAAGGCACATATGTCGCACACCCCTGCAATGCGATGCCTAATGCGATTAATAAGAGTGTTCGCAGGATTCTGATGTACATAACTCTCCTTAACGTTTGAATTCCATTCGGAAGTAGACAAATTTGTCGGAGTACTGCTAGTAATTATTAACAGTGACGATTCGACAATGGTTGTATTGGTAAATATCCGATTCCGTGGGAATTTGTTTGGCGGGCAGGCTTTAAAAAAGAGTCAAGCTATTGAAGCGAAACCGTTTAGCGGGACCGGAGCGCTTATAAAGGCGGACTTTATACTGTCGGTAGATGTGATTATGACAAACGAGAAAATGCCCAACCGGCCGAAACACGGTTTGGAATTTAAGCAGGATGCCGCCAAGCTGATTTTCGAAAATGGCTTATTGTTAACAACAGATTTGGCCTATCCAGAGACGCGGCAGGATTAATCTCTCGAAGGCTAGCATGGAACCGGCAAAGTTATGGAGATCGTCATGCTGATTTATGTCCGGAGCATTTACCGATCATCCGGCTTATTTTGCTATAAACGTTAACGTAAGGCGAAATGATGACTTTCCTTATTTGACAAGGCGCTGTCCATGAAGTGACTGACCCGTCGAAACGGAAAAAAGCCGCATATGAAAGGCATTGAACCGGTGTTAAAAGCCTAAATGCCGCTCGGTTAGTCATTCAAGAAGTGCGGATTCCTTGTACGCTTGCAGCCAGGGAGACATCGGCCTCCTCTGACCCTATGCAACTAGCATCGGCGGCCATTTGCCGGTTTTCATTACATGATATTGAACTCAGCCTCCTGGCTGAGAAGGAAGTAAAGATATCTAAAATCGGGTCTTCCGAAGCGGCTACACACTGTATTAATTTACGATTTCTGTTGTCTGAGCTCGTAATTTTCTCGCGGTATTTCGCGACACGGAGCGAAGTTTATACTGCATATGGTGACCCGAAGCTTTGGTCGCGCCCGTTTCAAAGGCAGAAAAATCCGCGCGTTCCGAGGGAAGATCCTTAACTTTTAACAATACACAGTTATAAGGAACCTTTGGATAGAAGGCCGTGCAGTTGTCGGCACCCGCCAAAACGTTAGTTGAAATTAAAGCAATAACCAAAGCTGCCAACCAACTTGCAATAGGTGTAGGTTTTTTCATTTTTATAGCCCCGCTGTTGATCTAGTTATAAGTAATTAACTCCGCCCGCCATTCCAGACGCTGAAAAGAGCGGCTTAAATTATATCGAATCGAAATTAATTATGCAACACAATTTTGCAAAATACGGCTGGGATCGAAATTGAATGCGTACTATTTTGGTGCTCTTTTATGCAAAATGCTCTAATTTGGTGCTATTAAGTTTCGGTTAACCAGGTTTTATGCTGATAACTATTTGTAACTAAAGGATTTGTATTTATGGCATGCGATATGCGGAGCAAACAGATGTGAGGTAATTTGATTTTCGAGGTCATTATGTTTACACATATCTTGACTGTTGTATTTGTTAGTTTGTACTTTTTCGCAACGCCAGCTCAAGCTGTGCCAGCCGCTCAATTCGGTACGACGGTTCCGATGAGTAAAAAAGGGACGGCTACCTTTTATGTTCCAGTCGAATTTGACGGAGTAGCCAGGAACGAGCTTATGGTTGATACCGGTTCTGACTACGTTACTATCAACGAAGCTACGCTTGATTTACTGAAGGAGCGAGGAAAAGTCGACTACGTCAAGCAAGTCGGCGGAATAATGGCCGACGGTACCGACGTCATTGTCCCGATTTATCGCATTTCCAATCTGAATATCGGTTGCTGCTGTATCGTTCATGATGTGGAAGCGGCTGTATTTAAGGGGACCGAACGCCAGATACTTGGCTTAAGCGCATTGAAGAAAGTAGCTCCATTCGCGCTCTCGGTGGATCCCGCTCACTTGATTCTCAGTGAATGTAAAGCGCGTCCGCTGGATCTGGCTGAATATTAGCCGTTAGACAAGGATCAGCGTTGGCAACAACGTGTCTATATAAAAATTCCTTCCAGGCTCTCCTGGTTTTCACTTAACGAAAGCGGCTATAACAATTCGCCCGGCTGCTTGCCGATATTATTATCCTTGTCGTGGCGAGCGCTAAAAAGCTGCGGATGCGATCGCTATGTCCGCTGAAGCGTGCCGCGAGTTTGGAGGAGAGAAGTTGACTCGCATTTTTAGCGGGTCAAAGCCGTCAAGCCTTGAACTCAACTGTTAAATGGGATTGGCTCAATTCATCCCCATAGATCAAGCTGAGGCTCGATGTGTCGGGCGTATCGATTTGTTTTGCCGAATAGGCATCCAATAGCGGCGAAATATATCGTACCGATTTAGGCGTGATATAAACGAAATAGCAGGTTTCATCATCTTTCCAGCACCCGAACATTGCCATGCCTGCGGGCCCGTTTTTTGCCACATAGGCTGCACGGAACGCCCCCAATAGCACGTTCAATTCACCGGATTCGTATTCATGGCGCGAGAGAGCGATGCGGTGCCAGCTTATGGGTTTCGTCATCTCCTATCTCCTGTTGTTTAAGTCTTATCTATAAAATTGGATCGTCGCTTATCCAATATCGCTATCTTGCGCTTAGCCAAGATTGTCCGTCGCCAGCATCGTTTTCATTTTCACGGTTCAGTCAAACTCCATTGCACGGGCGGTCCCGCTTTGATCGTGTCTGTGCCGATCGAAATTAAAAGTCTATGAATCGGTAGTATTGGCGATGATTTTGTGAATTCGCTTCGTGCTGATCGAGATAATGACCAAAATTAAAGGAATCGATACGCCCTCAACAAATTCAGGGTTAAGCTGCCATCCTATTGAATGGAGGGCTTCGGCGATTTTACCGATAAGACTCGCCGCATAATATGTAATAGCGACGATCGATATGCCCTCGACCATTTGTTGCATACGTAATTGCATTTTCGCGCGCAAAGCCATAGAGGCCAGTAAGCCTTGATTTTGGCGTTCGATAACTATATCGACTTTGGTACGCAATAATTGGCTGGCATTGCTAATCCGTTCCGAAACCAAATTGAATCGATGAGAGATTGAGTTACAGGTGTTCATTGCCGGTTCCATGCGCCGTTTCATGAACTCGCCCAAGGTCTGAATGCCCTGAATACGCACTTCGCGCAGGTCCACCAGGCGTTGACCGACTAGTTTGTAGTAGGCGCTAGCGGCGGCAAAACGGAATTGATGGGATGAAATATGGTTTTCGACTTCTGCGGCCAATGCCGTTAACTCATCGAGTAATTTAGCATCGTCGTTATCCGGTTGTTTCATCGAATTGGTGATGCTATACAATTGGCGGTCGGCTTTTTTCAGTTCCGGATAAAGTTTGCGCGCAATCGGGAAGGCTAACAAAGCCATGACCCGGTAAACTTCAACGTCGAATAATCGATGCAACAGCCGTCCGGCTTGCGCCGTTCTTAAAGCGTTATTTACAACCAGAAAGCGGCTGAACCCGTCCACATGGATGCGGAAATCGGTGAAAACGGAAGCGGCCCCGCCGGTCACTTGAGAACCTACGATCGGGTTGCCGGCAAAATAACGGGATATAGGCGATAAGTCCATTTCGCTTTGGTAATTAACGTCCTTTGCCGGTACGACGCTAGCGTGAACGGCAATGATCACTTTTCCGCTGAGTTGCGACAGCCAATCGACCGGTACTTTTTTCAAAGCCGGATCCGAAAAAGGTTCCTTTTCCGCGTCGTAGGCATAAAAGGTATAGGAGCTGAATTCCCCGTGTTGTTCCCAACTCATTTGAAATGAATCAAAACTTGCGGTGAAGTGGTCGGCATCGTCGTCCGGCGATACGGAGCCAAATCGTTCGCACAGGGTTTTGAGATGTTTACATTCCGTGATTTTTTCTGCGCTCGATAACGATAATGCAAGATAACTGGCCCTAACGGGCAGGCTTCGGATGGACGAAGCCCTTGCATGCACTTCGTTATGCAGGATAAAGCGTTGCGGATGATTTTGCGGGATTTTAAATAAGGTGGTCACGATGATTTTGGTTAGTGTATTTTTGGAGTTAAGCCATAAGGCTTATCTTAGCATCATGCAGGCTTGCGCTGGGAGCCAAGCGACTTGCAATTCCGCCTGCGCCGGAGCGGGCGCAGGAGAATCTCGTTTGATTATGAATCCGGAAGGCACGCCGATGAATTATCCGGCGGCACTAAGAAAGCTTGTTTGAAAAGATGCCGGTCGCTATCACCGGAGCCCGGTCACGGCGGATATATTTTTCGCGCGTCGTTAGACCGAACCCGGTATAGTACCGTAGCCTCTCGGGCGGTAAAAACGGTATTGTTCCTATGCAGTTCATCCGCTTTAACGGAAGAACAAAAACCAAGGCAAAAAATGGCAAATAGACCTTTGAAAAACGGTTGGGAGGTTACATGGAATTCGCTAAGAATTTACTCTCCGAAAACGTTAAAATTCTAAAAAGCGAGGTATCAAAAAGCGCTTATCATGGCGTCGGGATTGCCATAGGCGCCATTTCAATCGCCACTCTGGCAGCGGCTTTTTTCGGCAGCGGCGAAATTTCTTTAGAGAGCGTCAGTAAAGCTCAATCGGAAAATTACGCCCTATGGGTACTGGATACTATTCCCTTTATATTCGGTTTTTGGGGTCAATATTCCAGCTCGGTAATAGCCTATCGGGCGGGGGCGATCATTCTGGACCAAACCCAAGAGCTGCGTTCTCGGGCCGAATCCATGGAAGAGCAGGCGAACTATTCCGCGACCCACGATTTGGTGACCGATTTACCGAACCGGGCGTTGTTCTACGATCGTGTCGAGCAAGCTATTTTCTCCGCCAACAATCAGAACAAATTATTATCGATTCTGTTAATCGAAGTTGCCAATTTTAAAGAAATCTACGATACCTTGGGCCGCAATGCCAGCGATTTGCTATTGAAGCAAATGGCGACCCGCTTGCAACACGTAGTGGTAGGAGTCGATAGCGTCGCGCGTATCGATGGGAATATTTTCAGTCTGTTGGTGCAGGCGACGGACAATGCCGATGCCGGAATCGAATTGGCGAAAAGCGTGCAATCGTCGCTCGATCCGGCATTTAAGGCGGAACGTTTGAGCCTGACAGTCCACTGTAATATAGGGATCGTCAATTTTCCCGAACACGGAGACGACGTCGACTCCTTGGTGCAAAAAGCCGGCGTGGCCTTATTTATGGCCGGAAAATCCTCTGAAGGCTACGTCGTCTATTCTCCCTCGTTCGACGACCATAGCCCCAGGCGTTTGACTCTGATGGGCGAACTGCGGCGAGCGATTCAACAGAACCAATTGCAGCTTTATTACCAACCCAAAGTATCCGTCCGCACCGGACGCTTGTACGGCGCCGAAGCGTTGGTGCGCTGGGTGCATCCCAGGCACGGCTTTATTTCGCCGGAAGAATTCGTGCCTATGGCCGAACGGACCCGCATGATTAAGCATTTGACCAAATGGGTGTTAAAGCATGCGTTCAAACAATGCGTCGAGTGGCATAGGCGGGGTCTGGAACTCGTCGTATCCATCAATTTATCGGCCAGGGATTTACACGATCCGGAACTGTCGGACATTATCGCCGGCACGGCAGCGGCTGCGGGGATTCAACCGGACTGGATCATGTTAGAAATTACCGAGAGTTCCATCATGAGCGACCCGGAACGAACCCTAGAAATCGTGCAGCGTCTACACCAGATGGGCTATCAATTTTCCATCGACGATTTCGGAACCGGTTACTCGTCGCTAGGCTATTTAAAAAAAATGCCCCTCACCGAGCTGAAAATCGACAAATCGTTCATAATCGATATGCTGCAAAGCGAAAACGACTCCGTGATCGTTAAAGCGACCATTAATCTCGCGCACAATTTGGGTTTGACGGTTACCGCGGAAGGCGTGGAATCCCAAGATGTACTGACATTGTTGAATAGCTACGATTGCGACATTGCACAAGGCTTCTATTTCAGTAAACCCGTCAGCGTGGACGATTTCGAGTATTGGGCGCAGACTGAAGCGGCGGAATTTATCAAGCGCTGAGGTTTGGTTTCTCATTCGAAAGCTTGAGTTTAATCGGCCGGACTCCGTAGGAATGTTGTGACTAATGATGCGGCTTTTTCATCGCCGACTATTCGCAAGGTGTCGATGAAATAAGGGGAGGAGGGCCGATATATGGCCCCTATTTCGCTTCGGCGCCGGGCAGTGCATTTAAAAAGCAGCGCTGCGTCGGCATGGTCTACCATAAGATAAATGCTTACCGTTTGATGGCCGTCGGGTTGCGGTCGGGATTGATTCGCATCGCGCTGACTCCATTTGATTTTTTCCCGAAAAGACCGGTTTTCCGCGGGCATTTCCAACAATACCGGCGGATTTGTCGATTTTACGACAGAAAAATGGCCGAAAAAATCCGGCAATTAATATCAACTATTTGAATTTAAACAAACTATTAAAAACCATAGCAATTGGACCGTTTTTTGATTGAAAGCGGCAGCATCCACGTACGGAAATCAGCCGCTAACATGTCTCAACCGGAATACATTCATAACTTATATCCGCCGAAAAAAAAGGTCGCCAAACCGCGCTTGCCGATCCTAGAGATCGGCAAGCGCGTACGTCTGCAAAGCTCGTCGTCTGTGGCCGGCCGGCCCGTACACGGGCTGATAGGCGGTTACCGGTTCGATGCACATTCCGCCGAGGTCTTGCCAGCCCTGGCTTCTCGCAACGGCGAAATCGACGCGTACGTTTGGGACACGAACTGCGACCTGGCGGACTTACAAGTGAGTCTGGAATCCGAAGACGGTTCGTCCGCCCAAGCGCTTTCGGCCTATCGATTGCAAACCAATAGTCTGGAATTCTACCAAGTCGCGCTAAAAGGTCCGGAAATTATCTCGGACGAATCAAATATCGCGCTGAGCTTATCGGCGCATTTCGAGCTGACTTATACGACGGATGTCTTTGCGGCCCGACTGGGGCTATTGCATCTGGTGCAAGCTCAGCGTTTTCTGATTTTGGCCAACGGGGAGCGAATTACCTTATTGGATAGCGGCGACGAAGACTGTCCTGTCCTGTATTTGCCTTATCGGGACGATGACCGGCCTATGTCTTGGTTGTCCGAAAATCAAGCCGCAGGCGAATCGAAAGCTTATGACATAACAACCTCTATCTCGCAGAGCATTCCGGTCGAGATCCATGGCGCCGCCGTGGAAGGGTTGACAGTGCAGGAACGCTACAGCAGTTATTTTATGCAAGAAGCCACGCCGTCGAGCGCCGAAAAAACGATCTGGACGCCGATATATCCCCGTATCAGTTGGGGATGGAGTATCCGGGCCGGATGCCGCGAAGACGGCGTATGGGACATCATGCGTCGAAAACTGATGTTGCCCATTGTCGACGGCGACGGTTTGCAGATACCGCTGTGGCAAACCAACAGTCGAGCTTGTTTCGTCGGCTGAAGCGGGCGGTCTATCCATGCTGGACATAGCGATAGTCGGCGGCGGTTTGTCGGGTCTGTCCTTGGCGCGGCGCCTGCAAAGCCAGCGGCGCGAATTCGCCCTGTTCGAGGCCAGAGAGCGCTTCGGCGGGCGCGTATTGAGCCATGCTGCTCCGCCCGGCTATCCCGGCTTTAGAAACGACCTGGGTCCGAGCTGGATTTGGCCCGACGATCAGAGGCGCATTGCTGCCTTCCTAGCCGAAAACGGGATGCATACCTTTCCGCAGTGGCTTGACGGCAGGGCTTTGTACCAAAGCGAGCGTCAACTGCCGCCGCAGGCATATCTCGACCATACGACTTACGCGACGGCACGCAGGATAGCCGGCGGCAGCTATCGCCTGATAGAGGTTCTGCTGGAGCGCGTGTCGAATTGTAGTCTGCATGCGGGTCATCGCCTGCTGCGCATCGGCGACATGGGCGAATATGTCGAACTACAATTCGAGTGTGCCGGAAATGTCACGGCGGTTGCTGCTAGACAAGCGGTGTTAACGGTGCCGCCGCGTTTGCTGATAGGCAGTGTCGAATTCGAACCGGCGCTGGATGCCAGATTGCAACAGGCAATGAACGATACGCCGACCTGGATGGCGGGCCATGCCAAAGCCGTGATTTATTACGAAAGGCCGTTCTGGCGGGAAGCGGACTATTCCGGCAGCGTATTGGCCGCATATCGTGGCGCAGCGCTGATGGAAATTTTCGACGCCTGCTCGGAAAGCGGCGAAGTGGCGGCATTGTCCGGATTTTTCGGGCTGCCGGCCGCGTTGCGTCGGCGCTATCGAGACGATCTCGAAGCGTTAATCGTCGAGCAATTGGTCAGCCTGTTCGGTCCGGAAGCGGCAAAACCGCACGCTTTCCTTATTCAGGATTGGTTTGCCGAGGCTTACACCGCCACCGAATTGGACGAAATCCCGCCACCGGCGCATCCGCATTATGGTCATCCGTGGCAGCAAATGGACCATTGGAACGACAAATTGTTTTTCGGCGGTACGGAAACGGCCGCCGAACACGGCGGTTATCTGGAAGGCGCATTGGTGGCGGCGGAAAGGGTGGCAAGCGCCTTATCGCTGTCGCAGCGATGTAAAACAAACCGAAATTGTCGCTGACTTTTTGCGATGACTACAAATCGGCTCGTATGGTGAATGATGGTTATCGCCGGCGCTCGTTCGGTAATATGCAGTGCTTCTATCGAATGAGCCTCGGCATTAGCCGGTCTAGGACGTGCTTAAAATCGACGGCAGCTCTGCATGCTTCCTTTTTAGAACAGGCGGCGGTCATCGGCGGATTTCGGATATGAATGAGCCTCAAGCCTGATTAGGTTTGAAAAATCGACGCATAATGATCTTTAGTTGATGTGTACGGTCACATGGCTCATCATGATGTATCGTCCTTGATCAAGGACCGCATCAGTTGAAAAAACAACCCTAAAGCAATATGCCTAATCCCTGGAACATAAGCCGTCAATTGCCTAGAAAATGGATAATCAGTATAGCCATATTGCTCGCAATGGCCGTTGCTATGACTGACGCTTATGCCGGAAGTGAAATCCGGCTTTTACCATTTTATTTTGTGCCGATTACTCTGGCGGGTATGAGTTTGAGTCAAGCGTGTGGCTATCTATTTGCGGTTAGCTGTTCCATTCTGTGGGGAGTCGCAAATTATCACGCCGGTCTTCGATTCAGTTCTGATTTGATTTGGGAATGGAATTTGCTCGTTCAGTCGATCGCTTTCATTACGGTATTGGAATTGGTGCGTCAATTACAAGCAGCAAGGATTAAAGAACATGAAGCGGCAAGGATTGATCCGTTAACCGGCCTTCTTAACTCGCGCGCATTAGATGAACAAGCACGCGCCCTAATAGCGCTTTGCCGCAGGGAAAACCTTTCTATTGCCTTGGCATATATCGATCTTGACAATTTTAAGGCAGTAAACGACGACGAGGGACATCAGCGCGGAGATGAAATTCTTAAAATCATTGCCGACATAATGAAATCAACTTTTCGGGCAAGCGACTTAATTGCCCGGGTCGGCGGAGACGAGTTTGCCGTGATCTTGCCTAATACTGCCGCCGATGATGCGCACGAAGTGCTCGAAAGATGTCGAATAGCAATCTCCGATCAAATGCTAGATTTAGGAAACAGGGTAACTACTAGCATAGGATGCATCGCTTATAGCCGTTCGCCTTTAGATCCGGACATGATGATCAAGACAGCCGACCAGTTTATGTACAATGCGAAGCGTTCCGGGAAGAATCGGGTTTCTGTGAAGACACTCAGTTAGGTTTACAAGACAGGCAGGCCGAAATGACACCGATTTTGATCGGCAGGTAATCCGCGCAGAGCAGTTACTCGATTAACCAAATTTGATAGCCGGCAAAGGGTCGGTCGCCCGCTTACGTTGCAATTCGGCGCGACTAGCGGAAAGGGCTAATACGCCTGATTCAATATGCAACACATGTTAACGTTACGGTAACAACATTGCGGGCCTATTTTGTTATTTTGACAAATGGATTGCTGCGCATTTCTGCGGCGAACGTGGACATGGGGCCGTGTCCCGGAATGAAGGCGACGTCGCCTCCAAGCGGCCATAATTTATGCCGAATTGAGTCGATCAGGGTTTGGTAATCTCCGCGCGGAAAATCGGTGCGGCCTATCGAACCTTTAAATAGCACATCGCCGACGATTGCCAAGCGCTCGCTGGCGCTGAAAAACACGATATGGCCCGGTGTATGGCCGGGGCAATGAATGACTTGCAGCGTTTCGTCGCCGACTCGCACTTCGTCGCCATCGTCAAGCCAGCGACTAGGCGTGAAACTGTCGGATCGGGGGAATCCGAACATTCGGCATTGTTCCGGCAAGCTTTGTATCCAAAAGTCATCATCCCGATGCGGGCCTATGATCGGCAAACTCATTATCTTGGCCAACTCGGCGACGCCGCCGATATGATCGATGTGACCGTGCGTGACCAATATCGATTCCAGGTCAACGCCTTGTTTTTTGACTTCCGCCAATACCCGTTCCAAATCACCGCCCGGATCGACCACGGCCGCTTTGTTGGTCTTTTCGCAGACTAACAGTGTGCAGTTTTGTTGATAAAGTGTAACGGGAAGGATGGTGTGGCGCATGACGGCATGAATGCGATGGGGCGCACCGGGTGTACCGATGCGCGCTTTTAGTTCAGATGTTGAGTAGTAAGTGGGCGGGTGCTTCCAGGCTTTCTTTTATGATGCCCAAAAACTGTACGGCTTCTTTGCCGTCGACGAGTCTGTGATCGTAGGACAACGCCAGATACATGATAGGGCGGATCACGATTTCTCCGTTTTCGACTATCGGTCTGTCTTTGATGGCATGCATGCCTAAGATGGCGCATTGCGGCGGATTCAGTATAGGAGTCGATAACATGGAGCCGAAAATGCCGCCATTAGTAATCGTGAATGTGCCACCGCTTAGATCTTCGACGCTAATCGAGCCGTTACGGGCCTTACTGCCGAAATCCTGTATGCCTTTTTCAATGCCGGCGAAATCGAGCTGATCTGCGTCGCGTAGAATGGGAACGATCAATCCGCGCGGCGTCGAGACGGCGATACCGATATCGTAATAGCCGTGATATATGATGTCGTTCCCATCAATCGACGCGTTAACAGCGGGGAAGCGTTTTAACGCCTCTATGGATGCTTTGACGAAAAACGACATAAAGCCCAGTTTTACTTTGTGCTTGGTCTCGAACCGGTCTTTATATTGGTTGCGCAAGTCGATGACCGCCTTTAGATTAACCTCATTGAAGGTGGTTAACATTGCCGCATTTTGCTGAGCTTGCAACAAGCGTTCCGCTACTCTGGCGCGCAATCTGGTCATCGGCACTCTTTGTTCCGGCCGCAGACTGGCGACGACGGTCGCCGACAACGGCACTTGGCTGGCCTCGGCAATTGGCGTCGGCTCTTCGGGACTGGATTGTTGTTCGTTCAGATAATCCAATACGTCCGTTTTCAGGATACGGCCGTGCTTACCTGTTCCGGCGATGGCGGAAGGGTTAACGTCGTTTTCGGCGACCAGCTTGCGGACGGACGGACTTAACAATGGCGCTTCTTTGTTGCTCGCTTTGGTCGAGGGTTCAGCTTGTGTTTGCGCGTCGGATATAGCCGGACTCGATGCGGGTTCTTCTTTGCTTACCGGTGTGCTGGATGTTTTAGCTTGTTTTTTTACGTCAAGCTTGGCCAACAACTCTCCACCGACTACGGTTTCGCCGGCTTTCCGCAGAATTTCGGTCAATACGCCGCTGGACGGGGCGGGAACTTCCAATACTACCTTGTCGGTTTCAAGATCAGCCAAATTTTCACCTGCATCAACCCAGTCGCCGGGTTGTTTGTGCCAAATGACCAGGGTGGCATCCGCGACGGATTCAGGGAGATTCGGAACCAAGATATCAGAACTCATTTTTTCTTCCTTCATGTTCGCCGTAAAGGGCGGTGTGAACAACGGTTTTTTGTTCGTTCAGATGGGTCTTGTAATTACCTACGGCGGGCGCTGCGCACGGTATGCGACCGGCATATAAAATCGGGATGGCTTCATTGATCATTTCGTAAAAATGGTGTTTGCTTTGATACCAAGCACCTTGGTTTTTAGGTTCCTCCTGACACCAAACAACTAATTCAACGTTTGGGTATTTGTCGATTTCGGCTTTGAAATATTCATTCGGAAAAGGATACAGTTGCTCGATACGGATAATCGCGACGTGTTTCAAATTATCTTCGCGGCGAGCTTCCAGTAAATCGTAATAGACCTTGCCGCTGCACAAGACCAGGCGGGTGACATGATAAGGGTCGATGTCGTCAATTTCGCCTATGATTGTTAAAAAGGCGCCATTAGTCAAATCGGGTAGCGTCGACACCGCCAATTTATGCCGTAGCAGGCTTTTTGGGCTCATAATTATTAGCGGCTTGCGGTATCGGCGAATCAGTTGTCTCCGTAATAAGTGAAAAATTTGCGCGGGTGTAGTGGGATAACAGACTTGCATGTTCTGATCGGCACATAGTTGCAAATAACGTTCTAAACGGGCGGAGGAATGTTCCGGTCCTTGTCCTTCAAAACCGTGTGGCAACAGCATGACCAGTCCGCTAAGTTTGCCCCATTTGGTTTCGCCCGAACTAATGAATTGGTCGATGACGACTTGAGCGCCATTGGCGAAATCGCCAAATTGCGCTTCCCAAATAACGAGCTTGTCCGGCTCGGTCGAACTATACCCGTATTCGAAACCGAGCACGCCGGCTTCGGACAATAAAGAATTGAATATCTGGGCGTGGCCTTGGTCGTCGGTCAAATGTTTGAGTGGAATGTAACTGTCGCCGTCTTGTTGGTTCAATAATATCGCGTGGCGATGCGAAAACGTGCCGCGGCCTATGTCTTGCCCGGTCAGTCTCACGTGATAGCCTTCCACAAGTAAGGTGGCGTAGGCCATGTTCTCGGCGAAGCCCCAATCCATGGGGATATCTCCGGCCGCCATTTTATTACGCTCTTCCATGACTTTGGCGACCCTAGGGTGTACTTCGAAATCGCTCGGTAGTTCCTGCAGGCGCTGATTGCAAAATTGGATGCGTTCCAGTGTTACCGATGTATCGGCGGGTTGGTCCCATTCTTTGTTGATGTATTTTTCCCAACGCGCGGAATAAGAGTAATTCAGATTTTTGACGATAGGGCGCGATACGCAACGGCCTTCACTTAAATGCTGGTAGTAATCCTGCTCTATATTATTTATGGCATCGTCGGTCAACACCCCTTCCGTGATTAATTTTTGCGCATATAATTGGCGGGTCGGAAGCAGAGAGCGTATCTTTTGATACATCATGGGCTGAGTCGCTGCCGGTTCGTCGGCTTCGTTATGACCCAGTCGGCGATAGCAGATCAAGTCGATGACGACATCCTTATGAAAAGTCATTCGATAATCCAGCGCCAGTTGGGTGATAAAGGCCACCGCTTCCGGGTCGTCCGCATTCACATGAAATACCGGGGCTTGAATCATGTTAGCGACATCGGTGCAATATAGCGTAGAGCGGGCGTCGAAAGGATTGCTGGTCGTGAAACCGATCTGGTTATTGATGACGATATGTACGGTGCCGCCGGTTGTGAACGCGCGCGTTTCGGACATGTTCAGGGTTTCCATAACGATCCCTTGGCCGGCGAAGGCCGCGTCGCCGTGAATCAATACCGGAACGATAGCGTCGATGCCGCCTACGCCGTGTCTATCCTGTCTGGCCTTAACCGACCCTTCGACCACCGGGTTAATGATTTCCAGATGTGAAGGGTTAAACGCCAATGTTAGATGGATCGGATCGCCGGGCGTGGCGATATTGGACGAAAATCCCATATGGTATTTAACGTCGCCGGTCAATACGCCCGGCGAAGAGGCATGAGTCCCTTCGAATTCGCCGAACAACACGGCCGGACTTTTGCCCAGGACGTTGATCAATACGTTCAAACGCCCGCGATGCGCCATGCCGATAACCATTTCCCTCACTTTGTTTTCCCCGGCCCGTTGCACGAGTTCGTCCAGGATGACAATCAGCGATTCCGCGCCTTCCAAAGAAAAACGTTTTTGCCCGACATATTTGCGATGCAGATATTTCTCCAAACCTTCGGCTGCGGTTAAGAGCTTTAATATCCATGTGCGTTTTTCCGGATGGCTGGCGAAGTTGGGCTTTGCCCCTTCCAGCTTTTTTCGTATCCACATTTTCGGTTCGGCATCGACGATATGCATAAACTCGCTGCCGATGCTGCCGCAGTAGATTTCTTTTAAGGTTTGAATAATCGCTTGCAGCGGCAGACGCTCCGTACCGCATAAACTGCCGGTATCGAACAGTGTCTTCATGTCGGCGTTGGTTAGGCCGTAATAGATTGGTTCCAAATCGGCCGGAACCACATTCGGCGAGCCCAAAGGATTATTGTTGGCTATTTGATGTCCTTTGACCCGGTACTGATTGATCAAGCGTGCAACCGAGCCTTGCTTTTTTACGCTTTGTTCGGTGAAGCCCTGCATTTTGGCCAGTTTGCCCGGTTCCGAAATAGCCAGTTTTTCAAAACGGTCCACGATTACGCTATGAGGGGTGTCATCGGTTGAGCCGCGATGAATGTCGTCGAATCGTTCGCGCCACTTCCCGGTGACCGCGTCCGGGTTGCTTAAATATTGCTCGTACAGTAACTCTATATAGCTCGCGTTGCTGCCATATAAAGCCGACGTTTCTTCAAACAGTTTACGCAAGGTACTCATGCGGCATCCGGGTTTTCAGCAAGTGTTACCCGATATGTTAGAGCTAAAATGGTATATTACCAAGCAAAAATGTAGTCGCGGCACGGGTTCGCTCGTTATTGGAGAGAGCCTGTATTTTGATTAGTTTAACGAGAAACAAAATGACGGATAAAGGCAATCGAGTGGTTATTAGAATAAATTACGATAACGATAGGAAGAGGAAGGAACTGATTGATCCGAAAATGGTAACTGTGTGGCATAAGGGACGTATATTCGGCGTATTCGCAATTTCGGTATTGCTTATCGGGTTGATAATTTTTTTGTCTTCTGGGACAGAAACTCAGGAGAATAAGGCACCCGTTGTAGAAAGTATTGAGGAGACTAAATCGATAGAGCCGGTCCAACAACCGGTCGAGCCTGCAAAAAAGCCTGAAATAATAACCCAGAAGCCGGCAGGCGATAATTTGCCGCCGGAACCGGTAAAATCGAGTCCTAAGGTAATTAGTTCTAATCGGCCATCCGCTATCATTTTTGATAAAAGGGTAATTAGAGCCTCTTTAACTACGGCCCCTCAATATGGTGAGCCGGGCGACCCTTTAACACCGCTAGTGATAATAAAGCCGGAGCAAACTTTAGATGCCTTTTATTTTAGTGAAATTAAAGGCATGAAAAATAGGGTATTATTTCATCACTGGTTTAAAAATGGCCGGTTGGTATATGAGAAACAATTCGACGTCGAAACTGATAAATTCAAGTTGATATCTAGTAAAAAGTTAAGCTCAAAAGATGTCGGAGAATGGCGCGTGACGTTAATTGATAAAAAGGGAAAGGATTACAGTGAAGTTAATTTTTCGGTTAACCCTTAAAATAGATGTTTATTAATATTGATGTAGTGTTACAATTAATCGGGCTGTTAATTTAAGAGGAATAAAGTACATATGAATGATTTTAACAATCTCTCCGAAACGGAAATACAAGCACTGATTGACAATGCCGAGAAAGCACTCAAAGAAAAGCAATCCAGCAGACGTAAGGAAGTGATTGCTCAAATTAAGGAACTGGCGGCGTCGATTGGTGTGGCGGTAGAGATTCATGAGGGCGAGAAGAGAGTCGAGAGAAGAGGCAGTAAAGTGGCGGCGAAATATCGCAACCCTGCCGATGCTTCGCAAACTTGGACCGGCCGAGGTCTTGCGCCTAAATGGATGCAAGAGTTATTGGCTCAAGGGCGCGATAAGTCTGAGTTTGAAATTAAATAATCTCTAAGCGATTTCAACCTGTTCGACCCATTCTTGAAGACGGGCGGCTACCCAATCGCCGTCGTCCGTCGTGAGATCGTGCCCGCCCCATGGATGATTCCTGATTGGAATCTGCCATTTCCGGCAAATCGTGTCCGTACAAGTCGGGGAAACTAATCGGTCGCCCCGGCTTGCCAATAACAAGACCGGTACTTCGAGCTTTTTATCTTCCGGGTAGTAACAAGCGGCAGCAATTAACTGCCTTAAGGTGGTACTAAATCGAATAGGACGTTTAGTCTGAATATTTGCCCACTCCGAGGCTATTTTTTCGTCCCGATCTCGTCGATTAATCACGCATTTAACGATGGCCAATTCCCGTCGAAATTGATCGCGCTGTAATATTACCTTGAAAAAATTCGGATATGCCTGCCAGCGTAAACGATGATAAAAAGGGTTTAGGCTAGCCAAGCTGGTATTGATAAACACGGCGCCGCAAATATCTTCAGGATGTCTTTGCATCCATTCCCAGCCTACCATACCGCCTAAAGACAAACCTATGATTGTCAATGGACGATCCAATAGAGCTTGTTCTTGTGCTTGTTTTCGCACCGCCGCGGCGATTTCTGTCATATTACACGGGCTGGTTTCCCTATAGCGTTGACCGGTTCCCGGTAAATCGAGCGTCGAGATTTCGGCCATTGGAAAGCTTGACCGCAATAAAGGCAAAAACTCGCCCCAATGCGCCGATTCGCGCGACAAGCCGCGCAACAATAGCCAGTTTTGTCCGATTTGTTTAGGCATACCAACATTTTATGGCTTGCTGATAATGAAACGCCATCTGCTCGGCATTCAATTTTGCCCATTTGGCGGGAGATAGCAAGCTACGATAAAGAAAATCAAATAGCGTGAAATGCCGGCGCAAAATGCGCTGGTGTCGATGCGGTAATAAAGGGTGAAACAATCCGTGGCGCTGGAATAAATGCAACGGACTCTTGCGTAGCCATAGCCAGGAGCCCATTTCGAGCGTGAACGGCAAGAATAGGCCACGGCGATTCTCGGCGTTCATGTAGTTGTTGTACAGATAATCCCATAAATCGCCGTTAATCACGTATTCCTCGCTCATCGGTTCGATTTTATAAAAATGCGTGGGGTAGCAGCGGTCGAACAAGATCTTTAACGCATGCGCTTCGGCAAGGTTCGGAAACGGTTCTTTTTTGGAAGCGTAAGGAAACCACAGCCGGTCTTGGATCCCAAAGCCGGAATGCAGATCGAGCGCAACGGACAAAGGCGAATTGAACACGTATTTTTCGACGATCCCGCACAGGGCTTGCGCTTCGGCTTCCATTTGGGAACCGTTTCCCCGATACCAGGGCAGCTTCGGGCTCAAACGATGTCCGCTATACAATTTGATATTGCCGGAGCCTTCGATTGGCGCATTCCGCATCAAATCCACGCCGTTTCCATTGCTTCGGGTGCCGCGGAAGACTCCGACCGGATTGACGATAGGCACGAATACTAGTCGCGACTTTTCCAGACGTTGATTGAATTCGTCATCCCAGTCCAACAACTGTGCGATGGTTTGCAGGTAGGACAGGATGACTTCCGAGCCTATCTTTTCCACGCCGTGCACGCCGCCGAAGAAGGCCAATACCGGCACGTCGGTCCGCATTGAACCCAAGACGATGTTATAAATCGGAAACTCGCGCCCTTCAAAGTCAATGCGATCCCGGACTTCTACTTGAGCCCGCTCGCCGAGTTGCGCAATGATCGCTTCCAGTTGCGACAGCTCGGCAAAATCTCGATTCGACATGCCGGTGTTAATGCGTCAGAGTACTTTCGATATAGCGTATGCGTTTTTTCGGGGCGATTTTGTCGATTTCCACCATGATCAGGCTGTCGATACAATTATTGAAATCGGGGTCGATATTGAAATCGATAAAATGGCAGCCTTTGTCCACGCATAGCTCGACATACTGCTTATACAAGGTCGGTACCTTGACGCCGAGTTTCCTTAATTCGCTGTTCAGGATTTTGAAACTGGTCGCATAGTCGCCGTTAAACTCCTGTAAAGAGAACTGCCGGCATTGTTCGGAAATGACAAAAGGTTTTTTGGCTTGCGCTTTCGGCAGTTCGCCGCCGAATTGCTGCTTATAGAATCCGATGATCAGTTCTTTGGCAAGCTGCGGATAGGCATTACTGATGCTGACCGGGCCGAACAAATACTTGATCTCGGGCTGTTCGCGCAAATAAGCGCCTATGCCGTACCATAAATAATCCAGGCTGTGCTGCCCCCAGTAACGCGGCTGCACGAAACTGCGGCCTAACTCGATGCTGAAGGGAAGCAGGGCGGCAAAATCGCCGTTGAGATCGAATAAAGTATTCGTGTAAAAGCCTTCGATACCATGGCTATCCATGATTTTAGGGCCTTCGCCGACACGATAGGCGCCGACGATTTCTAAGGCATTGTCGTCCCATAGCACGATGTGACTGTAATAGACGTCGAACTTGTCCAAATCCAGAGCCAGGCCCGTACCCTCTTCGACAGTGCGGAAGGTCAATTCTCGCAAGCGGGCGATTTCGGTCATCACCGGACAGTCGTCCTTAAACTGGTACAGAAAAATTTTCTTACCGTCGCGGGTTTCGCCTAACAGGCGCGATTGCAGCAGCGCTTTTTTGATTGTCTTGGCGTCCTCCGGATGCACGACGGTTGCGACCGTTTCGAACAAGGGCGGTTTCTTTTTCTTACCCAGATTTTGTACATGTTTGCGGAAGCGCTGGCTAAGCTGTTTATTGCTTTGATCGCTTTCGACGATTGCGTTGAACGGAATCGGCGGGCCGATCTTAAAGCGGATTTCCTGGTGCTTTTTGTTGAACATTTCCCTGACCAATAACATGGTGCCTAACGGCTTATATAAGGTGGATGCGCCGTAAAACAATGCGGAATTTTTAGCCTGGATATGTATGGGCAAAATGGCGCAGCGGGCCTTCTTCGCCAGCTTGATAAAGCCGTTCTGCCATTTGCCGTCGCGTACGCCTTTCGGGGTAATGCGGGAAACTTCGCCGGCCGGAAAGATAATCACCGCTTCTTCGTTATGCAGGGCCTCCAACATTGTTTTATAGCTGTCTTTAAGGTTTTTCTTGTCCGATAACACGTCGACCGGCAAAAAAACCGACTGCAACGGCTCCATATACGACAGTACTCGGTTAGCGACGATGCGCACGTCGGGCCGCACCGAGCGGATCAATTTAACCAATGCCAGTCCGTCCAGCGTTCCGATCGGGTGGTTGGCTACGATCAACAAGCGGCCCTCGGCCGGAATATTACGGTAGGAGCGGTCGCTGACTTGATAGTGGAAATCGAAATAGTCGAGCAGGCGGTCCAAAAAAGCGAAACCGCGCAGGTGCTGATTTTTCTGTATGAACTTGTTGAAATCGTCTTCGTGCAGCAGTTTTTTTAAGGCCTTCACGGCGATTTTATTGTCCTTGCCGAATTTAAAATCCGGGTAGGTTTCTTGCAGAATGCGTTCGGCATCTATCATAACGGCGGTTTCATGGATTAAATATGATTCTGTAGGTTTGGAACTTTGATCGACTGGAATCGGTTTACGCGCGATTGGATACGTAATATCGAAAACAAGGCTCGAATCGGCTAACTCTGCCGATTCAATCGGTATGTTGATCCTAGGCTCAAATAATCCAAAGTTGCTTACAGCCTAATCCGGTAAGATGACAATAGTGTGACGGTCGGTGCGCTGATTAGCCCAATATCAAT
This sequence comes from Methylomonas sp. MgM2, assembly GCF_054172045.1. Taxonomy (NCBI): domain Bacteria; kingdom Pseudomonadati; phylum Pseudomonadota; class Gammaproteobacteria; order Methylococcales; family Methylococcaceae; genus Methylomonas; species Methylomonas sp. MgM2. Next base: position 83,233 of record NZ_JBSYXO010000003.1, on the reverse strand, counting down.
CGCTTGATTTCATTCGGGAAGCCTAACGATCACCGCCGTTCGGAGCCGGGATTTTCCGAAACAGGACATGCGCTCGAAATCCTCGCGCGCGATCGGAATGAACTGGCAGTCGAGCTCGCTTTGGCGGCTGTCGTCCGGGTCGGAATCGTGCATGTACAGGCAATCGTAATCGAAGCCGCTCATGACCACCCAATGCGGCGCTTTTCGCTGGTCCATCGCATAAGTGCTGATCAATATCAACGGAATGGCGCCGGCTTCGAAGGCGGCGGTCAAATCGTTTTGGGTGATGTTGGCGTAATGTACCGGAATCCGTTGTTCCGCCGCATCGGCTTTGAAACCGGTGTCGACCAATTCGATGATTTGTTTCTTTTCGTCGCTACGCACGCTGTCTATGAACAAAGGGCCGGTCTGGTTTATCCAGACTTCGACGTCGAAGCCGCGCCGTTTGGCCGCCAAGGCCAAGCCAACCGGGTGGCAGCCGCCGTGGCCGGACGTCATGAAGATCGTGGTGGCTTCACGCCATAAATCGATTTCCTCTTCCCGGGACGGTTTGTACGCCGAGTTCAAGCCATGCATCGCCATCATCAAGGCCGCCGGGCCGCAAGTAAACGGCGTGGTCTGGCGCAGCCAATGCACAGAACGGTGCTGCGGCCTATCCTGGTAACGGCGTATGCGCTTTTGATAGCGCAAGGCGTCGGTATGGTCCTCGTAATAATCGCGGTACAAGCCGAATTTTCGATAGCCCAGTTTTTCGTATAGATTGATCGCCGGCCTGTTGTCGACGTTGACTTCCAGCCTTAAATACAAACGGCCGTCGTTGCGGGCCGCCCGTTCGCCGGCCTCTATCAATGCTTGGGCGACGCCTTGACCGCGCAAGGCAGGCCGGACCGCCAAAGAATATATGCGCGCCAGGCGGGTACCGGGATGGTAGATGATTAAAATATAACCGGCCAGTCTTCCTTGGATGTCCGCAATCAGCAGCGATCGATGTTCCGTGCCTATCCAGTGCCGAAAACTGCGCCGACTCAGGCGGTCGGTGGCGAAGCTGGCGTTTTCCAAGGTGACTAGGTCGTTCAGGTCGGATAGCGTGGCGGGGCGTATCGACAGCATCAGAACGATACCCCTTGCATCGCTTGGTAGATGACCTGGCGGGCGCGCAGCAAGACCATTTCCTGCCAGGCGCTGTCGTTCGGACAAAAATGCCGGCGCATCAGCAGGCTATGCGCGAGGCGGGATGCGTTGATATCGTCTTGAGCCCATATCTGATGATCCAACAGCAGCACGTCGAACAAGCGGTCGGTGCTGTAGGTGCCGAACTCCAATGTGACGTAGCAACTGCGGTCATCCATGACTTCATGCCAAAGATAATCCAGCAAGCCCTGTTTCGGAACCGAGCTCGAGGTGCCGGCCAGCGGCAAGGTGACCGAGTCGCCGTACCATGTTCCGGCGACTGCGGCGCCGGCGCTGTCCGGGGCATGGTCGCAAATGATTTCGCCGTAGCTGTAGGGACCTAGCCCCGTGTGTAGATCGATTACGGCCAGTCGGCGTTGCGACAAACCGTAACACTCCATCAGCGCTTCGCATACCAAGCGGCCGTGCGCCGGCGCTTTGCCGCCGTAAAACGGGCCCTGCGGGTCGTGATATTGGCCGCCGCTGACGGCTATTTCCAAGGCCACGCGGCCGTGGGTTCGGCCGAATTCGTCCAGCAAGCGCCGGCGTTGTTCGGCATCGGCGGCAAACAAGGCCGGCCTCAGTTGGTCGTAGCCCGGATTTTCCGGCGGCGGCAGGGAAAAATCCACCGCATTGCGATTCAGATCGACCCCGTCGGCGTCGCAGCGCCGCAGCCAGGCGTAACCCCAAGGCGTCAAGGCGTGGACCAGCAATATCGCCGTTTGTTCGGGACAGGTCAGTCGGCGTCCTGCCAATAGCTGCAACAGGTCGGTTTGTATTGCACTGCCGGTCAAGCCTTCGACGCCGTGAGTGCCGCCGATGACGACCAGCACGTTTTCGGCGTCCGCATTGCCTAGCCAGAGCGTGTCGGTTGCCAACTCTTCGCCGTTCGGGCCGGTACCGGGGCTGAGGAAAACCAAGTGTTGGCCGGAGGAGGGCAAGGCATTCAAGCTATCCAGCCACTGTTGCCGGCCCGACCGATAACTGGCCGGAAACAAATTCGTATCGGTCTCGGCGAACGGAAAACGCAGCCCTATCATGATTTTCCCCAGTAACTTAAATGCCCGGCAATATTACTCCTTGTTTTAACGCCTGTCTGGTCTCAGAATGCGCGTTTTCGAATATTTGTATCGGGTTTTTCGCTATGGCAAGCACACTGTTGGTGGTGGACGATCTTTCGGATTGGAGTCCTTATTACCCTAGCGAACGGGTGATCAGTTTTGAGCAGTATCTTGCCGGCGACAGAGTCAGTGCCGAACAGCGCGTGCGCGTGATCAATCTGTGCGGCAGTTATGCCTATCTGTCCGACGGTTATTACTGTTCCTTATTGGCGGAAGCGCGCAACCACCACGTGATTCCGTCGGTCAAGGTCATCAACGATTTGGGCAAGAATGCGTTATTTCGCTTGCAACTGGAGGATTTTAGCCAGCCGCTGGCGCGTGCCTTCAAGCATCAGGACAAGAACGGCGAATTCGTCTTACACAGCTATTTCGGCATCACGCAGGACACCGCGTTTCAGGAGCTGGCCCGGCTGTTGTTCGAGCGCTTCCCGTGCCCGGTGCTGGAAATCACCTTACGCCGGCAACAGCATTGGGAGATCACCGACCTAAAGGCCGTTTCGCCGCGCGATCTGGACGATGAAATGCAAACCCTGTTTGCCGATGCCTTGGATCAATACAGCAAGAAAGTGTGGCGTAAAAGCCGCATCCGCAAGGCGGCGCGTTACGATTTGGCGATCCTGATCGATCCGGCCGAAAAACTGCCGCCCAGCAATCGCAGGGCTTTGACCAAGTTCATCAAGACCGGCAGGCAAATGGGTATCGACGTGGAATTGATCACCCAACATCATTTCGGCCGCATTCCGGAATTCGACGGCTTGTTCATCCGCGAGACCACGGCGATCGACCATCATACCTACCGTTTCGCCAAGAAAGCCGAAGCCGAAGGCTTGATGGTGATCGACGATCCTACCTCGATATTGCGCTGCGCCAACAAAGTCTATTTGGCCGATTTGTTTCGTACCTATAAGGTGCCGTCGCCGCGCACTTGGATATTGCATAAGGGCAATACCGAGCATTTGAATACCGTGGAGCAGGCATTGGGTTTTCCGATGGTGATCAAGATTCCGGACGGCTCGTTTTCGCGCGGCATCGTCAAAGTCAACAACCGCCGGGAGCTGGATGCTGGCGTGGCGGAGTTATTCGAGCAGTCGGCTTTGTTATTGGCGCAGGAATTCGTTTATACCGATTTCGATTGGCGCATCGGCGTATTCAACAACAAGGCCTTGTACGCTTGCCGCTATTTCATGGTCAAAAATCACTGGCAGATCTACCGTCACGGCGGGCGCCGGACCGACAGCGGCGACTTTACCACGATGCCGACCTTCGAAGTGCCCAAGGCGGTATTGGATGCGGCGTTGAAGGCCACGCAAGCCATAGGCGACGGCCTGTATGGGGTCGACGTCAAGGAAATCGACGGCAAGGCCTATGTCATAGAAGTCAATGACAATCCCAACATCGATGCCGGCATCGAAGACAAGTATTTAGGCGACGAATTGTACCGGGTGATCATGAGCGAATTTTTGCGGCGCATGGAGAACAGGAGCAAGGGTTCCGAATAATTCGGCCTTTTGCCGTGTTGAGCTTGGGCTGTGGCAGCGACCCTGCCGCAGGACGGAACATGTCGCAAACGCCCTCGGTTCTCGCGGGAGAGGGCGGGGTGAAGAGGGTATACAATGTCAGTGTTTGCTTTATCTCCTTCTAAGCTTCTCGGCAACCGCGCCTTGCGTTGCTTTACCTTCTTCATGCTGCCGTCCCTAAGGAAGAAGGATCTGATTTAAGTTTTCCGCAGCCTGTTAAACAAATCCCTATATTTCCTTGCTTTTATGGGCTAGCGTATGCGCATTTTCTTCCCAATTTCGACCGTCAAAATCAACGATTTTCATAGTTGAGGGCTTGGTGTCCAGGCAGCGTACGTTGACGTCGATACCGTCCGGATTCGACCGGGGAGTGTAAAACGCTTTAATGCCGCATGTTTTACAGAAGGTATGCGTTGCAATGCCGGTATTGAATTTATAATGAGCGAGATTGTCCGCTCCGCTTACCAGCCTAAAGTGACTTAAAGGCACTATTAAGTGAAGATATCCGGATTTAGAACAGATAGAGCAATTGCAATTTTCGACTTCGATATTTGCCGGTGCTTCAACCTCAAAAGTCACTGCCTGGCAATGACAACTACCTCTATAGATCATGGTTTACTCCTTTGTGCGTGGCGATGCCGTATCGGCTAATATTTGTCTGTCACTCGATATTCGTCAAGGTGCGGATGTGGATTTTCAATACTCCTGCGGTTGCGGGGATGAGCATGAACGCCGGCGGCTAGAGCGCCTCTCGCCGGGCTTTTATTTTCAATTCCCGAGATACGCACTAAAATTCAAGGAAAACAGCGTCGATATCGACCGGATCTAAATCTAATAAAACCGGCGGCCGCCGTTTCGCGGGGCATAAGCCGGTTTTTATCGCTTCATACCGGGCTGGAATCCTAGCCCTTCGAAAATCGATAATTACGGCGAACTCGTTACCGGAGCGGTCGTCGCCGTTTACAGAACGAGTCATGGAGAAAAGATGCGGCTATCTGCGGACGATTTATTTTTGTTAAGCCAGTGCGCTATCTCGGCGGCCTATCAGGCCGGCCATATCGTCGCAAAACAGGCTCAACGCGAGGTGGCGGTCAAGACAAAAAGCGGCGGCGGCAGTTGGGCCGCTCAGGTCGTAACGGAGGTGGATCATCTAAGCCAGGATTGTATCCTGCAGACATTGCTGCCGACCTGCAATCAATTCGATATCGCCATGCTTTCCGAAGAAATCCCGGACGATCGGAGCCGCCTGCGTAAAGATTATTTCTGGTGCATCGATCCTTTGGACGGCACCTTGCCGTTTATCGAGGGTGTTCCCGGTTATTCGGTGTCGATCGCGCTGGTGGCTCATGACGGCACACCGATGATAGGCGTGGTCTATGATCCTTTAACTCAAACGCTTTACCATGCGATTAAAGATCGAGGGGCTAGGCGTAATGGTCAAGTGCTGGAAACATCGTCGCTACGGCCGTCTACAAGTCAAACGCTGACGCTAATCACGGACAAGAGTTTTGTGCAAGATCCGTTATATCAAAAAACGCTGATCGGGCTAGGGCGCATGGCCATTGATTTGGGTTACGCCGGCGCGACGATTTTGTTACAAGGCGGAGCGACAATGAACGCCTGCCGAGTATTGGAACATTCGTCCGCGTGCTATGTGAAATTTCCGAAACCTCACGCGGGCGGCGGCAGTGTCTGGGATTATGCCGCGACCTCGTGTTTGTTCCGGGAAGCCGCCGCGCCGGTTAGCGATATTTTCGGCAAACCATTGCTGTTGAATCCGGTCGGTTCGACATTCATGAATCATTGCGGCGTGTCGTATTGCACCAATCAGCTGATCGCCGAGCGCATAATCGGGCTTTTTCAACAAGTCAGTGGAGATCATCCGAATGGCAAGCGAGGCGATACTGATTGAAATCGGGTTGCTATTGAATTCGCCGCAACGCAGTACCTTGGATCAAATGGCCGAACCCGTTTTGATGCTCGTAAACTTGTATTGCGTTATAGGCGGTGATACCAAGGGTATCGCCAACCTGGCGGGTTTTGGCGGGAAACGGAATATCGAAGCGATCTAATTGAAGGCCAAAAATACGATGAGCGACCCATTCCTTTCAACTCCGATACCTGATGTCGATTCAGGCGAGGCCTTCAACGACGCCGACTGGTTTTCATTGTTACAGTCGCTGAAAGCCGGCAACGTCATTCCCATTGTCGGTCCGGATGCCTTACAGGTCGAATACCTGGATCAGAGCGGCGACCGGCATGTCGGGCCTTTTTACCGCCTGGTCGCGAGCGATCTGCTGAAAACGTTTCAGCTGGAACCGGCGGCCGACTTGCTTGAACAGACCTGGGTATTGCATAAAGCCGTTAATGCTATTTTGGCGCAAAAAGGCGCAGGTCTGGAACAGCGGATACGCCGAGAAATATCGCGCTTAATTGCGTTTCAGAGCGAACAAGTCCAGCCTGCCGAATCGTTGCGCCAATTGGCCAACATCGGCGTTTTCAATTGGTTCGTCAGTCTGACGCCCGATAACTTGCTTGAGCGCGCCATGGAAGGTGGTAATGGGAGCGCAGGCCTACGGTGGAATTCGTTTTCGCCGCGCGAAGCGTCCGAATCGATTGCCGAATTGAATTTGCTCAGGCCCGGCGAGCGTGGAGTTTTTCAGTTATTGGGTAGTTTTACCAACGTCGCCGGCGGCTTCGCGATTCACGAAGAAGATACCTTGGAATATTTGTATCAGTTGCAATCGACCGCGGCGCGGCGTTTTGCCGGTGTTTTGTCGGAATTGCGCCGCCGCGATAAGTTCCTGATCGGCTGTAATTTTCCGGATTGGTTTGGTCGGGCCATGTTAAGGCTGCTGAACGACAACCGGTTTTCGGCCAAGGATACGGTGGATTTTTTGTTGCCGCAGGTCGATGACGCCGGCTTGCGGGCATTTTTGAGCCGGTTTAGTCCGACAACGCTCGGTTTTGAGCAGCCCCCCGGCTTTTTTATCGAAAAACTGGCCGAGACTTTTACCGGGTCTACGCAAAAATCGTTCCGTCCGGGACAGCTTAAAGCCAATGCGCCTACGGTCTTCGTCAGCTATGCCAGCGAAGATGCCGAGGCGGCGCGCCTTACCGCCGACCAATTGTTAAGTCTCGGATTCAGCGATGTGTGGCTGGATAAGAAGAAACTGATAGGCGGCGACGATTGGTCTAATCGCATCGAAGACGCGATCGAGAAATGCGATTTTTTCATGCCTTTGTTATCCGCACAGGCCGACCGACGCCGCGAGGGCGTGTTTTGGGAAGAATGGCGTTTGGCCGTGGCGCGGGCCAGGCGGATACGGGACGCGTTCTTGTTGCCGGTCGGCATCGATAACGAAGTGGCTAACAAAACCCGTTATCTACGGATAGGCGGCGGCGATACCAAGATATTTTTCGAGAAACAGATATTACACGCCCCTTCGGGCGTTTTCGGGCCGGATGACCGGCAGGCGCTGACCGAACGTTGCCGCCGCTTCGCGGAGACATTTCATGGCTGATGCGCTAGTCCTCGATGCCGAACATCCTTGGCCTTGGCTGGACGCCTTTCCGGAGTCGGCCGAACGCTTTTTCAATGGCCGGGATGAGGAAAAAGCCGCGTTGTTCCGCTGCCTGCTGTCCGCTCCGGTCACGGTGTTGTTCGGTAAATCCGGTCTGGGCAAATCCTCCTTGTTGCAAGCCGGATTGTTTCCGCGATTGCGCGAGGAACGCCTGTTGCCGGTTTATGTGCGTTTGCTGCATGACAGCGACGCCCCTTGTGCTTCGGCGCAAATCGTCAAACGCCTGTGCGAAGAAGTTTATCGTAGCCGGGCAGCCGCTCCCGATAGTCATGCGCTTAACTACCGTTACCGAGAAGAGGTGGAAGATCGCGCGGAAGCCATTGTATTCACGGACGATCTTTGGGCCGAGCTGCATAGGAGCGACATCGAATTGCTCGATGGCAACGGCAAGCGCTGGCAGCCGGTATTCGTGCTGGACCAGTTCGAAGAGATCTTTACATTGGCCGCGCAAAATCCGGCTCGCCAGCAACAATTGTTTTACGAATTGGGCGATCTGCTGGAGAACCGGATTCCGAAAACATTGGCCGAACGCCTGAATAGCGATGACGAATTGTTCGACCAGTTGAATCCGGATATTCAGCCTTACCGGTTTTTGATTTCTTTGCGGGAAGACTACCTGCCGGATTTGGAGGAATGGAGCGAACTGATCCCCAGATTGGCGCTGAACCGTTTCCGTTTGCTGCCGATGTCTAGGAATCAAGCGATCGACGCCGTCGAGAAAACCGGCGGTCGCTTGGTCGATCATAACGATGCCGAAAACATCGTCCGCTACTTATCCGATGCGCGAGTCAAGCAAGCGGCCAGCCCGCACAAAAGACGCGGTCCCGGCCAAATCGAACCGGCGCTATTGGGTTTGATGTGCGCCGGGTTGAACGACGAGCGCATCAATGCCGAGCAAGCCAAATTGAAAACCGACGACTTGGCCCAGTCGGGCGGTTTGATCGTCGAACGCTTTTACGATGATGCCCTTAAGCGCTTACCGGATACCGCTGGGGAATTTATCGAACAGCGTCTGATAACCTCCGACGGGGTGCGCTTGGCTTATCCTATCCGTTCGGTCGCGAACGAAAAGAGCCTAAATCAAGAGCATCTGCAAATTCTGTTGGACAAGCGTTTGTTACGCCGCGAGGCCCTGGAAAGCGGTGACCGCATAGAATTGGTGCACGACCGGCTGGCGCAAGTGGCCTTGCAACGCCGCCTGCAGCGGCAAGAATATTTGGACGCGCTGAAGGAAAAGCGCCGCCGCTTGCGCTGGCTGCTGGGGGGCGCCAGCTTGATATTATTGCTGACGATGTTTGCCGTTTATATGTGGCATGCCCAGGACAAAGCCTGGCAGGCCGAAACCAAAGCTAAAAATGCCTGGATGGTGGCTACCGGCACAAGGCTGGTGATTGAGGGTGGCTCGATTACCGCAGGCACACGTGAAGGTGGCACCATGATGGGTTTGTTAAAGGTGATCGCCGGTTATCGTTTGGCCAAGGCTGCCAACAGCGGCGAGGCATTGCTGGACGAAGTTCTGCAAACTGAATACCTCAAATTTCTGCCGTTGAAATGGCTGCGCGAGAGCAGCGCCCTAGTCTCTAGCGTTGCCTTTAGCCCGGACGGCACTCATATCGTTTCCGGCAGTTACGATAACACCCTGCGCTTGTGGGATGCCAAAACCGGTGCAGCGATCGGCCAGCCCATGACCGGCCATACCGCTCCTGTACATAGCGTCGCCTTCAGTCCGGATGGCAACCGTATCGTTTCCGGCAGTGCAGATAAAACGTTGCGATTGTGGGATGCCAAAACCGGTGCGGCGATTGGCCAGCCCCTCGCCAGCCATACCCAAGAGGTTACGAGCGTCGCCTTCAGTCCGGATGGCAACCGTATCGTTTCCGGCAGTTACGATAACACCCTTCGCTTGTGGGATGCCAAAACCGGTGCCGCGATCGACCAGCCCATGACCGGCCATACCGCTCCGGTACATAGCGTCGCCTTCAGTCCGGATGGCAACCGTATCGTTTCCGGCAGTTGGGATAACACCCTGCGCTTGTGGGATGCCAAAACCGGTGCCGCGATCGGCCAGCCCATGACCGGCCATACCGCTTCGGTACATAGCGTCGCCTTCAGTCCCGATGGCAAATGTATCGTTTCGGGCAGTATGGATACAACCCTACGCTTGTGGAATGTCAATACCGGCACCGCGATCGGCCAGCCTTTAATCGGCCACTCAGGTGATGTCCAGAGTGTCGCATTTAGCCCCGACGGCAACCGCATCGTTTCCGGCAGTTGGGATAAAACCCTACGGTTGTGGGATGCCAATACCGGTACTTCGGTCGGCCAGCCATTGACCGGCCATACCAGTGGGGTTCTGAGTGTCGCCTTCAGCACGGATGGCCGCCGTATCGTTTCTTGCGGTTACGATAATACGCTTCGGCTGTGGGACGCTCAAACTGATATTGCCAATGGGCAACCCTTGATCGGTCATACCTTACCGGTCGAGAGTGTTGCCTTCAGCCGGGATAGTAGTCGCATAGTTTCTGGCAGTTGGGATGCAACACTTAAGTTATGGGATGCCAAAACTGGTCTCGCCATTGGCCAGCCTTTGACCGGCCATACCGAACGAGTCTGGGCCGTTGACTTTAGCCCGGACGGTCGCCGCATCGTTTCCGGCAGTGAAGATAAAACGTTGCGATTGTGGGATGCCAAAACCGGTGCCGCGATCGGCCAGCCCTTGACGGGCCATACCGAATCAGTCTGGAGTGTTGTCTTTAGTCCCGACGGTAGCCGCATCGTTTCCGGCAGTGAAGATAAAACGTTGCGGTTGTGGGATGCCAAAGCCGGTGCCGCGATCGGCCAGCCCATGACCGGCCATACCGCTTCGGTGCATAGCGTCGCCTTCAGTCCGGATGGCAACCGTATCGTTTCGGGTAGTATGGATACAACCCTACGGTTGTGGAATGCCAATACCGGCACTTCGGTCGGTCAGCCATTGACAGGTCATACCGGACCGGTCTTTAGTGTTGCTTTCAGTCGGGACGGCGGTCGCATCGTTTCAGGCGGTGACGATGGCGAATTACGGCTGTGGGATGCCAAAACTGGAGCGGCGATCAGTCATTATGCAACCGGCACCGGATCGGTCGACACTGTCGCCCTCAGTCGGGATGGCAACCGTATCGTTTCCGGCAGTTGGGATAACACCCTGCGCTTGTGGGATGCCAAAACCGGCGCAGCGATCGGCCAGCCATTGACTGGCCATACCAGTGGGGTTCTGAGTGTCGCCTTCAGCCCGGACGGCAGCCGCATCGTTTCCGGCAGTTACGATTCAACTCTACGGTTGTGGCCCGTCTTCGACGGTTGGGCCGACGAGCTGTGCAAGAAACTCGACCGCAACATGAGCCGCAAGGAATGGCGCGAGTGGGTTTCGCCCGAAATCGCCTATCACGAACAATGTCCCGGTCTGCCGGTTCCAGCGGACGAAGCCGAAGAAGAGCGGGCCCCGCCGGCAAACCCGGTCGAAGCCCCATCATAAGGAAGTCAGCGTAACCAGTTTTTTCATCAGTTCCGCCTGGCTGTGCACTTCCATTTTTTGCATGATGTGCTTGATGTGATTCCGGACGGTTTCCTGCGAGCGGAAGCTGTTGGCGGCGATATCCGGAATCGACGGGGTATGCATGAAATCGAGCGCGCACATCGCTTCGCAGGGCGATAAATGGTAAATGCCGGTCAAGCGGTCGATGATCTGGTTTTTTCCGTTGTTATAGACGAAGGCCAGAATGTAGCCGTCTTTGAAACATTCCCATTGGTAAAGATTTTTTAACGAGGAAATGGGGATCAATATGATTTGACAGCTGTGGCAGTGATTCGGAATATCGGCACAGCGGTTGTTTTCGATGAGTGCCAGTAGCTGACGTTCCACATCGTGATGTTTCATGCCAAAGCGATTGCCGGTGATTTGGACGCAATCCATTTGACTGAGGATGGATACCAAAATCGGGTCGGAAAACAGAATATTCAATTTCCGGTCGACAATGATATAGGCGTCGAAATGCCCGCCCAGCTGATGCCGCAATTGCTTGTCAATTTTTTGCCGTTGCTCGGCATGAATGGCGTTTTCCAAGGCAGGGATGATGCTTTGCAGGGTATGGATGGCCTGTTGCTGTTGATCCGGGTTACAGGCGGTTTTGCGATTGACTATCAGGCTTAAGGCATGTTTGTGATTACAAGGAATGGATAAACCAAAGCGGTAATGTTGATGGTCGGGCGGAATAAAATCCGATTCGGGCGCTTTCAATCCGAAGCTTGCCAACGTCCCGTTGTAAAAGGCGCGGTAAGGATGCTTGCTGATGAACTGGTTGAAACCATCGAGTTTGTTGAATTTGCTCTCGTAAGAGGCTTTATAGTCCGGCTGAATACGCTTGCTGAATAGAAAATGCGTATTGCCGCTGTCGTTCAAATCGGTGGCCAGCAGTACGCCGGAGTCGCAGGCCAGCAGATGGATCAACTCGGTTAAAAACTGTTCCCATACCAGGGTTTGGCCCGGCGCATTCGCTAAAAACAAGTGCAAGCGTTCATTGTCGGCAATCTGATTCATTACCCGCCCCCGTTAGTTAATAAGCGTATTCGTCCTCAGTACGCGGTATCCGGAATAAGCTATTAAGCGCCAAACCTTTCTGAAATGATTCGGAGGGCGTTGATAAGCGTATTTTTTGCCGAGCCTATGGTATCGGGGTCTATTTCAGACGAAATTATCGTTTGCGAATATCAGAATCCCACCCGATGGATTCAGCGCATTCCATCTCGGCCCATGCCATGTAGTTTAGTCGCTAAATAGATGATTTTTATTCGAATGACCTATTTGGGTCATGACGCTATTACAACATTTGTTCTAAGCTGACTCAACTTTTCTCTGAACGGGATTGGATTACTCAACGGTTACGGGAGATAAGAACATGACGAGGAAATTCACATTATTGCTGCTGTTCGCGGGGACGTTTTTTCAGGCCGGCCTATGCGGCGCCGTGCCCGGAATCGACAAAGAAAGATTAAAAGCGGATAAGGCTTGCCTGGCAATGACGGCTAAAGGGCTAAGGCTCATCGCGACCGAGCAGACCGGGCGCTTTTTGGGTAAAGTCGATGCCGACACGGCCGAATGCCGGGGCGGCGAAAAGGCCTTGGCCGGCCGTCAGTCGGTTTGGGTGGATTGGCAGAATTACTGGGGTGCGGGCGACGAGAGTAGCAAAGTCGTCGGCTGGGAATCGATTACAACGATAGGCAAGCATTTGAATCCTAACGGTCGCGGCATAGACGGCGCGTTGATGGATCTCGAATATCAGCGTATGGAGCTAATCCGTTTCAATTTGTACGACAACAAGACCTACGAGACATACATCAAAGGCAAGGACGGACTGGTAGGACCTATCGTAAAAGTTTGGGACGAAATGAAATTACCGTCGTCTCATCCTAAATACGCCGAGGTGACCGGTGCCGACGGCAAACAGCTTTGCAAAGGCGAGCTGATACGTCACCGAAACCTGACCGGCATTTGTAACGATATTTACAATCCGGCCATGGGCTCTACTAATCAGCTGTTTGCCCGCAATGTCAGTTTCGATTCCACGTTTCCCGAACAGCGCGCCAACGAGTTGGTACGCAATCGCCACGGCGAGCGTTTAAGTTTGTTAAAACCGGATCCTCAGGTGATCTCGCGCAAGCTGTTTACCCGCCAGCAAACGAATCCGGAACTATGTAATCAAGGCAAAGGATTGGAGGGCGATCCGGCCAACGCGAATTGCGATTATAAAAAGGCGCCATTTTTCAATGTGTTGGCTGCGTATTGGATACAGTTCATGACGCACGACTGGTTTTACCATTTGCGCGAAGGCCATAACAGCGATCAGAAAATGCCGGTCGGCTGTACGACCGAATTGGTTGATAACAAAGAGCAGCCGATTAGCGAAGAACAAGCGAAAAAATTGGGCTGCCGGCCTAAAGACAGAGTCGACGTGGCTTTCGTTGCCGACAAAGAGCCCGCCCCGACCTTCGAATACAACGGAAAAACCTATCTGAAACGCGCTCCGCGCACCACGCAAAATACGGTGACCGCCTGGTGGGATGCTTCGCAAATTTACGGTTTCGATGAGTTGTCGCTGAAACGCGTCAAACGCGATCCCAAGGACGGCGCAAAGCTGTTGATGCAGCCGCGCGGCGATCACGCCGGTGCCGGAGAAAGCCAGGGTTATTTGCCTGTTTTCGAGGATAGTGATCCGATCAATCCGGCATGGAAAGGCCAGGAAGCCGCCGGCTTCGCGGATAACTGGACGGTCGGATTGAGCTTTTACCATAATCTGTTCGTGCGCGAACACAATCTGTTCGTCGATGCGTTCAGAGCGTTGGCGGCCAAGAATCCGAAGGCGGATTCCGGCTTGCGCGATCCGGCCAAACCCGACAAGGTCATCGCCTATAAAGACGTCAGCGACGAGGAGTTGTATCAAGTCGCGCGTTTAGTGGTCGCGGCCGAAATCGCCAAAATTCATACCATCGAATGGACCACCCAGTTGCTGTACGACGAACCCCTGTATTTGGGTATGAATGCCAACTGGAACGGTTTGGTGGAAAAAGACGATCCGGTTAATAAAGTGTTAGGCAAGATCGTCACCAATTATTTGGCCAAATCGCCCAAGGAAAAGAAAGCCAATCAAATTTATTCGGTGTTTGCGTCCGGCGCCGGCATTACCGGTCTCGGCAGTCACCGTTACAAAGACGGTTTGTTTTCCGGCGGAAAAGACATTTGGGATTTGCGTAATCCCGAGCATGTCAACGGCGGCGTGAACCATTTCGGCTCGCCGTTCAATTTTCCGGAAGAATTCACCACTGTTTACCGCTTGCATCCCTTATTGCCCGATTTGCTGGAATTCCGCGAGCTGAAAACCGCAAACGATGTGAGCCGGAAAGTGCCTATAGTCAGTACCTTCCGGGGCAAAGCCACGCAAGCCATGACCGATGGCGGACTGAGCAATTGGGCGCTCAGCATGGGCCGGCAACGTTTGGGGCTCTTGACGCTGCAAAATCACGCGCAATTCCTGCAAAACCTGGAATTGCCGCGCCTGCAAAGCGAGACCAATCTGATCGATATCGCCGCGTTGGACTTGATTCGCGACCGGGAACGCGGGGTTCCGCGCTTCAATGAATTCCGGCGCCAATACGGCTTGAAACAGTTGACCAGCTTCGATGATTTCGTCGATTGGCGCTTGCCGAAAGACAGTGCCGAATATAAGGAGCAAAAGCGTTTAGTGGGATTGCTGCGGGAAGTCTACGGCCAGCATAAATGCGACGCCGGCAAAGTCATTACCGATGCGCAATTGAACGACGATGGCACGCCGATCAACGATTGCTTGGGCCATCCGAACGGCAGTTTGGTCGATAATATCGAAGATGTCGATACCGTGGTCGGCTGGCTGTCCGAGTTTCCCAGGCCGCACGGTTTCGCCATTTCCGAAACCCAGTTCCATGTCTTCATTTTGAATGCGTCCCGGCGCTTGTTCAGCGACCGCTTCTTTACCTCCAGCTTCCGTCCGGAATTTTATTCCAAGCTAGGCGTGGACTGGGTCACCAACAACGGACCCAACGGCAAACAATATGAGCCTAAGCCATCCAACGGTCATAAAGTCGAGATCTCGCCTTTGAAACGCATCATGCTGCGTACGATGCCTGAACTGAAAGACGAATTGGCCGGCGTCGTCAATGTGTTCGACCCATGGGCGCGCGACCGCGGCGAATACTATACCTTGCAGTGGAAACCGCGCGGCGCGGCGGTTCTCGATAGCAGCTTCAAATGATCGCCGAATGTCGGGAGGAGGGCATATGAAACGCCAAATGGGCATCGACGAGCTGGTCGCTGAGATGAACCGCTGCATTGATGCGATTGCGGCCATGGAAAAGGAAGGCGATCATATTCCCAGATTAAATCAAGTGAAGACCGTGGCCTGTGTCGACGCCACGTTCGAGGTACACGAAGACATTCCGGACGAGCTTAAAAAAGGCCTGTTCTCCAAGCCGGCTTCTTATCCGGCTAGGCTGCGCTTCGCCAACGCCACCAGCTTGGACGACTCGGAAAAAGACATTCGAGGACTGTCGATCCGCGTATCCGACGTCGAAGGCGAAGTGTTGTGGGGTCAACCCGGCCAGCAGGACTTTTTATTGAATAGTTATCCGGCATTGTTTGTGGCGACCCCGGAAGAATTCCTGACTTTCATTCAGGCCCGTGAACATGACAAACAACTGTGGTTTTTTGTGAATCCCCTGGACCCGCATCTGAAATCGTTGTGGATCGTCATCCAGTCGCGCAAGAAACATCTTTGCCCGTTCGACGTCCGTTACTGGAGTACCGTGCCGTTTCGGCTGGGTAAGGAGAGCGATATTGCCGTTAAATATTCGGTGATTCCGTGTTCCGATTACCGGACCTCGCAGCCGGTGGAGCCGGGACGCCATCAATTGCGCGCGGCGATCAAAGCCCATCTCAAAAACGGCCCGGCACGGTTTCATTTTGCCGTGCAAAAACAATCCGACCCTCGCAGTATGCCGATAGAAGATGCGTCAGTTATTTGGGACGAATCGGTTTCGCCGTTCCAGACCGTGGCGACCATCACGATTCAAGATCAAGAATTCGATGATCCCGAAGCTTTAGCGGCCTGCGAACGCAGCAGTTTCAACCCGTGGCAAGCATTGGCGGACCACGAACCGCTGGGCCGCATGAACGAGGTCCGCCGTCTGGTTTACGCTCACGCCGCGGCGATGCGCAATCAATCGCAATGAAGGAGTAAGTCCGATGAACGAAACCGTCAATAGCTGGTTAAGCAAGTCGCGAGAAGAGCTCGATGAAATTTACCGTAACGCGCAGCCGGGCGAGATCCCGACGGGCGAC
Organism: Methylomonas sp. MgM2; assembly: GCF_054172045.1. Lineage (NCBI taxonomy): Bacteria > Pseudomonadati > Pseudomonadota > Gammaproteobacteria > Methylococcales > Methylococcaceae > Methylomonas > Methylomonas sp. MgM2. The sequence continues at coordinate 66,936 of NZ_JBSYXO010000003.1, read as the reverse complement.
ACCCAGGGTACCGCCATTTTAGCGGGTTCGATTTTTGCCAAGTTGGTGGCGTTCTGGGCGGCCTTGTATGCGTGGCAGGGCAAGGTGTTCGATTTGTTTTGTCCGCGCGGCGACGCCGGCTTGCTGGTCAATAAAATCACGCCGTTCAGCTTGACCTTCATTGTCGCCAAGGTTTACCGGGACAATAGCTGGTTGGACCAAAAAGAAACGATAGTAATCGACTATTCGCGCACCTCGTTCTTCGCCAAAAAAATCCGCGACGAAATCCGCGAAGTCGAGCCGGGCGTGTATCTGGGCAAGGTCTGGTGGGGACGTAAGCGCGTTCTGGATTTCGCGCTGGTCCGCAAAGACGGCTAGCCGTTTGGATCGGGTTCGGAGACAGTTAGATGACGCCCCAGTCCAATTTCATGATCGTCGCGGCTGTGAGGGACGGCCGGAAAGACGCGCTGCGCGAGCTATTGTCCGGCATGAACAAGAGCGTGGGTTTGGCCGACCCAACTAATAAGCTAGTGCCGTTCGGTCAGTTCCAGCGGCTGCACGTGGCCCGTTTTGCAATCATAGAAGCCGTCACGGCCGACGAGATCAGGGCCTTCGGCAAGAAACCGTATCCCTGGCAATCGACCTTGGTGTTCTTGGGCGATTTCGACGGCGACAGAAAAAGTTTTCTGGCCGACTTGGCCAAGCGGGCCGAATCGGGGTTGCGCCGGATTTTCAGCCATTGCGAAGGCTATTCCGATCAAACCGATTTGTTGCGCTGGATGCTGGCGCGCAACGTCAAACCGGCCGCGAACTATGTGAACTGGATGGGGCGCACCGTGCGCCAGGTGCATGAAGAAGCCGCTTTACATCAATCATTGCGTGAATATTTACCCAAAGCCGTCGCCGAAGTGGGTGGGGAAAATATACGCGCGGTCCGGCAGAAATTGTTGTCGCATGTCGAAATGCAAAAATATGCCGGCACCCTCTATCTGACGCCGAAAGAAGCGACGCCGTGGGGCTGGCTGATCCGCAACTGGCTGCACAAGGTCGGCGTGCCGTTGATCTTGCTGTTGCTGTCGCCGCTATTCTTGTTGCTGGCGCCTTTTCTGGCGTTGCGCCTTAGAATGTTGGAGCGCTCCGATCCCGAGCTTTTCATACGCCCCGGCCGCGAGCATATCGAGGCCTTGGCATACAAGGAAGACCGCGAAGTCAGTAACCAGTTTAACGTGTTCGGCGACATCAAGCCCGGGCTTTTTCGTTTACTGACCTTTAAGTTTCTGATGCTGTTGACCGACTATACGGCACGGCATGTCTATAACCGTGGCTTTCTAACCCGCATCAAAACCATACACTTCGCCCGCTGGGTCCTTTTAGACCGTAACCGCCGGGCTTTTTTCGCCAGCAACTACGACGGCAGCCACGAAAGTTACATGGACGATTTTATCAATAAGGCGGGCTGGGGACTGAATGCGACTTTCAGTAGTGCGGTCGGTTATCCGACTACCCGCTGGATCATCAAGGACGGCGCCGAGCGCGAACAGCAATTCAAATACACCCAACGCCGCCATCAACAAGGATCGGAAGTCTGGTACAAAGCTTATCCCGATCTGACGGCGGTCGAGTTGGCAAGAAATACTCGTATTCGCAAGGGCGTGGAAATTCGTCAAGAAAACGATGACGAACTGCGCGAATGGCTCAGCGAAATCTAATTTCGGGATTCGGCGATGAATAAGTCCAGCGATTTTGAATTTGAAGACCTGCAAGGTCTGATACGGTTCGGCTATCGCAAGCTGACCGAAACCAGCTTTCTATTGCTGAACGTGGCTGACGCTCAGGCGGCGAAAGCCTGGTTGAAACAGGCTCCGATCAGCAATGCGGCCGAGTCCGATCCTCCGCCCAAAACGGCCTTGCAAATCGCGTTTTCGGTGGACGGCCTGCGTGAATTGGGCCTCGACGAAACGGCGATTAACGAATTTTCGGACGAATTTATCGTCGGCATGAGCGGCAATGAAAGCCGCTCCCGCCGCTTGGGCGACGTCGCCGCCAATGCGCCGGCCAAGTGGGAATGGGGCGGTAAGCCCAAACGAGTACCGCATATTTTATTGCTGATGTATGCGACCACTAAGAACGGCTTGACCGCATGGCGCAAGAAAGTCGAAGGCAAGGGCTTTGCGTCCGCCTTTAAGGATGTGCGCGAGCTACCGACCTTAAATATCGGCGATATCGAACCCTTCGGTTTTGTGGACGGTATCAGCCAGCCGAAACTGGATTGGGAAAGACGGCAAGCCACCGATAGCCACAGCCGCGATGCTTATTCGAACCTGTTAGCGCTGGGCGAAGTGATTTTGGGTTATCCGAACGAATACCGGCAATACACGGTCAGGCCTTTGCTCGATCCCCAAAAAAATAGTCTGGCGAGCGAACTGCCCAATGCCGAAGACCAACCCGAGTTGAAGGACTTTGGCCGCAACGGCAGCTATCTGGTGTTGCGGCAATTGGCGCAAGACGTGCCGGGTTTCTGGCAATTCGTCAATAAGGCTGCCGGACCCGATCCCAGCCAGCGCGAAGCGTTGGCGGCCGCCATGGTCGGCAGGCATAGAGACGGCACACCGCTGATGCCTCTGAGCGATGGCGACATTCCGGGTATTCCCGTTAATGACCATCTGAATCGATTCAAATATGATACCGACCCTAAGGGCTATATTTGTCCGGTCGGTGCGCACGTGCGCCGAGCCAATCCCCGTACCGGCGATTTGCCGTCGACCAGTAAGTGTATCTTTAGCCGACTGATCCGGATTTTGGGTTTCGGCGGCAAAAATCCCGAGGAAGACTTGATTGCATCGACGCGTTTTCATCGCCTGCTGCGGCGCGGCCGCACTTACGGGCCCTTGCTTAAGCCGGAAGACGCCGTGAAGAAAGATGCGCCGAAAGAAGCGCGCGGCTTGCAATTTATTTGCCTGATGGCCAATATCGGCCGCCAATTCGAATTCGTGCAGAATGCCTGGATGGTGAACAGCAAATTTGCCGGGCTACAGCAACAGCAAGACCCGCTGCTAGGTGATCGTGAGCCCTTAAACGACGGCAGTCCGACCGATCGATTTCATCGTTCCGAAGCGGACGGCCCTAGTCCGACAATCGGTCCGCTGCCTCAATTCGTCACGGTTCGCGGCGGCGCCTACTTTTTCATGCCGGGGCTAAAGGCAATCAACTATTTGGCAAGCCTGCCGAATCGGGGAGATGAGTCGTGAGCATCAAAAACTGTATCTTAATGGCCATTCATTGGTTTCTAATGCAGATTTTATATTTCGAACGCCGTTTGGAGCCTTTTTTCAGGCCGCAATGGGATAACTGGTTTCGCGAACCCGGCACCCGTTGCGTGCAGTTTTTGATCAACCTGCGCCGCAAAAACGAAGGTTTGAAGATCGCCGAGGAAACATTCGATCCGGATGAAGAGGAAAGCCTGAACGGCATCATCGATCTGATGGCCGACCAGATGCGCAGCCGCTTCAAGCCGGGCGGTTACGAACGCGGCGGCAATACCAAGACCCACGGCGTGGTCAAGGCCACGGTAACGATACGCGACGACCTGCCCGAAAATTGTCGCGTGGGCGTGTTCGCCGAGCCGCGCAGTTATCCGGCTTACGTTCGATTCGCCGGGCCAGGGCCCAATGTGCCGGCCGATATTCAGGACGTGGGTTTCATGAGCATGGCGGTCAAATTGATGGGGGTGCCGGGCAAGAAATTGATGGATGAAGAAAAATTCACCCAGGACTTCATCACCACCAGCGGCGGTGCCACCTTCGTGACGCCCAATACCCGGGAAAACGTCAAGCTGCAGTATTGGAGCTTGCGGAATATGCCGCTGTTTTATTTCATCAACCCCTTCGATACCCATCTATTGGACATGGCGCAACAAAGTCTGTGGAATGCGACCCAGTACAATCCCTTAGGCCAACGTTATTGGAGCTGTACGCCTTATCTGTTAGGCGAGGGTCAGGCCATCATGTTCAGCTTCGTGCCCAAATCCGATGTCTATAAAAAGATTAAGGGCGTGCCGTTCGGCGAAGTGCCGTTCAACTATTTGCGGGAGAACATGGTCACGACCTTGGCGCATCAGGACGTCGAGTTCGACCTGATGATACAACTGCAAACCGATCCGCACCGGATGCCGATCGAAAACGGCGCGGTGCGCTGGCCGGAAAAACTGTCACCGTTCATTCCGGCCGCAACCGTGCATATACCGAAACAAATATTCGATACCCCGGCCATGGCCGAGTTTACCAAGCGACTGAAAATGAACCCCTGGCATTGCCTGCCCGAGCACAGGCCATTGGGTAATCTGAATCGGGCCCGTTTTAGGTTGTATTTCGAGCTATCCAAATTCCGCCAGGAAATGAATCAGGTCAGCCATTTGGAGCCTACGGGCGACGAGGTGTTTGATTGAGGCTATGATCGGGTGCGTTTTCGAATAGCTTGTCATTGCATAGAAGCTGCCGCCGGCGCGATTGAAAAAGGAATCAGAATAGCTCGACAAAAACCTCATCGTGGCGGGTTTGCGGCAGAATCGTTACCTTGTTGGTTGACGTTGAGAGGAGGGCGATATGAATTCCGATCCAAATAATCCGGTTGAATTGAGCAATGATGAAATTGCTTTGCTGGTGGAGAAAAAAGCCACCTGCCCGTTTATCGGCAGTGCCGTCGCTCAAAGGGAACTGTCCGTAAGGAATAGCGCTAATAAGCCGCTTGCCGGTATCGAAGAAGTCAGAAATCTCGGAAATGCAGGCGGAGGCGATCTCGGCGACCTGCTGGTGCACTTCGCTAGCGGTAATCACGCATATATGCCGGGCGATAGCGGTAAATTGGACATGCCCGTGCCAAACGGTTTGTTCTCGCTGGATTTCCCCGGTTCGCAAGGTTCTCATCCGGGACATAGCGGTATTCTCCAGCAGGCTCCGGACATACCCGGCTCGGGGCGTTTCAGCGAGGAGAACTTTGAAAGGTTGACCGGCCGCGCGCGAGACGGGTGGATCAAACGCTCCGATGTAGGGCGCTTTATTGCCGAAAATTTGCTGAAGGACCCGGAATCGAAAGTGTTCATGAAATCTGCGTTTGCGGCACTGGGAAGCGATCTGGTCGAACTGGCCAAAACCGCGGGTGCGGCCTTGTTGAGCAAGTTTCTCGGCGGGGAAGATGAACCGAAAAAGGATTACCGGGATATCGAGGAAAAACTGACCAAACTTGCCGGGGAAAACAATCTGATAGGCTCCTCCGGCGAGTTCGGCCTGCTCTTCGCTTTCTTGGCAAATAAGCCTGGCGCGCAACAGATCGATGGCGAGCCCGCGATATCGGTCGAGGATCTTAGGACGATGTTTGTGGATAAGCGTCTGCCCGATGGCTGGAAGGCCTGGAAAAAAACGCGGAAGGATTGGGTGATAAACACGACAGCATTAGTGATCGGTGCGGGCAAGGAGTACCATTCGCTCAAACCGGACTGACAATTTATTAAATCAGAGGTGTGTGTACCCAGCCCAAGGTATAGATTAAAGCACCTATTCGTCTTTTATTTTAAGCCGATACCCCAGGCCAGATTCAGTGACCAAGTACTGCGGCTTAGCCGGGTTGCTTTCGAGTTTGGCGCGCAACTGGCTCATGTACATGCGTAAGTAATGCACGTTATCCTGATAGGGAGGCCCCCACACTTCTTTCAGAATCTGGCGGTGGGTCATGACCTTGCCGGCATTTTTGGCCAACGCGGCCAGCAAGCGGTATTGAATCGGCGTCAAGGCGATTTCCCGGCCGTCGAGGCTGACCAAGCGTTTGTTCAAATCCACTCTCAAGCCGCCGGTCACCAACACATCGTTGCTTAACGATTGCTCCTTCCTGTTTGCATGGCGCAAGGCCACTCGAATTCTGGCGATCAGTTCGTCTATACCGAAAGGTTTGGTCAAATAATCGTCGGCGCCCCGGTCGAGTGCATCGACTTTTTGCCGTTCCCGGTTACGAGCCGATAACACGATAATCGGCAGCGTCGACCATTTGCGAATGGCTTCGATAACCTCGATGCCGTCCATATCCGGCAGACCCAAATCCAAAATCAGCAGATCGGGCTTACGCATGCCGGCTTCGATGATGCCGCGCTTGCCGGTATCGGCTTCGTATACGGTGAATCCTTGAAGACGCAAAGCGGTCCGCAGAAATTGGCGTATAGCCCGTTCGTCTTCGATGATAATGATGACGGGATCGGTTTTAGACATCAGCTAACGGAGCCCCCGTCCTCGGGTATGACCAGTGGCGGCATCGGCTCGTTCGGCAGCGTAATGGTAAATACCGCACCGCCTTCCGGCCGGTTTTGCGCGCGAATTTTGCCGCCGTGGACTTCGACGATCGCCCGGCAAATCGCCAAGCCCAAACCGACGCCGCTTTGCGCGGTTTCGTGGCGGACCTGATAGAATTTTTCGAACAATTTTTCCTCTAGACCTTTCGGAATCCCCGGGCCATGATCGGCAACGGTAATTTCGACATGGCCGCCCAATGCTTCCGCCGCGATTTCCAGCGCGCTACCGGCCGGCGTGTAACGCACGGCGTTTTCCAACAAATTGATCAATACCTGTTCTATCATGACCGCGTCGACATGCAGCATGGGGATATCCGGCTGTATGCGCACATCGACCGGCCGGTCGGCAAGCGGTTTCCGCAAACGCTCCAAGGCGACACCGATAAGTTCTTCCAGAGGGCACCATTGCTTGTTCAATTCGGCAATGCCGGCATCCAGACGGGCCATGTCGAGGATGTTGTTGACCAGATTGGTCATGCGCTCGGCTTCGTCGACGATGGCGAAACTCAGTGCCTGCCTTTCCGGCGAGGACATTCGGTTTTCGTTGGCCGCCAAGGTGCCGGCCGAACCGACGATGCTGGCCAGCGGCGTGCGCAAATCGTGAGAAATCGCGCTAAGTAGGGAATTGCGCAGGCGCTCGGCCTCGATCTGCATTTGCGTCAACTTGGCTTGTTCTGAAAAGCGAATCCGCGTCAAGGCTTGAGCGATCTGCCGCAGGAAGGTTTCCAGCAATTTCTGTTGTTCCGGCAAAAACAGCCTGCGCAGGTTGACCGGCAACAAGGCCAACACACCCAATACCTTTTCTCCGTCGTAAAGCGGAAAATAAATGGCAGCCGCGCCCGGCAACGTGTACGTGCCTTGCCCCGCCATCTCGTTATGGTCGTAGACCCATTGCGCGACGCTGAGGTCGGCACCGCGCAGGGATTGCGATAAGCCGGGCCGCCGGGGGTAAACCAAATGCCCCGAGGCATCCGGAAACAAAATCACGTTGGGACTGCTGAACTCCGCATACAAATGCTTGACGGCGATAGCGACGATGTCCTGCTCGGTTTGGCTTGTCGCCAGCTCCTTGCTGATCGCATACAGCACCGACGCACGGCGTTCCCTGTGCGCGGCCACTTTGGCTTGCGAGCGGACGTTGATCATCAAATTACTGATGACGATGCCGACGATCAACATCACGGCGAAGGTGATCAAATATTGGCTGTCGGCCACCGTCAAACTCAAATACGGTTTGACGAACAACACGTCGAACATGCCGACCGCCAATACCGAAGCCAGGATGGACGGGCCGCGTCCGAAGCGCATCGCGATATAAACCACCCCCAGCAAAAACACCATGACCAGATTGGCCAGCTCCAGGCGCCGGAACAGAAAATGCCCTAACAAGGTACTGATAACGGTCACCGCCACGGCCCAGACATAACCGCGATAACGCTTTTGCAACCTGGGCGGAATGCGTTGCCCAAGCCCCGGAGGCGGCGGCTTTTTAAATAGAGAAGATTCGACGATTTCGAGGACATCGTCTTCTCGATGTTGGCGGCTACCCAACAAGTAGATATTGATGTTATGGGCATGGCTGATCAATGTATCCACCACCGATCCCAACAACCAGCGTTTCCAACCGCGCCGGCTGGGTTTGCCGACCACGATCTTGTTGATGTTGCGCTCGCGAGCCAAACGAATGATGGCTTCGCTCATATCCGGCGAACTCAAGGTCACTGTTTCGGCGCCGAGCTGTTCGGCCAGCCGCAATATTCGCAACACCGCGTCGCGTTTTTCCGCGGACAATCTGGCCAGTCGCGGGGTTTCGACATAAGCCACCACCCATTCGGCTCTCAATCCGGCCGCCAAGCGTTTGCCGGCCCGCACCAAACGCTCTGCTTGCAGATTGGGACCTATGCACACCAGAATCCGCTCGCCGACTTGCCAGACTTCTTGAATCGCGTGATCTTCCCGGTAATCCAGCATGTCCGCATCGACCCGGTTGGCGGTCTGCCGTAACGCCAATTCGCGCAGTGCAATCAGATTGCCTTTGCGGAAAAAATTCTGCATGGCGAGTTCGACTTGTTGCGGAATGTAAACCTTACCTTCCTTGAGCCGGGTCAATAATGCGTCCGGCGGCAAATCGACCAATTCGACTTCGTCTGCTTCTTCGAACACGGTATCCGGCACGGTTTCCCAAATCCGAATTCCGGAAATCTGGCCGATGTCGTCGTTCAGGCTTTCCAGATGCTGCACGTTCAGCGCGGTGTAAACGTCGATGCCTGCTTCCAGCAGTTCTTGAATATCCTGCCAGCGTTTCGGATGTCGGGAACCCGACACGTTGGTATGCGCGAGCTCGTCGACCAGGATCAACGCCGGCCGTCTTTTCAAGGCCGCGTCGATGTCGAACTCTTCAATAATATTGCCACGGTAATGCATTTGCCGCCTCGGCAACTGTTCCAACCCAGCGAGCAAGGCTGCCGTATCCTGGCGGCCGTGAGTTTCCACCAAACCGACGACGACATCGAGATTTTCCGCCCGCCGTTCCCGCGCGGCCAGCAACATCGCATAGGTCTTGCCGACGCCGGCCGCCGCGCCGAAAAATATCTTCAAACGCCCGCGCTTGGCCTTGGCCGCATCGCGTTCGACGCGAGCCAACAGTTGGTCGGGATCGGGGCGTTCGAGGTTCATGAAAGTCGGTATAGACTGTTGACTAGCCAAGATAGGTCTAGTTTACGGCTATGGTTATATAAATGCCGTAAATATTCCGGCTGGAAGGCTGTACCGTGTTTTACGGCTTGTAATGGCTGGCTTTTAAAATCACAAAAGTTACCGGCGAACGAATTGCGGAGCCAATGCAAGCGAGCGGTGGTTGCTTTGATTTTGGGTTAGCCCCTCGTCAGCAGGCGGCCCACGAGCGACGTTCATTCCAAATCGTCAAACGGCAAATAATCTCCAGTTAGCGGCCGGTGATTTTTAGTGATGCGCAACGGCGAAGTTATTGATCACACGACGATGACCTTAATATCCTGATTGGTTGCCAGTTTTTTATCGCCCGTCAAAAACGGGTCTGCTTCGGTTTTTCGGCCTTGATCCTGTTGCGACTCGATCAGATAAATGACGGCGCAAGCGTCCAGGAACAGTTTCACGGCTGATCCCACTCGTCGCGAATGGTTTGAAATTCGGCGTTGATTTCTTCGTCGCTACGCTGTCCGATCGGCAAACTGTGAAGAAAAGCGGCCAAGGCTTCGTTGGCGCCGGGCGCCGGCGTTGAGTCGGGTTTGGATTCCAGAAATTCGACGAAATGTAAAACCTCCAGCGCTTTGGCGGGCGGAAGGGTTTTGACGTGTTGGTAGATGGTGTCGGCGATGCTCATAATGCTATTTTGTTTTCTAAAATTCGTCGGCTAGTTTTGATCGTGTGATTTGTTGGAGTCACTGTTAGCTAACTCATTCATAATGCGTCCACATCATGATGACCTTAATCGCCTGTTCGTTTTCCAAAACCTCATACACGAGCCGATGCTGTTTGTTGATACGCCGGGAAATCGCACCTTTTAAATCGCCTTTTAAAAACTCAAATTCAGGTGGATACGCATAAGGATCCTGCGTGATTAAGTCTAAAAGCGCCTGAGTTTTATTTTGTAAATTAGAGGCTTTGATTAATTTGGCGTCTTTTTTAGCGCGCTGGGTAAAGTAAAGCTTGTACATTACCAATCCAAACGATCCGAACACTCGTCCAAAGGCGTATTCAAACCATCGATAATCGCTTGCTTGATTTTCGGGTCTTTAGACAAATAGTCGCTGTCCGTCTCGGTATTGAGGGTGTTTTTGAGAAAAAGCACGAAATCCAGGACTTCTTTTTGGGAAGTCAGCGGCAGTGTGTTGATTTCTTGATGAATTTTTTCTTGCAGGGTATTCATTTTTTTACCTCCAGAGCTGATTAAACCATAGTAAATCGCAATCTGTTATTTCAATTGTTCACGCAAATTATTCGAGTCGTTTAATCCGGGTCGGCAAAGGAAAACGCCGCCAGTTCGCTGAGTTTGGCGTAACCGCGCACCACCCAAAAACCGCCCAAGGTATCGGAAAGTACGCCGCGCAAAGTAAACGGCCCAATCGACGAACCCACCAGAAAGCCGTCGGCATCGTGTTTCAAACTCATGCGTTTACCTCGCCTGATAACCGGGCAACCCTACCAACCCTACGAAGTATTGCAGGTACGGGCTTTCCTGAATCTGTAGCACGGTTTCCACATCAGTAAGACACAGCTTGTGTTTGATGACAACGGCGCCGATCACCAGTCGCGCGTCTTTCAAAGGCCGGCCTCGATCCGCGGGTAGGCCTTGATAATAGCTGTCCGCCAGTTCGTCCCACGGGATGCATTCACTGAGTTTGACCCAGCGGCTGTTTTTATCCAGTACCGTCTCAAACGGCCAATCGAATTCGGCAATCGTCAGTTGTTTTGAGCTGGTGGTTCGAATCATTGCTGCACGGTTTTTGAGGGTGGAGGCATGTTTTTTAGGCAGCAATTATAGCAAATCCGCCCAATAATTAATGATAATCAATGAGTTATATTTACTGAGCAGACTCTATTTATTTGCGGTGACCGGAAAAGACAAATAAGCTGTCCTTCACAAGGCCTGATTAGTTTAGGTAATCGCACATTTCGATATCCACATTTATCCGATTAAGCTCCGCTAATCGAGCTGCTTAAGTTGTCATAATAATTTAGCCTTCCCTAGCCCCGTATTGGACAAGCGGTATTTGCGTTTGCCATCGATTAGTTTTATTTCGTAATACGGATAAAAACGTTGGTTGAAATAACGGCTAACGTTGTTTTTGCTGCGCTGCCGATCTACGGGTTGGTCGCGGTTTATCAGGTGGGCGATTTCGGTGGTTGTGAAATAATTCCGGCTAGGGTATTCCCCCAATAAAGCTTTCAGAATCAATTTTTCGAGTTCTCCGGCATTCAATGGATGACTTGGATTGTCTTTCGGATACGGCCAATCCTGAAGATGCCGATCCGCAAATGCGTTGAAGAGTTTTTCTTTGCTGCCTTCGTTTTTGAACAAGTTCGATTGCAAAATCTGGGCTAAATCGTCAAGCCCCATCGCCAACTGTTGTAAATCCCGCTTATCGAAGCGTTCTCTGGTCTCTGGCGACGTTTCACGCCCCCGAAGCAACGAACGCTGAAATCGAATAGAAGGCTGAGCGTCGATATATACCTGCACGATGGGTTGGTGGCCGGCATAGTGCTCTTGAAGCCAGGTCAACTCCTCTGGCGAGCGGAAGCCGGTAACCACGGCCGCTAGTGGTTGACTGGATTCGATGTCTTCCAATACTTGTTCGGCGACGATTTCAGGCTGATCTTTCAGAGCTTGCTCGGCAAAATCGCCGATAGGCACCGTCGAACTGACGCCGTGGCGCTGGTAATAGCTGCGGTACATGAAATCGCTGGCTTCGATATGGTAATAACCGTAGCTGTCGGCCAAATGTTCGGCCAACGTAGTCTTGCCGGCGCAAGAAGGGCCGCAAATGATGAACAAGGGCGCGGCGGCCTCAAGCTGGTATTGTTTGGGTGCCGTATGGCGTTTTCGGATTTCACCCCGATTTTCTAAAAAACCGAGCATTTCCCGAAAAGCACGGGCGCGAAAATCGTGCTTATCGGCTTCTTCGATAGGCAACAAACTAATCGGGTCTTGGCACCCCTCCGGTACAAACCATTTATTGAACGTCTTGTTATCCAGCCACGGATAAAGCAGATTGGTTTTGAAATCCTGCTCATACTCGACAACGTTGCCGAAACTGAAACTGGTAAATATTCGGTAGCTATCGTTCGAATCTTTCGACCGCAACTCCGGCGGCAAATGCAAAACCAAATCGGAACGTACCCGGCAGCGCCGGTCGTTACCCAGATTCCGTAAGGTTTCGTCCAACTGGGCAAATTGAGTTTCCTTCATCCAGTATTTGACGTCCAAGCCGGGCATTTCCCGCTCTTTGCTCAATGCCTCAATGATGACTGAAGTGTCCTCGAGAAAAAACAGTTTCTGCTCGTTCTCCGAAACGAAACGTTTCCAGCGTTGCAAGGCGTCTTGATAACTGCGCTCGATCAATTCCGCGCGGTCGTAAATGCGAGGCTCTTCGTAATTGGCCCCGAAAGTCTTCTCGCGAAATCCGACGATGCGCACGGCGTAATCGCGGCATAGATAACGGGCGTGAGCCAGTTTGATCGCGCTGGAAGTAAAAAAAACGATTTCAACCATAAATGATTTCCCGACCGCGATTGTCCGGGCGCGTGATCAGCCAATCGCAATCCGGCCGCGACTGGCGCATTGCGGTAACGATGCTGTTCACGTCGTCGGCCAGAAAAAATAAACTCGGCCCCAGACTGGACATGCCGACCGCTTGGGCGCCTGCGGCGTAAAGGGCTTGTTCGATTTCCATTAATGCCTCGCCGTATTCCCGGCGTTCCGCCAGTTTCCAGGCACAGTTTTGCACTGCTTTCAAAGCGGCGCAGAATGCCGCGCGGTCGGCTTCGCGAAGAGCGGCATATAGCCCGAACAAGGTGTGGTAAACGGTTTCGTAAACCTTGTCGGCCGGTAACGGGCAAGTACGCCGGAAAAAATCGCGTTCCTCGGATTGGCTCTTATGTGCTATCGCCGCCGGCATGCAGATGCCGAATTCCCAATCCGGCATCTGGCCTTGGTCGAGCAGTAAAGGCGCGGGTTTGCTGCCGTTCAGATGCGACGGCGAGAACACGCTGTCATCGACCTTGCGACCCAGATCGAACACATAACCGCCGGAAAAGTAGCTATGGATGCCGACGCCCGACGTGCCTCCCCGACCGGATGCAGCCACCAGTTCGGCTGGCGATATTTCGGAGCCGTTGAGAATATGCAAAGCTTCCAGGCAGGCGAGTGTCACGGCGGTGCCGGAACCGAAGCCGGCATGGGGGCGCATATTTCCCGAGATGGAGATTGCTAGGCAATGATCAAAACAGAGTTTTTTTTGTTCAGTTTGAACTATTAGCTGCAATCCTTCCAATTCCTCTGCGGTTGATGGATATCGACGGTTGTCAGAAATAGAAGGCCTATCAGCAAGCGAAAATGTTAATTCGCATTGTGGTGTTTGTATTGAGAAACCTAATCCCCCGTTGCAACGATATTGGTCGTCATGTAATGCAAGTAGTGTTATATGTAACCTTGAATTTAGAAGAATTCTTAAGCTATTTATCCTATTTATCACAGACGTTCCATTCGCTATCGAAATAGTCTTCATAGTGTTTAGCAAGTTGACTATGTCTTTCAAGATGAATGGCAGGTGTTTCTCTATTACTCTTGCCCGTAAAAATTGGCCCTACAATGCATGTGTCGTCCACTATAACTATACTGTGGGCCGGCGTGTGTTTATAGTATCTAACGCTAAAATTATTATTTTTTGATAAAACTGCCAATTTTGATTTCGCTGTACCTGCTTTCGCCTTATGCGCCTCATCCAAAAAAACTTCATCAGCGAGCAAGAATTGGATTTGACATTTTTTTTGGATTGCGGTTATTAAGGCTTTAGATATTTCATCATCGGAATTCTCATTGCCAAAGTCATTGAGTAAATCAGCGGCCGTTATACCAAGCATCTTTATATCTTTGTTGGTATGCAATATAAGCTTCCCATAAAACTCTCGTTTTTTCTTATTGCCCAATATATCCGTTACACCAAGACGTCGGTATTTGTCTACAGTTTTAAATTCGTAACCATCCATTAATGCTTGACATAGCAGTATAACTCCACCGGTTATTAGGCCTGACAGAATCGATTGAGTCTTGCTATCTTCAGAATTTATGTAGAGTATAAAAAATCCAGATACGAAAACAAATATTCCGCCTACTATTATCTGGTAATATGAAATCTTTTTGTCATGAATATTCAATTTTACATACCTATAAACAATAGCTCAGTTTTGCTTTTTTTTGCTAACACATGAGATATTTCTCTTTTTAAAACATAGTTTTTTTTGAATGTCTGCTTGAAAAACTTATATATGTCTTCTTCTGATGGGTAAGCATCTGAAATATATGACAAAACAACTATTGATTTTCTATGTTTAAAAATTAATTCAAATAGTAGGCTTTTAAAGTGTCTTTTGCTCTGCCAGTTCTCTAAATGAGGGGTTGAATTGAACGAATTGTTTTTTGAAGCTGTATTAATTTTATCATCCCATTCTTCGTAAATGCATAACCCTTCAAGAAAATGATATCGTTGCAAATAGTCTTCGCTGCTTCTACTTTTTGCTATGTAAGGCGGATCTAAATATATTAGATCATATTTTGCTTCCAAACTCGATATATCACCAGGTTGAAGAATTTTTGAGTTTTGGTTGTTTAGTGAAGAAATAAACTGAAAATCAATAATATTGGCTTTTGTTGAGTCTTGAAAAGTTCTTTCCCAAGTTGAAAAATTGCCAAAAGAACGTTTTACATCTTTATTCGTTCGCAAATTTAGATTGGCTCGATGAAATAAATTAAATGGTCGCTTTTTTAAACAGGCCTGAAATAGGGAATAAAAATAAACGCTGCGCTGATGTGGATTTTCTACGGCATGAATTGCTTTCGCTGCACCGTCCAACCATTGATTTTCTTCATCCGTGTAATACATGTTGGCGAATGTCTTTGCTATAAAACCATTTTCTGGTTTTATACTTTCTATAAATTGATAAGCATCGTTAATGTCGGAAAAAGGGAATTCGTCGGCCAATAAAGCCTGAGCTGAAATGGTGTTACTGAGCAAAGCATCATGGTAATAGACCTGTTTACCCATCGCTTTAAATAGCAACGAAACGCTTGCCGTTCCGCCAAAACCATCCAATACCGTATTAAATGGTAAGTCCTTAACTGCATGATATATCCAGCTCAGTAAACGGCGTTTGCTACCGTAGTATCTTGTTTTGGGGAATTTGGAGATGGCTAATTCGATTTCGGCATCGCTGTACGCTCTAGGTGTCTGGATATTCCAGTCGGTTGCGTCGTTGATTAATTCGGAAGGTAGGTAATCGAAAGTCATGCCGAAATTCTAACAAGCGTGTTGCGTGAACTGAACATAGTTGGAAATGGATTCGATGTAAGGTGATAGGGTTAGATTTTTAGGATTAATGCTTGTCCCGATAAATGTCTTTTCGATGGCCCAATTCGACGACCAAAACGATGAGTTCGTCGTCTTGAATCTGGCAAATCAAGCGGTAGTCGCCGACCCGGTAGCGCCAGTATGCCGACAATTTGCCTTGCAAGGCTTTGCCGTTAATGCGCGGATTGTCTTGCTCGGCTAACTGAGCGAGAAAGGTCTTGATTCTGTCGCGGACCGGTTTGTCCAGCTTGTTGATGGCTTTGGCGGCGCCCGTCTTAAGCTTAACGCTCCAGCGCATTGAGTTGTTGCTCCCATTCCGCCAAGCTGATCGTATCGTCCTTACCGCTGGTCAATTCTGCTAATGCGGCATCGCCTGCTGCGGCGTCGGCCAAGTCTTCGAGATAATCGCTGAGTAGATTTTTGATCAGTTGCGCTGGGCTGACGTGTTCCCGCTCGGACAATTGGCGGAGTAGGTTCGCCGTGTCGTCGTCGATATTTAGTGTCATCATGCTGTTGCCTGTATTGTGATTTTAGACGCTTAGTCTCGTTGTATAGCGCCGAGTAGGCTGGGTAAGCCAACGTTTATTCAAAAAAAGAGCTGTTGGCGTTTGTTGTGGGCCGTTCGTGCTAAGCAATGTCGAGGCATGGACGGCCCACGACACACTCACCCGCCGGGTAAATGAAAAATCCCACTCGCCCTTCGACAAGCTCAGTACCCAACGGGTATAAAGATGAACGGGATTTTTCATGGCCCAACTGCTCTTAGGTTTATAGTGATTCTAGCATGGGTTCCGGCTTTCAATACCTGCTTCGCGGTTTAGCGCAGGCATAAGATTACGCCTCGGATTGAATCGCAATCCTGCGTACTCCGAATATTGCGCAGCCTCACAAGAGCAGGACTTGCAATCATGCATAGACGGCTAAACTACTGACCGGCGGCGAATGAATCAACCGCTGTCAATGCCCCGGCAATATGACAGTCCGGTTTTGGCCGGCCCGAGCTGGTCGACAAACCCTTTAATCCTTGCCGCCCAAACCAGCCAACGACAAATTTAGTTTCAGCACATTGACTCTGGGCTCGCCGAAGATTTGCCATTGCCGGCCTTCGGTGTGTTTAGCAAGCAAGTTGCGTAGTCTGGCCGGGTCGATGCGGCGCACTTTGGCAATGCGCGATACTTGGTATTCGGCGGCTGCGATGCTGATGTGCGGGTCCAGGCCGCTGGCGGAGGCGGTGACCAGGTCAACCGGAATCAGCGCACGGCTGCCGGGATCGGCGTCGCGTAGCGCCTTGACTCTTGCCGCGACTGTATCGATCAGGGCGGGATTGGTCGGGCCGAGATTGGAACCGGACGACGCGGCGGCGTTATAAGGATAAGGCGAGGTCGCCGACGGCCTGCCCCAAAAATATTTCGGATCGCTGAAATCTTGTCCGATCAACTCGGAACCTATGATTTCGCCTTTGTCGTCTTTGATCAAGCTGCCGTTGGCTTGCACCGGAAAAAATCCTTGAGCTAAAGCCGTCACCAATAACGGATAGACGACGCCGGTCAAAAGCGTCAGCAGTGCAAACAACGCAACGGCGGGTTTCAGATAAGTAGACATAACGCCTCCCGTTAAACCAGATGCAGACCGGCCAGCAAAGCATCGATCAGCTTGATGCCGATGAATGGCACAGCCAAACCGCCCAAACCGTAGACCAGCAGATTGTTTTGCAATAGCTGCTCGGCACCGACCGGCTTGTACCTCACGCCGCGCAAGGCCAGCGGAATCAAGGCGATGATGATCAGGGCATTGAAGATCACCGCCGACAGAATCGCGCTGGCCGGCGTCGCCAGCTGCATCACGTTCAACACGTTCAAGGCCGGATAGGTGCCGGCGAAGGCGGCCGGGATGATCGCGAAGTATTTGGCCACGTCGTTGGCGATGCTGAAGGTGGTCAAGGCACCGCGCGTCATCAGCATCTGCTTGCCGGTCTCGACGATTTCGATCAATTTGGTCGGATTGGAATCCAGGTCCACCATGTTGCCGGCTTCCTTGGCGGCGATCGCGGCGGCGGTCAGGCGGCGGTCAGGCGGCGGTCAGGCGGTTGTCGCCGTTGATCATGACGGTCTTGATGCCCATTTGCCTAAGTTCGATGAAACGTTCCTTGATGCCGCCCTTGACGACGTCCTTCAGCTCGATGACGCCCAATGCATGGGCGCCTTCCGCGACCACCAGCGGCGTGCTGCCCCGGCGGGCGACGTTGTCCACACGTTTTTTCAGTTCCGACGGCCATTTGCCGCCTTGCGCTCGCACCATCTAACCTTATTCGTTAGTTCGATAGCCGCTCGTCGCCGGTCTTTCGGTCCGGCGGGTTCAAACCGCAGCCCGCCAAGCGAACTCATCCTTGGACTAAAATTCCAATTCCTTTCTGAACAGCATCGGTTGATAGCCGAATATGGCGTTCAAATGGTGGAGCAGGGCGTGTTGGCCTTCATATCGCCATTTATCGGTAATTCTGGCGTTAACTTCGCGGTATTTTTCCAACAATTGGTGGATATCCTTATATGTCCGGGGGGAATCTTGCATGTCCTCGATAATCAGCCCCAGCCAAAGCGAACTGACGCCCATGATGAACGAGGGCCAGTTGTTCTGAAGTTCCGGCGACCAGTTTGGGTCGCTGGCATCGCCAATGTCCGGGAGGCGGGGTTGATTCGGATTATCCATAACCGCTTCTGTCACTAGATTGGCATTCAACGTATTTTTTAACACTTCACTCTCATCGATCGCTTCAAATATTGAAGACGCCAATTCCGGCGCGCCGTAAAACAGAAATGTAAATTGGTGTCCCGCACTATCGCGGGCCGCGCGTCTGTGGAATCGCCAATAGGGAATGTCCTTCGCATATTGCGATAGGACCGGTAAAACCACCGCATGGGCCAGAAGCAGGTCGACGGCCCAGTCAACCTCTTCAGCATCAGGCCAAACCACCTTGAACCGGCATTTCCACCAGAAAGAATGGTCTTTTGCCGTCGTGCCTTGCGGAAAATTATGAGTGGGCATTGTTATGCCCGGCTTCGTAAGCATACCGCATCCATAAGTCGACAACAGGCATAATGAAAGCAGCGAACAGAGTTTTATTACATTGGTTTTTCTTGCCGGATTCATTTGACAGTCCTTAAATGCACATGCATAAGCAAAAAGTGGTGACACTCGTGAGATCACGCAAGGAGAATCGCGTCTACGACTCGTAAGCCTAATGACGCTGACAAGGATAGCCGGCAATCGACCAATGGACTAGCTGCATGACATAGCCGCTAGCAGGCAGATAATACCGCTCTGCGGCGATCTTCATATCTCTAGTATCCGTCATAATCTCGCGCATCCGCTTGGCTTGCGATAAACTGGAGCCTTTTTTGCTGCACGCTTTCAAATATTTCAGTCCTCAACATTGAACGCATGAAAACGTCCGAATTCGCACGCTATATTCATATGGAAATTGTCGGCCAGGTATTTATCTTGGATAAGTCGGCTGACGAACCGGGTTTTGAAATTCATGTCGTTGGCATTACGGGCGAATACGACAAATATATGGCCAACCACGGCAGATGTCTGGAGCTTTCGGCCGGCGTGCCGCGCCGATGGAAAGATTTGGATAAGGCTTATGACTTCATTCTGGAAAGCGGCTGGGTTGGAAAGGTCTTCATCGAATGCGATTCCGAAAAAGATCCGTTGTTTAATAATCAAATCCTTAAATAAGAACGCGAAACGGCCATCTTAAATATTGATAGACGACAGCCAATGTATTGAAGGACAGTCTTCACAACAAGAAACTTTCCGAAACGTAAACCGATAGGCAAGTTAGAAAAGATATGAAAGTGACGCAAGTACGACTCTATATGATAATCGGCGCAATCAGTGATGTTTCCATCGTTCACAGGACCTCATCGTCGGCTTACGAAGCGCACTTTTTCGTTCATTCGGATTCGTCGAATAAATTGTCAGGCAGAGATCCGATCTTAAGATCGATAGACGGAACGGCACGCACTTGGGACAGTTTGGGAGAGGTCTACTCGTTTGTCAGAGGCTTGGGGTGGAAGCAAATCATTACTGTCGCTAATGTCGAGTAAGTGAGCCGAACATCATCGGCACCGGTGCCGATGCCGATGTAGATGGCTGCATTTCCGGCATTCGCTCTAAGCACAATCAAGCTTGTAAAATTCAAATCTCGCTCGGTCCGCTCCGCTTGATCTCTAGTCCCGCACAAATCCTGTCGTTACAAACTTTACCGTTTCATCAGTTTGTAACCTAAAGTCGGTACAGTCGCTTCTTTATTTGGTGGGCATAGTCGCCCTTGATTTTGAATCCAGAAATATAAAAGGGAATCATGTTGAAGAAGCGTGTGTTTAGGCTGGCCGCGATGGCCGCTATTTTTCCGGCCGCCGCAATCGCCGACGATGCGGCAATATCGTTCGAAAAAATTTGGACGCATACCCATGTCGATGCCGGTCAGGTTTCCGAAATCCCGGCCTATGACCACAAAACCAATACGATCTGGGTGGCCGGCGTGGTCGGGGTCGACGTTCTCGATGCGGATAGCGGCCGTTTGGTCAAGCATATCGACGTGACCGATTACGGTTTCGTCAACAGCGTTGCGATACACAACGGACTAGCCGCATTTGCGATCGAAGATAGCGCGGATAGACGTAACCCGGGCAGCGTGGTGTTTTTCGATACCAAGACCTTGCTGCCTAGCGCCGGCGAGAACCGGCTTACGGTCGGTTCATTGCCGGACATGCTGACCTTCACCCATGACGGCAGCAAATTGTTGGTGGCCAACGAAGCCACGCCTAATGCTGCGGCGGACGAGGACTACACTCCGGACCACGACCCCGCCGGCAGCGTCAGCATTATCGATACGGATTCGCGCAGCGTCATTGCGACGGCGGGTTTTGCCGGCGTCCCGACTTCCGGCGAAAACCTCAGAACCGATACCGGTATGGACTTCGAGCCCGAATATATCGCCCCGACGCGTGACGGCAGCAAGGCTTTCGTGACCCTGCAGGAAGCAAACGGGGTCGGCGTGTTGGATTTGACCACCAACGAATTCACGCAAGTGATCGGGTTGGGATTGAAGGATTTCAGCTTGGCGGACAACGGTTTCGGCGGCAGCAACTTCATCGATCCTAACGACAAGGACGGCGAAATGTATCAGTGTTTCAGCCAAGTCAAAGGTTTGTACCAGCCGGATGCCGTTGCATCTTATGAGTTCCGCGGCCGTACCTACATGGTCATGGCCAACGAAGGCGATACGCGCGAAGACGACGGCGACAAGAAGCGGGTAAAAGATGTCGAAGATTTGCAAGACTCCGATCCGGATTTGCAGCGTTTGAATATTTCAACTACCGACTCTGAACCCGGCAATCCGGTGACCTTCGGCGGCCGCTCGTTTTCGATTCGGGACGAGGACGGCGTGCTGGTGTACGACAGCGGCAATCTGTTGGATGCCGAAGCCATTGCCCGCGATATCTATAACGACTCACGCAGTGACGATAAAGGCATGGAGCCGGAAGGCGTGACATTAGCGCAAATTGCCGGCCGTACTTATGCGTTTATCGGTCTTGAGCGCACTACGACTTCGGCAGTGGCGGTGTTCGACGTGACCAATCCATTCGAAACCGGCTTTGTCGACATGATCGTCACCGAAGGCGATGTTTCGCCGGAAGGCATGGCCGTTTACAAGCATCGCGGCGATTTCTACTTGGCGATTGCCAACGAAGTGTCGAATACCACATCGGTTTACCGCATCGACCGCACCGGCAAACGCCGTCATGCGCGAGGTTTTCACCACAGTCACCCTCGCCATGCGCACGGCGATAAACAGGGAAGAAGCTAAGGATTTGGCCAAAAACAACTTCCCGTTTTGCCGGTGCGAACCCTGGGGCATGCCGAAGGAACGCCGTGAACCTTTCCATGGGCTTGACGGCAGCGTCCTTGCTGCCGGCATCCTCACTCGGTACGTCCCCAGTGACTATTGCCATATCGGGAAGTTATTTTGGACGATATCCTAATCGCCGACCTTCGTCGCACATCGGTACTGGCCGTTCGCTCTCGACAGCGGCAAAACCGATTGCAATAGGCGTCAGTGCTCGCATCGAGCGTTACATTCAAAGCCGATAATCCAAAATACCGGGCTTCGGCCCGGGTGTTCGAAGGCCTGGATTAAATAGGCCTTATTATCCGCTCCCGCGATTCCGCGGAGCCCTTCCTACAAGCACTTATTTGCTGGGGTGGGGGTGATAATGCCCGCCGTCAAACGGACTATCCTACCCTGCGGCGCGTATTAATCGTCATCTTCGCGCGGAATCAGATTCTTTAGTTCTTCTGACAATAATGTTTGAGCGCCAACGGTGACGATTTCTTCACCCGGCTTGAACCCGCCCGAGGCGAAATATCCGCCTTGGCTTGGAATCAGTTGCGGTAGCAAGTGACGCTGAAAATCTCCTTTTTCCGTTTTGATAAAGACGAATGCCTGGCCTAAATGCCAAACCACCGCGTTTTCCGGAATGAGCACACCGGAATTTTCTGCATGCTTTTCACCGGCAATCCAAACGCTAATGTGGGTGCCGAAAGGGAGTTTGCGGTCTTCGATTTTGAAGAAATAACGCTGGCCTTGAGTGACAGGGTCCACTTGCGGTGCCGGCGAAATCAAGCTGGCTGTAATGGCTTTGTCACGACGGCCTCGCTCGTCCACGTTTATACTATCCACCGCGGAAGCGAGAACTACATTAGCCGGCAGCGTGATTTGGAGTAACTGCGCCTGACTATTTAAAAATTGGTCGGCGTGGCGGTTGTGATTTGCGGTAAACCATCCGGTCAGAGTGTCGCCCCATTGCAAGCGGCTGGTAGCCAGAATGGTTTGTTGCTGGCTGGTGCTAGTGGCTAGATTGGCTTTATAGTTGCGCCATAGCGCTTGCTGTTCTTGCAGTTGACGAGTCGAAGCGATGTCGTGCCGGTGTAAGTTGCGGATGCGGTTCAGATTGAGGTCGGCTTCATGGAATTTGGCTTCCGCACTGTCCCGTTGAGCTTGCGCCGCCAAATATTGCTGGCGCAGCGCTAACAAGGGTTCTAAGCCAAGAACCGTACCGTAGGCGCTGAATTCGGGTTGATGGGTAGCCTCTAACAGACGTTCGGTGACGATGCCGGCGGAAGGAGGAGTGTTTGAGTCCGTGGACTTGGCCGCGGCAGAAGAGGCTTTAGGGCTGGATGAATGCGTATCTTCGTCCTCATAGACGGCAGCACGATTATCGGTGCTAAATAGAATCGCGGCAAAGCAGACGAAACGTAACAATTGCATTATCGGATGATTGATTGAGTTTGCTGGCTTAAATTATAGAGTTTGCCAAGCCGGTAAATTGTAATTTTTTGTTGTTTAATAAAAATAGCGGGTTATCCTTTGTCGATTGCCATTTTTTGAAAACAGGAAACGGAAATGAAAGAAATGCCAGAACATCTGAAATACGCAGAGACTCACGAATGGGCGGCTTTGGAGTCGGATAATCTTGTTCGAGTCGGAATTACCGATTTTGCCCAATCGGAACTGGGCGATATCGTTTATATAGGTTTGCCCGAACTCGGGCGTACGGTAGCGGCAAAAGAACCGATTGCGGTGATCGAATCGGTGAAAACGGCCTCCGATTTGTATAGTCCGGTGGCCGGTGTGGTCGTGGAAGTTAACGACTCCTTGCAGGATGAACCTGAAAAGGTCAATGAAGATGCTTTCGGCACCTGGTTGTTTTGCATAAAAGCGGAGGACGCCGCCGGTCTCGATCTATTGATGGATGCGGACGCTTATCAGCGTCTGATCGAAGAGTAGTAGCGAGGATATTGATGGCTAATCAAAATGCAAAAGGCTTGAGGCGACTCATTAATGCCTGTTTTTTCTCGATAGCCGGGTTTAAAGCGACCTGGCAAAACGAAGAGGCCTTTAGACAGGAAGTAATCTTATTTGTCGTCACGACACCGTTGGGGTTATGGTTGGGACAGAGTCCGATCGAAAAAGTGTTGTTAATTGGAAGCGTTGTAGTGGTGTTGCTGGTGGAGTTGCTGAATTCGGCCATAGAGGCAGTCGTTGATAGAGTCGGCTTCGAGCATCATGAGTTGGCCGGGCGTGCCAAGGACATCGGTTCGGCTGCGGTTATGCTGTCATTGTTGTGGGCCGCCGCAACCTGGGTCTTGATTCTTCTTTAGGTGAGTCCAAAGTACGAAACGGTAAACTTTTTTGCGTTCGTGTCCGTCATCTTGCGCCGCCGGCGAACATTCGATATTTTAACAACACGAATAATTTAGTTAAACAAAGGATAAGAATGAGTGCGTTAATCTGTGGGTCAATGGCTTACGACACCATCATGGTGTTTCATGACAAATTCAAACACCATATCTTGCCGGAAAAAGTGCATATCTTGAATGTGTCGTTTCTGGTCCCGTTGATGCGTAGGGAGTTCGGAGGATGCGCCGGAAATATTGCTTATAATCTGCAACTATTAAAGGAAGAGCCGTTAATTATGGCGACTGTAGGACACGACTTCGAGCCTTATGCGCAGTGGCTAAGTCAACGCGGTATTTCAACCCGATATATAAAAGTGTTGGATGATCATTATACGGGACAAGCCTATATCACCACCGACGAAGACGATAACCAGATTACCGCATTCCACCCGGGAGCGATGAATCTGTCGCATTTGAACGATGTCCCCGCCACTTGCGAGATATCAATCGGTATCGTATCTCCGGATGGAAAACAAGGCATGCAGCAGCACGCCGCGCAGTTTGCGGAATTGGGCATTCCGTTCATTTTCGACCCGGGTCAAGGCATGCCGATGTTTAGCGGCGAGGAGTTGCTGCAATTTCTCGATCTGGCGAATTACGCAATCTTTAACGATTATGAATTCGAGTTGATGCAGCAGCGTTCCGGTTTGACTTTGGAGCAGATTGCGGAAAAGGTCGATGCCTTGATCGTTACGTTGGGCGGTAACGGCTCAAAAATTTATACTCAGGGCCGATGTATCGATATCCCGGCCGCGACACCTAAACAAATGCTCGATCCGACTGGTTGCGGCGATGCCTACCGGGCCGGTTTGTTGTACGGCTTGATGAACGATTACGATTGGGATGTGACCGGGCGCATTGCCTCTTTGTTGGGAGCCATTAAAATCGAACACAATGGTACCCAAAATCATATGTTTACGATGACGGAATTCAAAGAACGTTATCTGGATAGCTTCGGTTCATCGTTTTGAATTTAGCTAAAACTCGAGAACTCCTGGGCATAATGGCGCGTTTGCGCGATCCGGATGCCGGATGTGCCTGGGATCAAAAGCAGGATTTCCATAGTTTGATTCCCTACACGATAGAGGAGGCTTACGAAGTCGCCGATGCTATCGAGCGTGGCGATTTTGAAGACTTACGTGGGGAACTAGGCGATTTGTTGTTACAAGTGGTGTTTCATTCCCGTATCGCCGAAGAGCAAGGTTTGTTTGATTTTGAACAAGTCGCCGGCGCTATCGGAGAAAAACTGATTAGCCGGCATCCGCACGTGTTTGCCGGTGTCCGCTTCGAAACCGACGAACAGCGGCAACAGGCTTGGGAGGAGGCTAAAGCGCAAGAACGGCGGCAAAAAAATCAGACGCATGAATCGCAAAGCGTACTGGCCGGGGTGGCTAAGAGTTTGCCGGCGCTGGTGGAATGCGAAAAAATCCAGAATCGAGCGGCCGGACATGGTTTCGATTGGCCTGAAACCGAGCCGGTATTCGACAAAGTCACGGAAGAGTTGCACGAAGTGCTAGAGGCTTGGCAATCGAGCGATCAAGTTCATATCCAGGAAGAAGTGGGCGACCTGCTATTGGTCGTGGTCAATCTGGCCAGGCATCTTAAAGTCAATCCGGAAATCGCATTAAGGGAAGCGACCAAGAAATTTACCCGCCGTTTCAACTACATCGAAAAGCAGGTGCAAGCGTCCGGACGGACACTGCGTGACTGTCCTTTAGAAGAATTGGACGGACTATGGCATGAAGCTAAGCGCGTGCAAAAAAAGGTTCAGTCAAACCAATGACATCAAAGTTGTTAGTCGTAACGACCGGTCTAGTCTTGCTGTTTTATTCCGCGCATACTACGGCCGAAGTATTGGGACACATTTCGGATGAAACCGAGCCCGGTGCGGCATTACCCGAGCCTGTATCTAAAGACGACAGACGAATCATTTACCGGGTAATCTGTACGCCGGGGGGCGAAGTTCTGCCGGATTGTGAACGTCCTTTTAATGATACGGAATCCGTTGAAAATTCCGCTCCTGAGGCACTTGACGCAGAGTTGGAAGGTGCGGATTTAACGGATGGGACCGCCCCGACGTCTAAAGCAAACAATAAAAAATCGAAAAAATCTTCCGCTAAGAAAAAGTCTGCAAAGAAACCGGCAAACAATAAAACGTCTTCCAGCCAATAAAGCACGGCTTAACGCGAGCGAGTTAAGCCGGTTTTCTATATTTCAATAATAAAAATGTCGCGAAGATTGCCCCTAAACTGTCCGCCAGCCAATCCTCGACACTGGCGGTTCGGCCATACACAAAGGATTGGTGCCATTCGTCCGAAGCGCCGTAAATACTGCAAAATACACACGATATTACCGCCAAATGCCGATCGCCTATGCCGAAATGGCTGAAGGCGCGCCAACTTAAAATCGCCATCGCGAAGTAGGCGCCGAAGTGCAGCGCTTTGTCTTGAAAGCTAAAAACTTCCGGGACTGGCAGCGTCTCTTGGGCCGATAGCCAAAATATCCATCCGCAATAGGCTATTAACGTCAATGGATCCAACCATCGGGCAATTCGATTAGGCATCACTCTCTAACCGGCCGTTTTTCCAGCTTGCGCTGTAAGGTGCGCCTGTGCATATTCAAGGCTCTCGCCGCCGCCGAAATATTGCCGTCATGCTGCATCAGCACTTTCTGCAGATGTTCCCATTCCAGCCTTTTCACCGAAAGCGGGTTGTCGCTGATGGCAACCGTGGCATCGCCTTCGTTTTTATATAAAGCTCTGACGATTTCGTCGGGACTGGCTGGTTTGGTTAAATAGTGGATCGCCCCTAGCTTGATTGCTTCGACGGCTGTGGCGATGCTGGCAAACCCGGTCAACATGACGATCTGGGTATTGCTATCCAATGAAATCAATTTTTTAACCATTTCCAAGCCGGAGTCGTAACCGATTCGCAAATCAATTACCGCGTATTCAGGCTCGGTTTGTTCGGCTAACTGTATGGCTGTGGTGACGTCATTCGCCACTGTCACCTGAAAATTACGTTTTTCCAGAGCCGGTTTCAAAACCGAACAAAATGTGATGTCGTCGTCGACCAATAGCAGGTTAGGTTTATCCGTAGAAGTTTCCGTCATATTCACTCTCCTTAGTTAATAATGGCAAGCTGATTTCAACGCAGGCGCCTCCGGTAGCAAGATTGTTGAAGCTTATTGTACCCCGCAAGCGCTTTATGGTGGTATAGGTTAGAAATAATCCGACTCCCATGCCTTGCTTATTGCTCTTTACCGGTTTTTGGCCGGCAAAGTCCAATAATTCAGCCGGCAAGCCCGGTCCAAAATCACGAATTTTCAGCGTCAAACTGGAAGCGTTCCAATCCGCATGGAATTCGATGCCCTTGTCGGCATCGGTGGCTTCTGCGGCGTTATTCAGGATATTGATGAGGGAATGGGTCAACGTGCGTTCCGCGATAATCTGCGCTTCCAAGTCCGCTGTGCCGGAAACGAATAAATTGAGTTTTGTGGCGGCTTTATGTGTGCGCCACTGGTTCAATATGTCGTCGATATAATCGCTGACCAACATGACTTTGCCGGATTCAGCGCGCATTTCTCCGGCTGATGCGGACATGACCGATAGGGCTTGCTTGCAGCGATTGACCTGTTGCTGCAAAATGATCAGCTTTTGATTGAGTTCCGGGAAGCGGTGGTCGGGGAATTCTTCCGCCAGTTCGTGCGCCAGAATGGCGATAGTGCCCAAAGGCGTGCCCATGTCATGGGCGGCGCTTGCCGCTAATGTTCCCAACGAAACCACACGTTCGTCACGCAGTGCGCTTTCTCGTGCTTCCGCCAGGCTGCGTTCTCGTTCTTTCAAAGTTTTTGCCAATGCGACGACGAAAAAAGCAACCAATCCGGCACTAAACACGAAACCGAACCACATGCCGAATACATGTAAATTGAAGTAACGTCTATCCTCGAGTAGCTGCATGCGTAGGCTCATTTCCGGGGTGAGGTTAGGCATATTATGGTGTTCGGCATGCGGTGCAAGCGCGGGTAAGGGTATGTTGTAAGCGATCAGCACCGTGTAAACGCATGAGGTTATGATCACCATATTCCATGCATACGCTTGCGGCAACATGATTGCCGTGACGATTATTGGCAACAGGAATACCCATATTATCGGATTCGACGCGCCGCCGGTTAGATAGAGAAGGTAAGCCAAAGCCAGTACGTCCATGCAGATTTGCGAAAAAATTTCGTGCTCGGTGACCGGTTCCGGAGTCCGTAAGCGTAGCCAAGTGTATAAATTAAGCATGGAAATCGCGAAAATCGCCAACCAAAGATGATTCATCGGTAGTTGGATTCCTAAACCATGCACGGCGAAAAACGCTGAAATTATCACCACAAACAGCATCAGGTTTCTTAGGATATATAGCCAATTCAAGTTTTCGCGAATCGAAATTTCGGCTTTAGGCAGAATGTGTGACAACATGGCAAACAGACCAAAATAAAATCCGATTATGTTACTCCTGTTTAGCGTAGCAAGGCCAGTGCGAAGCTATGGATCGATTTGACTGGATAAATCGCGGCATAACCCTGAAAAACACTTTGTTTGTGCAGATTTCAAGACAGGGTTTAGTGGCGCGTAGCGGTACGAGATAATGCATTCGTCAGAACAAATGCCGGCCCGTGTGATAAATTGCTGCGACATTTTTTTAAAGGGCGGCAAAAGATCGCGCGGCCGAATGTTTAAAAAAATCGACTGCGCTGCCGAGCGTAAGGTCTTTTCTGAATCTATTGGCGCGAACGGCAATAAACGCCGCCGCTTGGCTTTCCGAAATTTCCGGCGTCAAATGTTGATTGATCATGCAAGCTTTGGTTTTAAATGAGTCGTTGTCCTATCGCCCGGATTTTCCGGAACCTGTGTTAGCGGATCGCGAAGCGTTGATCCGACTGAAGTTGGCCGGCATCTGTGCGACGGATCTGGAATTAACCAAAGGTTACGCCGATTTTTCCGGCATCATCGGGCACGAATTTGTCGGCGTGGTCGAAAAGGTCAACGATGGACTCGATTCTGATTGGTTAGGTCGCCGTGTGGTTGGTTCGATCAATATCGGCTGCGGTCGCTGCGAGGCCTGTCGAATCACGGGGCCCGAGCATTGCTCGGAGCGAAAAGTGCTGGGGATACGCGGACAAAACGGCGTATTCGCGGATTTCTTTGCGCTACCGGTGAAGAATTTATTCGCTGTTTCCGAACGCATTTCGGACCCTATAGCGGTATTTGCAGAACCTTTGGCCGCGGCATTACGCGTGGTGGTTCAACTACGGCCATTATCTGTCGAAACGGTCGCCGTCCTAGGTCCGGGGCGCCTGGGTATTTTGGTCGCGAAAGTCTTGTCTTTGCATGGCTACAAAGTCGTGGTTTTGGGAAAGTCCGAATCATCATTGAAGCTTCCGGCGCAATGGAAACTTGTGACAGCATTGATTGATGCTGTTGCGGAGAATTGCTGCGAATGCGTGGTTGACGCGACCGGCCAAGCAAGCGGACTTGCGCAGGCATTGCGCATAATTAAACCGAGGGGAACTCTGATATTGAAAAGCACTTTCGTACCCGACAAGCCTGTCGACTTGAGCAAGTTGGTGGTTGGCGAGATTAATTTGTTAGGTTCACGGTGCGGGTCGTTTTCGGATGCGTTGAAGTTGTTGGAGCAAGAAAAAGTGCCGGTTGAGACGATGATAGACGGTGTTTATGCATTAAGCGACGGTTTGCTTGCGGTTCGACACGCTACGCGCAGCGGCGTTAGGAAAATATTATTGCATCCTTGATTAAGCCACCGGCTGCATCAAGGCAATCCGGCTCGTTCGAATACTTAATATAGCCCGAAGGCCGGCGCATGTTTTTTACGATTATTTAAAATAAAGTCGACGGCGTGGCTGAATTGTGCGGGTTGAATGATATTGCGGGCAGTCGATTGCATAAAAAATTGATTCTTTTGTCCGGCTCGGCACGTGCGCGATACGGCGATGGGAGGTTTTAGTTAAATGCGGGTGTTGGTTGCGGAAAAATAGGAATTGTGTAGATGTTATCCCCGGATAAGGCGTTTAAACGGCCGGTGTCGGTTACCGTTGTTATTGTCAATTGGAATAGCGGTGATGCGCTTTCCAAATGTTTGGATCACATGTCGAAGCAGTCAGTGGCGCCGCATGGAATTCTTGTGATGGACAACGGTAGCGGCGACGAGTCGCTTAGCGCGGTCGCCGATCATAGTCGAGTCGAAGTCCACTTACTCGGCGCTAATCTAGGCTTTGCCGCTGCAAATAACCTGGCGCTATCGAAATGCGATACGGACTATGTCGCATTACTGAATCCGGATGCCTTTCCCGACCCTGACTGGTTAGAGCGTTTGTTAAGCGCTGCTGATAGGCATCCGGAATGCGCCGCGTTCGCGTCGCTACAACTGTGTGATGACAATCCTAAGCTTATAGACGGTACGGGAGACCGCTATCATATTAGCGGTCTGGTTTGGCGTGACCGCTACGGAGCGCCGTTAAACTTAACGGCACAAGAGAATGAAATTGTTTTTAGTCCTTGTGCGGCAGCGGCCTTATATCGGCGTGAAGCCATGGCCGATGTCGGTGGGTTTGATGAAGATTACTTTTGTTATGTTGAAGACGTGGACTTGGGCTTTCGCCTTCGTCTAGCGGGGCATAAAGCGATGTATGTTCACGATGCTGTCGTTCGTCATATGGGGTCGGCATCCACCGGCGGGCAGCATAGCGATTTTTGCGTTTATCACGGTCATCGCAATTTGGTTTGGACCTATTTCAAGAATATGCCTGGGCTTTTATTTTGGGCGCTGTTACCATTACATTTGTTGTTAAACGCGATTACGGTAGTTTATTTCACATTTAAGGGGCAGCGTAACGTTATTTGGCAGGCCAAACTCGATGCTGTTAAAGGTATTCCAAAAATGTGGCGGAAACGTCGACAAATACAGAAAAAACGCACAGCGACGTTTATTGAAATATGGCGATGTTTGGATAAACGTATATGGTTAAGTCGGCGATAGTTATTTTTTCTCATCAACTAATCCATTTGAATGCATGACCTTTCAAGTTTCCGCCGTTATTGTGAATTACAATGCAGGGGAGTTGCTGCGTTTATGTATCGAGTCGTTGGTGTCGTGTCCACTGAATGTGGAGGTCGTCATCGTCGACAATGCCTCGTCCGACGGAAGTTTGGATACCTTGTGCGGACTGGAGCGGCAGTTAAAAATCATCAGAAATGATGTTAATCGGGGTTTCGCCGCCGGTTGCAATCAAGGTCTTGCGGAAACGCACGCGGATTATATTCTTTTTATAAACCCGGATTGTTCGTTTGTTCCCGGAGCCTTGCAAGAAATTCTTGCCCATTTAAAAGCCGATTCAAAAGCCGGTATGGCGGGTGGTCTCCTGGTGAACCCGGATGGCACGGAACAAGTGGGTGGCCGCCGCGCGGTGCCCACCCCCTGGCGGTCTTTTGTGCGTATGTTCGGCTTGGCGCGATTTGAAAAGCGTTGGCCGAAATTGTTTGGCGACTTTAATCTTCATCAGCAGCCGTTGCCGGAAAAAACGATAGAAGTCGAAGCCATTTCCGGTGCTTGCATGTTAGTAAAGCGTAAGGCCGTTGATGATGTCGGTTTATGGGATGAGGGTTACTTTCTTCATTGCGAAGACTTGGATTGGTGCATGCGGTTCAGGCAAAAAGGTTGGAAAGTTTTATTCATACCAAGCGCACGTGTTGTTCATGAGCAAGGTACTTGCGGGAAGTCTCGCCCAATCTTCGTTGAGTGGCATAAGCATAAAGGCATGTTGCGCTTTTATCGAAAGTTTTTCCAACATCAATATCCGGGAATTTTGATGGGGCTAGTGATTGTCGGCGTTTGGCTTAGATTCTTCTGGGTAGCTGCTTGTTATTTGTTAGCTCGTATACGTCAAAAATAGGTAATGCGAGATGAGCCATGTTAAATCCGTAGGCGTCATCGGCGCCAGTAGTTTGATTGGACAATTTTTGTTACCGCTTTTAAGGAAGGAGGGATTCAAAGTCTTCGCGTTTTCCCGTCGGCCGCATCTAAATGAATCGAATGATGTCGTTTGGCGCTCACCTTCGGCAAGCGGTGATATCGCCGAAATTAACGATATTAGCTATTGGATTAGCCTCGCACCGATCTGGGTCCTTCCCGAGTTTTTCGAAATGATCGGCGCTTCAGACGCAAAGCGTGTGGTGGTATTGTCGTCAACGAGTCGTTTTACCAAAAAGGATTCGCCTGTGTTAGAAGAGCGTGAATTAGTGCAATGCTTTATCAAGGCGGAAGATCAATTGCAGGGCTGGGCGGAAGAAAAACGCATTGACTGGGTCATTCTAAGGCCCACATTAATTTACGGCGGCGGTAGGGATAAAAATATTTCCGAAATCATGCGTATCATTCGACGGTTTCGTTTTTTTCCGATTCTGGGCGATGCAAAAGGACTTAGACAGCCCGTCCACGCTCAAGATATCGCATGGGCCTGTTTCGCGGCTTTGTCGGCTCCGGCAGCGGCCAACCACAGCTATAACCTTTCCGGCGGTGAAACCTTGACGTACAAGCAAATGGTCGAACGGGTATTTCAGGCCTCAGGCTGCGGGCCGATATTCGTTAAATTGCCGATTGCGATGTTAAGGGTTGCCGTCACCTTATTACGCTTTATTCCCCGCTATCGTAATTGGACGTCGGCCATGTTCGAACGCATGAACCACGATTTGGCATTTGACCATAGCGAAGCTCAAAGAGATTTAAATTTCAATCCCCGGCGCTTTGAATTGTCGGCAAGCGATTTAATAAGTGGTTAGGCAGCCGATCACGGGACACAATGAGATCTTCGTACGACAAAGTGCGTTTTCGGTCGGGCTGGAGTGGTGAAATAGCACTAGTATTCAACAGCTTGAGTGCTATTTGTCATGACTGGATCGATAGGTTTTTCGGATTTCTATGTCAGTCGGCGCACACTCAAAGGCAATTTTTTAAGTCCAATCGATCCGCGAAAAACCGAAAACCAAGCCGACATAACTTCGCTCTGGAGGAAGTTCTCCTCTGAGTCAGCTTCCAGAGCACTTTACGCTAGAAGAAACATAAAAACTCCGATGACTCCCGCGAACTGAAATATCAGCAGTTTGATTTTTTGATCAATACTAAGCTTTAGCCAAAGTCGGAATGTTCGGTATTTTAAGCGGGTGGTAAGGGCTTGTAGATCAGTTTTGAATTTCATGAACAGTTTGGGCAGATTGCGCCAAAAGCGGTATAACAATAGGAAGCCCAAAAGCCAAAGCAAATAAAACACCGCCATTTGTGAGAGTTGTTTTCCGATGCCGAAAACGTCGGTCAGTATAAGCTCAAGACCGAATGAAATGACTTCGTAAGATAAATGTAGAATGAATGTCAGCTTATGCCAAAGCAAGTCGGGTACCAACATCAGGCTAACGGTCATCGTTACAAGACCCAGCTTTTTGGCATGGGTCATGGTTTTAGCTAATGACCTTACCGAGGGTGATTTCATGGGTGATTCCTCCATCAATCAGTCATTAAAGCGACGTTTTCTACCGGCATTCCGAGCGCTGCTTGGTAGTCGGCGTGCGCTTTGAATAAATTTGCTTGGGCTTCAGCCACCGTCATCGCGGCGTCGCCATGGGCTATTTCTCGGAGATTGACAAACAGTAGTGTTGTCGCGCCCAGTTCAAAGCGCTGCTGTTCGCCTTCTTCGAGTTGCTGAGCCGCTTGCAACTGCTGTCGGCTCAGTTCCACTCGTTTTCTGGCTGCGTTGATCGCGGACAAGGCATCCTTGACTTCGTTGCCGATTCGGTTCTCGATCAATTGCCCGTCCCATTTCAAGCGTTGCAGATCGGCCGCCGCTTTATCGGCCCGGCCGCCGGCGACGCGCCTTTGCAGCGGGATATCGATGCTCAGTCCTAGATAAAGTTCATCGCGATTGAGGGTTGCCTTGCCGTAACCGATGTCTTTGGCCCCGGTTACCGAAACATCCACTCCGGGCGCTCGCTGGTTCTCTTGAAATTCCAGTTCGGTTTCGGTTTGGCGTTTTTGCAGGGCTAGCCGCTTCAGCTCCGGTCTTTGCTGCTGCGCAATGGACAGCGATTGCTCGAGGTTGATTTCAAGCGGCGGCTCGGCATTGGGAAAATCCTGGGGCAATAGTTCTTTGCCTGGCAAGCGAGGCTGTCCTTCGGCATCGCGCAGATACAAAGATAATTGGATGGCGCTTTGTTCGAGCAAGCGCTGCGCGGCAACCAGGCGCTCGCGTCGCTCCAGGATGGCTCGCTGGTTGTCCAGCACTTCAAAATCGGCGATATCTCCTGCCGCGGCGCGTTCGCGGATGCCGTCATTACGGGTTTCCGCGATTTTTAACAGGCGTTCGGCGATTCTCATGCGCTTGCCGGCCAACAGCCAGTCCCAGTAACGCAAACTGCTGACTCGGCGAATTTCCAGTAAGGCTTGATCGTACTCGTGGCCGGCTATTAGTTTGCCCAGTTCGGCTTGTTGTAGTTTGGTTCGGCGCTGGTCGATGTCGCGATTGCGCCAGAGCGGAACATTGACGCCTACGCGCAGTTCGCCGTCGCTGGCGGTCTGGCTTTTGCCTTCGTAAATCGGATAGTCGCCGACGCCGCGGCGCCAGCCACCGAAAAAGGTTGCACCCCAAAGTCCTGTGGGTTGTTCGATGACGACATCGTTATTCTGATTTTCGTAGAGGCCGGCAATCGAATAACGGTTTTGTGACTTCAACAGGGTGTCGAAACTACCTTCGGCGGTCGTATAGTCGGCTTCGGAGGCGCGTATGCGTTGTTCGCTGGCCAATAGGCCAGGAAACGCTCTAAGGGCGGCTCCGAGTACGTCGTCCAATTGTAAGGGTGTCGATTCCGAAGCGTGGCTTGACAGGCTACCTACCAGCAGTAATAGGCTAAGTAACTTTCGACCCATAGTTCTGGGCGTCATAGTGGGAGCGACACTTTGTCGCGACAAAGTGTCGCTCCTACATCGGCTGTCTTTCATGTACCTAAGCGATGCCAGTCGTTTCATGAGCGTTAGTCTTTCTTTTCGTCGCTGTAGGAGGTCTTGTCGCCGCCTTTGGTTTGGGTTACGGCTTCGGGTTCCGGCAATACCAGCGGCGGAAAGCCGTTGAAGACGCGCCATAATTCGTAACCCAACGTGACTTGGCCCAGCAACACCCAGCCGTTGACGCGCACGCCCTGGCGTAAGAAGCGCGGGTCGGGCCAAGGCAGATCGTCCGGGTCGGGATTAACCAATATACGGAAGTGGCCTTTGCCGTCGTCGCTGGCGTCGATCAAAGAGACCCGTCCGCCGAATGAACCGACGGAAAATTCCGGCCAGCCGCCGAATTGGATCGCAGGGTAACCTTCGAATTGCAAGCGCACGTGACTGCCGGTCACGATCAGCGGTAAATCGTTGCCGTCTACCCACAGCTCGACGGCGCGTTGCCCGGTGTCCGGCACCAGAATGGCGATGGCTTGGCCGGCCTTGAGCAATTCCGCATTGGGATTGGCTAGCAGACGCAGCACGGTGCCGTCTTGCGGGGCGACGACGGTTTGGGTTTGCTGGCGTGCCAAGCGGGTTTCCAGTTTCAGTAGGTCGGCGCGCAGATAATTCTGATCTTCTATCGCTTTGTTAAGCTCGGCGCGGGTTTTTTCGATGGAGGACGTCGTATCGGCCGCCAGCTTCTGCCAATCGGCCTGCAAAGCCGCGATTTCGCTGTCCGCGGCTTGCAGCCCGGCTTTGGCTCTATTCGATTCCGCCTCGCGTTGAGCGCTGTCCAATATTGCCAGTTCCAACGTGCGTTGTGAAGATAAGCCTTTCTCGCGCAAATACCGTTGTCTGGATAAATTGAGGTCGGCCGTTTTTTTCGCGGCAAGCGCGGCATCCAGGCTTTGCGCGGAGGCACTGCGCCGTTGTTTGGCCATCGCAATGCGCGATTCGGCCGCGGCCAAGGCTTGAGGGCGGGCTTGTTCCGCCATCGCCAATTGGGTGCGGAAGGTTTCGACGCGATTGTCGATGGCGGTTTGTCTAGCCAATAGCGTCTGTTTTTCCGCTTCTAAGCGTTGCAGCAGCAATGGGTCGTTGTCGAGCAGTTCGGCGATGACCTCGCCTTGTTTTACCCGGCTGCCTTCCCGGACCAGCCATCGGCTGATGCGGCCATCCACCGGCGCGCCGACGGATTGTCGGCGTTCGGCCGGGGTATAGGCAACGACTCGGCCCAAGCCGCGGACGTTCTGTTGCCAAGGCGTTAAAGCCAAGAGAATCAACAAGATCAATAGTAAGCCAAATAGTGAACGAGCCATGCGCCCGGCCAAAGGGGTTGTTTGGGCATGGTAGAGCTGGTCCATGCCCATATCGGTCGCTGGGTCGCAGTGTTTCGCACTCACGATGCATTCTCCAGGGCAGAGCCGTTTTCGAGTCGGATTCGTCGTTTGAATGCTCCAATGATTTCAGGTTGCTGGCTGCTGGCTATCAGCGTCCAAGGCACATTGTCGGACAACAGAGCGTCGAGCAGGACCCTTGCATAACGGAAATCGATCCGGTCCAGCACGCGGTCGAGCAGCAACAATCGAGGTTTCTTCAATAATGCGCGGGCCAAGGTCAAACGCAAGCACTGTTCCGGGCTCAACGGCAGGCCGTTCAAATTGATCGTCGTGTTCAAATGTTCAGGCAATGCAGCGATGACATCCTGCAACCCGACTGTTATTAATGCTTCCCGAATGCCGTTCGGGTCGAGCTCCCGGCCCAAACCGAGGTTGTCGGCGATACTGGCGTGTATGATTTCCGCATCACGCACCAAAACCACGTTGTCCCTAAGCAGGCCGAGATTGAGGTCGCGTAAATCCTGATCGTTCAATCTGATGTAACCGGTCGCAGGTGGGCGTAAACCGAACAACAAGTCGAATAGACTGCCGTGTTGGGCGTCGCCGCAAATCGCGGTATGTTCGCCTGCCGCCACGGTCAAATGAACGTGGTTAAGTTTATCGAGCCCGGCGCCGTGCGGTAAGCCGACATTGTTTAAAACGACGCTATAAGCCTGCGCAAGCGTTTGGGGCGGGACGCCAAGCGGCTTTTCCTGGGGTAAATCCAAAAGATGCCCGATTTTGTCGACGCTGGTGAGCAATTCGTAGAAATTATCCAAGGTCTTGCCCAAGCGGGTCAGGCCGTAGATCATCGCATTGACGACCAGTTCGGCGGCGATTAGCTGGCCCAGGCTCAGTTGGCGTTCGATCACCATCCAGCCGCCCAGGCCCAGCAACAAGGTATTGGTGACGGCATGCAGGATCAAGGCACCGACATTTTGCCGTGCCAGAATCCTAAAATGCCTGACGCAGGCGTCCAGATATTGCTGGGCTATGGTTTGGGTTTTTTGCTGGAAAAAGTCGCGGTTATGGCTCGATCTACCGAGCAATGCGTTGGCTGCAAGATTTTCCAGCCAGGCCGCAGCCAGATACTTGGCTTTGGATTGTTCGATCGCCGTGTCCAGGCCGTGCTTGCCCATCACGAACAAGATGATGGCCAGCATCGCGACGATGAATAAATCCAAACCCAGCAACAGCGGATGGTAGAACGCCAATAGCACCATACCGATCAGGGTTTGTAGCACGTAACCCAACGTTTCCAATAGCATGACGGCCGCTGTCTTTTGTAAGGTGACGACGTCGAAGAAGCGGTTGCTCAGCTCCGGCAAATAATGTTGCTCGTGCACGCTGAACTCGGCATGTTGCAAACGCTGGGCGGCTTTGGCGAAAAGACGCACGAACAAGCGGCGCTGCAACATTTCGACGACATAAAACTGCAAAGCCGCCAAGGTGTCGCTGAAGCCTACCAGAACCAGCAGCACCAGCGTCAGCACCAACAGCGGTTGGAACAATGCGCCGAAAGCAATGGTATTGACCAATGCCTGCACGGCAATCGGCGTTGCCAACGACATCAAGCCTATGCCGATGCCGTAGATGATCAGCGTAGTAATGTCTTCCCTTTCCAGAGCAACCAATTGTTGCAAACGTTCTATCGGCGTAGCATGGCTTGACATGATCCTTACCCGGTGTTTCTCATCCCCGCCGCAATAGCGTTGATCGTGCGCAATAGGGGTTTCATCCAGCGGCTTTGGCTGCTATCGTCTTCGTTTTCCTCGTTTAACGCGCGCAATAAGCCCGCCTGAATATAGTTTAGCGGCCCCAAATAATCGTTACGGCGGCGCAAGGATGCCGCTAAGCTCGGATTTTCCGCCAATAACCGGTCGGATTCCGCAATTTCCAATATCCAATCGACGCAACGCCGGTGTTCGGCGGCGATCAAGCCATGAATTTGTTTGCCCATGTCCGGGTCACTACAGAGCGCGGCGTATTCTTCGGCAATGGTCATGTCCGATTTGCTAAGCGCCATTTGCGCATTGCTGAGCAAATTACGGAAAAACGGCCAGTTTTTATACAGTTCGCGCAGAGAGGCCAGGCGATCCGGGTTTCCTGCGCAGTAGCTTTCCAGGCTGGAACCGATGCCGTACCAGGCCGGAAAGGTCTGGCGCGACTGCGCCCACGCGAATACCCAGGCGATGGCCCGCACCGAGTATTTGGATCTGTCCTGTTTTTTGCGGTGCGATGGACGCGAACCGATGTTGAGCTGGCCGATTTCCTGCACCGGCGTGGCTTCGTAGAAATAATCCAAGAAACCGGGAGTATGTTCTGTCAGGTGGCGGTAGCTGCGTTCTCCTAGTTGCGCAAGTTCGTTCATCACTGCCAGGCTTTCCGGCTTGTCCGGTTCTACCGCTTGGATCAGACTGACGCTGGATTTCATCAAGCCGGTCACGCCCATGGTCAGCTCATAGATCGCGGTTTCCATGTTGTTGTAGCGATAAAACAGCACTTCGCCTTGCTCGGTAAACTTGATTTGGCCGCGCACGGTCGCAGGCGGCTGAGCCAAAATCGCTTCGTGTGTCGGGCCGCCGCCGCGTCCTATTGTACCGCCGCGGCCATGGAATAGGCGGCAGGGCACGCCCAGCTCGTCCGAAATCGCTACGACCTGCTGCTGGGCGCGATACAAGCCCCATGCCGACGCCAAAATGCCGCCGTCTTTGCAGGAATCGGAGTAGCCCAGCATGACTTCCTGGCGCAGGCCCGATGCATCGAGTAGGGCTCGGTACGCGGGTTGCGCCAATAGGCCGCGTAACACGCTATCGATATGATTCAAGTCATCTATGGTTTCGAACAAGGGGCTGACGCCGATATGGCAATACCACTGGCCGCTAATGCGGCCGGCCAAGCCGTTTTGGGCGGCCAACAGCAATACTTCCATGATATGGCTGGCGGAATGAGTCATGGAAATGACGTAGCGGCTGAAGCAATCGGTGCCGATCTCGCGCCGCATTTGCGCCATGACTTGAAATACTTCCAAAGTCTCGTTAGTGGCCGCGGATAAGCGACTAGCGTCGAAGCCGAGGCCGCCGGGCACTGCAATCGCTTCGCTCAATATTTCAAGACGTTTTTCTTCGTCCAGGCTTAAATAATCAATGTCTAACGCTTCGCTCAGAATTTCGGCTACTGCCTGGCCATGACGGCTGGATTCTTGGCGCACGTCCAATTGCATTAAATGGAAACCAAAAATATCCGCTAATCGAATTAAGTCAGCCAGGTCACGCTCGGCTATGGCCGCATCGCCGTGGCTAGCCAGAGAGTCACGAATCGCGCACAAATCGGCGTGAAAGCTTTGAATGTTGTTATAGGCTTGGTCGTCGGTTTGGCTACTGTCGCCTGCGATGCGCTGCTCA
The DNA here is from genome assembly GCF_054172045.1 of Methylomonas sp. MgM2. Lineage (NCBI taxonomy): Bacteria > Pseudomonadati > Pseudomonadota > Gammaproteobacteria > Methylococcales > Methylococcaceae > Methylomonas > Methylomonas sp. MgM2. The sequence goes on along the minus strand of NZ_JBSYXO010000003.1, from coordinate 27,399 downwards.
ATTAGTTCCAGGCGGCGCTGCATGCGGTATTTCATCAATACCAGCTTGTGCCGGTAAGGTTCTTGTTGACAAGTGCGCTCTAATGTGTCGGCAATGTCGCCAAGCAATTCGCGGTCGCTTTTCAGGCTTTGCAAGAATGCCCCGGTGGGTCGGCATAGGTCGTGCGAATAAGACAATTGCTCGCGAAGAGCATCGATGCGGCGCACGTATTCCTGAGTAATGGTGCGGGCCTGCAGGCGTAAGGCCAGTGCCGTGGTGTGGGGTTTGACGTTGGGGTTGCCGTCGCGGTCGCCGCCGATCCAGGAGCCGTAATTCAAAAAGCTGGGAACCTGAACGCTAGCCGCGGCTTCGAGTCCGTAAACATCGACTAAGGCGCGTTGAAAATTGCGGTAGACCTGGGCGGTGGCCTCGAATAACGACAGTGGAAAATAAAACAGGCCCGACTCGATTTCGTCCACGACCCCCATGCTTCGGGCCCGTACTTCGTCGGTTTTCCATAGCAATTGAATTTGGCTTTGTAAGCGGGACATCGCTTCTTGACGGAAGTAACCTTTGACGTCGGCGTGCTGTAACTTTTCATGACTGACGAACACGTTCCGCAAAGCGCCGCGTACCGTGCGGCGTTTCGCTTCGGTCGGATGCGCCGTCATGACGGGCAGATAATGCATCTGATCCAGCAGCGGCTGCAATTGTCCGGCACCGATGCCTGCGTTCTTGAAAGCCAATAATGTATCGTGAAACGAACCGCGCCAATAATGCTTGTTCTTCTCGATCTGGCGACGGCGATATTGAAGCTGGGTGGATTCTTCGGCGATGTTCAGTAGGCTGAAATCCATACTGAAAGCGCGGATTACTTCGTTCAAAATTTCTGCGGGTAAATCTTGCACGGTCTTTATTAATTGTTGGCGTTTCGCTTGATTGCCGTCTCGTTGCAAAGCCGTATATTGGCGCTGAAGCAGCTCGACGGTGTGGGCCACACGCGGACTGGCTTGATTTTTAAGCATTTTGCGTAGCATCGTTCTTAACAATCGGTTGGCCGATCGTAAGGCTTTGTCATCGTAAGGTTGCGTTTGCGACATGGTTGAACTCGGTTGAAAGGAAAACGAGCTATAAATTACGCCAGTTTTTGAAATAGTAAAATCGAATAAAACTATTTATGCTATAGAAATTTTCGATATATTTTACAGTCATGGAACGGATTAACTATCAACACCTATATTACTTTTGGACCGTTGCCAAACATGGCAGCATCACTGCCGCTTGCGAAATGCTACATTTGGCGCAGCCTACGATCAGTGGGCAATTAGCGGTTTTTGAGCAATCGGTCGGTACCAAACTACTGCGCAAGGACGGGCGGAAATTGGTGCTTACCGAGACGGGGCGGACGGTGTTTCATTACGCGGACGAGATCTTTGCCTTGGGGCGGGAAATGAGACATACGCTAAAAGGCCTAGCCACCGAAAGGGGATTGCGCTTGAACGTCGGGATTAGCGATGCGATGCCGAAATTGATCGCCTACAGACTGATGGAACCGGTGTTGAAGTTGTCAGAGCCCAAACAAATTCATTGTGTGGAGGATAAAACGGAGCGTCTGTTGATTGAGATCGGCATGCACAGCATAGACATCGTATTGTGCGACGTCCCCGCCACGCCTGCCTCCGGTACACGGGTATTCAATCATTTTTTAGGCGAATCGCGTGTGGCCGTGTTCGCGGCACCGGAATTGGCCGCCCGCTACCGCCCGGATTTTCCTAATAGCTTGAAAGGCGCGCCGTTCTTGCTGCCCACGGCCAATACCGTGCTACGCCGATCTTTGGATCATTGGTTTGAAGAACGCCAAATCAGCCCCAAGATTCAAGCCGAAGTTGAAGATAGCGCTTTGCTAAAAACCTTTGGGGCGGCGGGCGTAGGTTTATTCTTTGCATCGATGACCGTTGCGGCGGAAATTTACCGGCAATACGGTACCGAAATGCTCGGACCGGTTGATGGCGTTGTAGAGCGGTTTTATGCGATTACCGCGCAAAGACGTATGAAGCATCCCATGATTTCGACCATCCTAGCACGAGCGCAAAGCAGCTTATTCAACTGAATTGAGGCTGGAGAATTGGATTACGATCTTTGTAATCGTGCGATCTCCGCTTGATAATCGGTGTTCCGGTCTGTGTTGCCGCCAATATAGACGGCACGCATCCTATTTTCCCTTATGAAGACTGTATTGTTGCGCTTTTGCATGAAACTGGTCGATGCTGGAAACCAACTCGCATGCTTCCGGCGGCGGCGATTGTTTATCGAACCAATACTCCGCGCCGGAGCCAGCCAGCCAAATCTGGGTTTTATTGGCGTTGCCGAAATCGATTATATGGGCAAGATGTCGCAGGGTTTGTTGTTCGGGTGGGGTCGCCACCATTCCGATCACGATAATATCCGGATGCAAGTGTGCACTCGCGTCGACAATGTCCGCCCCCGGCAAATCCGCGCCGACGAAATAGCAGGTGTATTGTTGGGCGGCGGCAATCATGCAGGCTAACAAAATCCCGAATTCATGCATTTCGCCGCTGGGTGTGGCAAAAAGCATCGAAGGATTCCGTTTCGACGGTTGATGAAGGTTGTTGACCATGGTTAGAACGATGCGTTTAACACAACTGGAAAACATATGTTCTTGGGCAACGTTGATCTTGCTTTCATGCCAAAGCTGGCCGACTCGATGTAAGGCCGGCAACAAAACGTTTCTAGCGTAGTCTAGAGGTTCATATGCCAACAAAGCCCGCTTCAATAAATATTCGCATTGTTCGATTTGGTAATTCTGTAGCGATCCTATGATTTGATTGAACAAATTGGCCTGTTGAAGGTCATTTTGTTCCGGGGTTTGCTGCAGAAACTGGCGTAATTGTTCGCTTGAAAATTTGGCGAGTTTGCCGATTGGGTGACCATTTTTGGTGAGCGCAACCAGCAATTTGAGTTTTTCCAAATCGGTCTGTGAGTAAGAACGGCGGCCGCTGGTGTTGCGTTGAGGAGTGATACATTGATAGCGTCGTTCCCATGCTCTCAACGTTTCGGGAGTGAGGCCGGTCAGCGTGGTAATGGCTTTGATTGAATACATTTGTATATGTTTTGTATAGATAAAATATTGACAAAAATTTTACATCAATGTATCTTCGATTCCAACTTATTAATTTGATCGGTGATTACTGATGTCAAATATTTCTGTATCAGTTAAGCAAAACGCTGGAATTAACAGCGAGTCGGAGCCGGTGACATTGGCCTGTCGTGTCGAACGGGCACGCCGGCAGTTATTGAAAAAAATGTTGGAAAACAACAGGGTGGCGGCTTATGTGGCTAAGCGATTGATCATCGAGCAAACTACAGGCGGCGACTATTCCGAAATCCTGCTTTTAAAAAACAGCGAAGAACACAAACGGATAATGTACAAGTTTTTTGCGGAATTCGCCGAACCGTGCGGTGATTTTGAGCAAGATCATCCTGATGCGGATGAAACGGTCAACCAAAAAGTTGTACAGTTGGCCCATTTTGTACAACCAAATAAACCGGTCAATCTGGAAAACCTTGAAGTGTCTTCGACGGCTCGCGAGATGATGCATCTCGTACATTTTTTACCTGTGTTCCTAATCGGCTCCAGCGAGCTGATACAGAATCAATTGGCATTATCCGGAGACTTGAATCCTCTCTATAAGGCTGAGCTGGATTACAGAAGGCAAGAGCTTAAAAAATTGAGGCAAGAGATGATTGTCGGCAATACCGGCTTAGTGGCGTTTGTCGCGCATAAATATAAGGCAATTTCTTTGAGTTTCGAAGATTTGATGCAGGAAGGCATGGTCGGGCTAATCAAGGCCGTAGACCGCTTCGACCCGGAACGAGGAAACTGCTTTTCAACCTATGCCATTTTCTGGATCAAGCAAGCGGTTTCAAGGTTAATCGTAAAGCAAGATAAGTCAGTACCCTTACCGGTAGCATTAGCGGAAAAATCATCACCGGTATTTGAAATTCTGCGTAAGACTTATTTGACTTATGAACGTTGGCCAACGTTAATGGAACTCAAAGCGTGTTGCAGCTTGTCGGAGCAAGAAATCAAGACCATTAGTAATTATTATCAGGCCACCTTTGTGAACGACACGAGCAACGACCATGAAGACGATGGTATGTCGGTAATGGAAAAAATGCAGCAACAACAATTTACTCAACCCATGGATAAACTGATAGAGACCGATCTTGTACGGTATATGGACCGAGTTCTGGCAACATTACCGGAAAAGCAAGCCAATATTCTAAGCATGCGATTTGGTTTAAAAAATCATACGGAAATGACCTTACAAGCCGTAGCCGACCAGCTACACGTCACCAGAGAGAGGGTCAGACAAATTCAAAACGACGCATTACATAAATTAAAGCAACAATTTGGTTTCGATCTGATGCCGTTTTTGGAACCAAAAGACACTTGAACGATCTTTATCCTTGTTTTGGCTTTGTTTAACGGCGATATTATGTATGACTTCGATAAGAAATAACAATGAAGGCCCAATTCAGGTCACATCACGAGAGGAGTAATTATGTCTTCAGAGAACCACGACGCCGATAAACAAACGCCGTCACCCGATTGGAAGATGGAGTTTGAAAAGCAATGGAGAAATATCTCAACCAAAACGGTGGATTTTTACAATGAACACAAGGAGTTGTTTTCCGTGTACAAGATTGCCGGTTTTTTTGGCGGAGCGTTAGTTATAAGCTGGCTGATCAGTGGTGTCTACATCATAGACCAAGGTAACCGCGGCGTAGTGACCCGTTTCGGCGCTTATACCGAGACGACTATGCCCGGACCGCACTGGCATATTCCTGCGCCATTTGAATCGGTAAGCGTGGTGAATGTCGAACAGCAACGCTTCATTGAAGTGGGTTATAGCGATGCAGCCCGATTCAGTAAATCGTCGATGATTCCGCAGGAATCGCTGATGTTGACCTCCGATGAGAATATTATTGCCGTTCGTTTGGCGGTTCAGTACCAAATCCACAATGCCAGAGATTACTCGTTCAACGTTAAAAATAATGAAAAAACGTTGAAACAGCTGACGGAAAGCATTTTGCGCGGCGTGATTGGGCGCAACAATATGGATTTCGTGTTGACGGAAGGCCGCAGCCAGATAGTTGCGGAAATCAAAGATCAAGTCCAGGAAGCCATGGACGATTACAAGGCGGGTATCAGTGTGGCTAGCGTCAATTTGCAAGATGCCCAGCCGCCCGAAGAAGTGCAGGGCGCTTTCGAAGATGCCATTCGCGCACGCGAGGACAAACAGCGTTTGATTAATGAAGCGGAAGCTTATAGCAACGAAGTGATACCTAAATCGCGCGGCGCGGCGGCACGTATCCTACAGGAAGCCGAAGCCTACGCAGCCGAAAAAGTAGCGAAAGCTAAAGGCGAAACCGAACGCTTTGATCAATTATTGGTCGAATACGAAAAAAATTCGGCCATTACGCGTAAACGTCTGTATTTGGAAGCGAAGGAAAGGCTTTACGGTTCGGTCAATAAGATAGTCGTGGATACGGATCAGCCGCCGGCTTTGTATATGCCGCTACAGCAAGCGCAGAGTCACACAACGGTATCTTCCGGATTAGCGGAGAACGACAATGAACCGAATGAAGAAACACACAATGCGGAAAAGCATAGCGTAAGAAGAACCGCAACTAGAGATTTACGACCAAGCAGGAGCAGACAATGAGTAGAACATTAATTCTATTTCCAGTCGGTTTAATTATTTTGGTGCTGGCCTCAATGTCGGTTTTTCATGTGAATGAATATGAAAAGGCTATCCTATTTCGTCTTGGGGAAATCGTCACAACGGATTTAAACCCCGGACTCCATTTTAAGACCCCCGTCATCAATAATGTCAGTACGTTTGATGCGCGCGTGCTGACCTTGGATGCTAAATCCGAGCGTTTCCTTACCTCAGAGAAGAAAAACGTTATCGTTGACTCGTTCGCCAAATGGCGAATCGGTGACGTGGGTCTTTTTTATACCACGGTCGGTGGCGATGAATTCCAAGCAAATCTGCGTCTCGACCAAATCATGAAAGATGCGATGCGTAGCGAATTCGGCGTACGTACGATTAAACAGCTTATTTCGGAAGATCGTGATGACCTTCGCCACACCTTATTGGAGAAACTGTCGCCGCTAGCGAGGAAATACGGTATTGAATTGATCGATATCCGGGTCAAGCGCATAGACTTGCCGCAAGAGGTTAGCAGCTCCGTGTTTCAGCGTATGCGGGCCGAGCGCGAACGGGTGGCTCGCGAATTCCGTTCACAAGGGGCGGAAAGTGCCGAACTAATCAGTGCCGAGGCGGATAAGCAAAAACAGGTGATTGTCGCAAACGCGCAACGGGAAGCCGAAAATATTCGCGGCCGGGGTGATGCCGAATCGGCCGAAATTTATGCGAAAAGCTTCGGTAAGAACCCGGAATTCTATGCGTTTTACCGCAGCCTGCAGGCCTATCAAGCCTCATTTGAAGATACTCAGGATACCTTGATAGTCAAGCCGACCTCCGATTTTTTCAAATATTTCTCCAGCGAAAAATAGATTAGGGGTCAGTGACATGAAAAAGTTTTTGATCTTTGCGGTTATTTTGGCGGCGATCGGTATTGTGGTTTCGTCCATTTTCAATCGCACCATGCCGGAGTACGACCCGCATTACGAAATTTCGTATTCCGATTTTATTGAAGATGTGCGGAATAACGTCGTGACGGAAGTCGTCATAGACGGTAACGATGTTGAAGGGAAGCGCAATAACGGCACGCGTTTTTCGACATACAATCCGAACGATATGCGCATGATAGACGAGCTGCTCGAATACGGCGTCAAAATCAAGGTCGAAAAACCGGAGCGGCCGTCGACACTGATGAATATTTTCATCTCGTGGGCGCCCACGCTGTTATTGATTGCGGTCTTGGTGTATTTCATGCGCAAACAATCGCAAATGGCCGCGGGACGCGACGGGCAAATGGGGTTCGGCAAAAGCCGCGCTAAACTGATGGAAGAAGATCAGGTGAAAGTGCGCTTTAAAGACGTGGCGGGATGCGAGGAAGCCAAGCAAGACGTAGTCGAAATGGTGGATTTCCTGAAAGATCCGGGCAAATACGAGGCGTTGGGCGGAAAAATACCGCGAGGCGTGCTGATGGTTGGTCCTCCGGGTACGGGTAAAACCTTACTTGCTAAAGCGATTGCGGGCGAAGCCGGTGTGCCTTTCTTTTCGATTTCGGGATCGGACTTTGTCGAAATGTTTGTCGGCGTTGGCGCTTCGCGGGTGCGCGACATGTTTGAGCAGGCCAAAAAACGGGCGCCCTGCATCATTTTCATAGACGAAATCGATGCAGTAGGACGTCAGCGGGGCGGCGCCGGCATGGGAGGCGGTAACGAAGAGCGGGAACAAACGCTGAATCAGCTGCTAGTGGAAATGGACGGTTTTAGCGGCAGCGAGGGTATTATTGTCATTGCCGCGACGAACCGCTCGGATATTCTCGATAAAGCATTGTTACGTCCGGGACGTTTTGATCGCCAGGTGCAAGTCGGTCTGCCCGACATTAAAGGCAGGGAACAAATTTTAAAAGTCCACGGCAATCGTGTGCCTTTGGCTCAGGACGTTAATTTGACCGACTTGGCCCGCGGTACTCCCGGGTTTTCAGGTGCTGAACTGGCGAATTTGATTAACGAGGGCGCATTGTTCGCGGCTCGGAATAATAAACGCGAAGTCACGATGAACGATTTGGATAAGGCTCGCGACAAAATGATCATGGGCGCCGAAAAACGCACGATGGTTATGAGCAAAGACGATTTGTTGATGACGGCCTATCATGAAGCCGGACATGCCATAGTCGGTCGCTTGGTTCCCGATCATGATCCGGTTTACAAGGTCAGTATCATGCCGCGCGGCGGAGCGTTAGGCATCACGATGTTCCTGCCCGAACGCGATCAATATAGTGCTAGTAAAGAGAAGCTCGAAAGCCAGATTTCCAGTTTATTCGGCGGACGGGTGGCTGAAGCTCTGATTTACGGTAAGAGCAAAGTGACCACAGGCGCGTCGAATGACATCATGCGTGCGACGCAGCTGGCGCGCAACATGGTGACCAAATGGGGCTTGTCCGATCGTTTGGGGCCTATGGATTACGGTGACAGCGAAGGCGGTTACATGGGGCCGCAAGCTAAACCGATGTCGGAGCAAATGGCGCAAACGATAGACGAGGAAATTCGTTCAGTTATCGATACCAATTACCAGCGTGCGGAAACCATATTAAAAGAAAATATCGAAATTTTGCATAATATGGCTCATGCATTGCTTGATTGGGAAACCATCGATAAGTATCAAATCGACGAATTAATGCAAGGTAACAAAATCGAGCCGCCGCAACCCGAACCAGAATCTTCAGATACCGAAATTGAACTTGATGATGGTCGTGAGCAACCGGTAACGCATGAACCGGTCATGACGTCTTAACCGTCCTCCTCTATATACCCTCCCTGTGCAGTATTTAGGGAGGGTATCTTTTTTGATTGATAGGTATTAATTATGAATACCCAATCAAGATCAAATATTTATTTGAATTTATTGTGTTTTATTTTTCAAATAAATCTAAACACATCCATTTTAGCTTTTTTGATATCAAGCATACTGCTGTTATTTGGTTGCGATATCTATTTTTACCGATAATAACGATTCGTGCGGAGCGTTGATCAATAATCTGCACTTCGTGTTGGTTTATTCGCTTTTGTTCCTACCGATATTTGTATCCAGATTTATGTGCAAGAGAGGGATAATAATTTTTAATTAATCTTGTCATTATCAATAAAACCTTTCAGCCTAAAAAGAGCCGTTCAATTAGGTTGAAATCTGCTAACCATATGATTTTAAAGTACTGAATTCAACTGCGGAGCAGTTGAAAGCGTCACCATTTTGGTGAGTGTGAAAAAACCGTTGTTCTCAATGAATACAGCGATTTACATCATTCAAATAGCTTCCACTGCCGAATTTAGGTTCAGGCTTGACTTAAACGATATCTGTGGATTACTTAATATTGATTAATGCGTGGCGTAGGTGTTTTCATCGGTTTGATAAAAAGTCGAATACGCACAAAATTTATACTGAGGAAAGATGATGCCGATTAAGTTTCCTTTTGATTCGACTAAACCGGTTGCGGGCCAGGCGAGTATTGTTATCGATAAACATTTGTCTGAGGTTTTTGCTGTTGTTGGTGAAAATTTTTTCGAAAACTATCCGAAATGGGCAATAGAAGTTGTCGATTTTTTGCCGTTGGACGGCAATAAGGTATTTGTGGGAGCAAGAGCAAAGCAAATCCGTAAGGATAGCGACGCCGAAATCGAATCGACTTTCGCTATTACCGACTATCAACCTTATAACAAATTGGTTTTACAGGGATTGGACGAACCATATAGACATATTTATCAACTAGACGGTAGCGAAGAATTGCTGCCAACTCATTTAACTTTTCGGTTTGAACTATTAGAGCTGGAAGTATTCATGCGGCCATTTGAAAAATTGATTCGTTATGCGATCGAAGAGGGCGCAGAGAATATGGTAGAAAATATAAAAAAAATAATTACCGAAGAGTAAGATTAATCATAATAATATCAATATTGCGGCATGGAGTTTTGTTATGGCTTTTATTGTTGAGAAAGATTCCGGACTTATTCCACAAGTGCTATCAGCAATTTTAGATGAATGTGTCAATGGTGTTACTTTAGCTGATCCCGATTTGGATGATGCGCCCATCGTATATGCAAATAAGGCATTTGAACGACTTACGGGTTATAGCCAATCAGAAATTGTCGGACGAAATTGTCGGTTTTTACAGGGGGATGATAGAGAGCAGTCTGCGCGGTATCAAATTGCTGAAGCAATTAAAAATCAAGAGTCTATAGAAGTGACGTTGCGTAATTACAAAAAAGATGGAACGCTGTTTCATAATCATCTGAAGATAATTCCGTTGTTTGACAGAAAGAAGAGGGTTATTTATTATTTGGGCGTTCAGTACGATATTACCGAACAAATTAATTCAGATAATGAGATAAAAGAGTTAACCAATCTTTTAAGTTCATGCCAAAGCCAATAGTTATTAATTAATTGAAATCGGAGTCGATATGGGGGGCGCGGAAGACGCAGGCAGCAGTGGATTGGCGTTTAACCAAGCTTTGTTCAGCTTGGCGATTCTGGCTTTCATTATTCTGCTTGTCGTAGAGAAAATAAAGCCTCATCGTAATTTTGCAAAAGAGATTTATAAAGGCTCTATCGTTACCAATACGACGGCATTTTTGATTAACAATATCATATTAACTGCTTTAAGGGCTTCTTCGTTATTTTTAGTTGCGCAACAATTTTCATCTTTTGGGTTGTTAAGCGGTCTAGATAACGGTCCTATTAAATGGGTTTTGGCTTTTGCTTTATTCGATTTGGCTATTTATATATGGCATGTGGCGAGTCACAAATTTGAATGGTTATGGCGTTTTCATAAAGTGCATCATAGCGATAAAAGTTTTAACGTATCGACCGGTTTTCGTTTTCATGTCTTCGATTTGCTTCTGGAAATAGTTTATAAATGTATATTTGTGATCGTGGTTGGCGTCGATGCCTACCTGGTATTATCGATCGAAATCATAGAGCTGTTTTTTATATTTTTTCACCATGCCAATATCAGGGTGCCGCACGAAGAAATAATTTCAAATTATATTATTACGCCATCTTTACATAGGACGCATCATTCTACCTTGCGAATGGAACATGATAGTAATTACGGCATTGTATTGTCAGTTTGGGACCGAATGTTCGATACACGTAAAGACCTGGTGCCAGTCAATATAGGGTTAGATTTAATCGAAGCGGAAAACATAATTCAACTATTTTCTCTGGTGTTTATTACCGAGCGAAAAATAAGGCAGATATTCGGGTTAATTCCCAAAGGTAGAAAATAGGGTATTTTAACGGAAATCGATATCGCGTCATTCGCTAGGGCAGGTTTGGTATGATCATAAAAACAGAAAAAGCGATACCTTCAAATGAAATTACCGACCCGGCCGTGTTTCGGGGGCGTCGGAAGATTATCAAGGCGATGCTTGCCGGAGCTTTATTACCCGTATCCGGCTATTCTGAGATGGCGGAGTCCCGTGTCAACAGCACTTCCTGGTCAGCGCTGCCGAGGAGCAAAGATTTTTCCGATCTAAACGCCGTAACGCCTCAGCATCTTGTAGAAAGCTATACAAATTATTACGAGTTTTCGTTTAACAAAGAAGACTCAACGGAATTGGCACAACGTTTTCGTGCTGATCGCTGGAGTGTTCAAATTGGCGGAGAAATAGCAAAACCAGGCCAATATTATTTAGAAGATATTATCGGTAAACAAACCTTGCGAGAATACGTTTACCGTTTTCGTTGCGTCGAAGCTTGGTCTATGGTTGTTCCATGGATGGGTTTTCGCTTAGTCGATTTGATCAAGATGGTTAAACCTTTGTCCAACGCCAAATTTGTCAAATTCACTTCTGTGTATCAACCGGATACGATGCCTAAGCAAAGGATTAATGCAATGTTGGACTGGCCTTATGTCGAGGGCTTGCGTATGGACGAGGCCACGCATCCGTTGACTATCCTGGCTGTGGGCATGTATGGCGAGACTTTACCTAAACAAAATGGTGCGCCGCTTAGATTGGTGGTTCCCTGGAAATATGGTTTTAAAAGTATCAAGGCCATTGTCAAAATCGAGTTCTTGAAAAGAGCACCTATGACAACTTGGCATTCATTCGCACCTAAGGAATACGGTTTTTACGCCAACGTCAATCCTGCCGTGCCGCATCCGCGTTGGAGCCAATTTAGCGAGCGTCGGTTAGGTAGCGATTTTTTCACGCCCCGTAGAAAGACCGAACTGTTTAACGGTTACGGGGAACAGGTCGCCGGCATGTATAGCAACCTTGATTTGCGACATTTTTTCTGATGTTGATTCGCTTTAATAATGTAAGGAGCTGGATGTCGGCCGCATGTCTGCTGCCTTTAATGTGGTTGTTGTTCGACATCTGGAATAATCGGCTAGGGTCGAATCCGATACAGGAAATTCATATTCGTTTAGGTGACTGGGCGCTACGCTTTTTATGGATCACGTTAGCGGTTACGCCGGTCCAGGCCATGACAAAATGGCGAGGCATGGCTGATTATCGGCAAATGTTCGGTTTATTTGCGTTCTTTTATGCGACCTTGCATCTATTAGCATATTTATTTGTCGATCACGCCGGCGAGTGGAGCTTAATTGGTATCGATATTCTCGAAAGTACTTACATCTGGTTTGGAGTTATCGCTTATATTATCTTGCTGTCGCTCGCGATTACCTCGCCGAATTCGTTAAAAAAACGCATGGGCAAAAACTGGAAGAAACTCCATCGTTTTATTTATTATGCGGCGGCAGCGGCAATAATCCATTATTTTTGGCAACTCAAAGGCAATTTATTCCAGCCGTTATTTTATTTGACCCTAATCGTGATTCTACTGGGTTTTCGAATAGTGGTCGGCATAAGAAATCGGCGTTCTAATGGATTAATGATTCCGAAACGACGGATTGTTTCGCTTAAAGAAAGCGAATGAACCGGTTTATTGGCCTTTTTACAATGGAGCATACCGATGTCAACTCATTCCGTGTTAATTACCGGCGGCACAGGCTTTTTGGGTAGTGCACTGGCCCATAGTTTGTTACAGGATCGGTATAGCGTTGCGATTTTGAGCCGTAATGCCGTCAAAGTCGCACGTGCTTTCGGTACCCAAGTTCAAGCATTTGCCAACGTCAATGAATTGCCTGACGCCGGGCAATTTGAGGCGGTTGTCAATTTGGCCGGGGCCGGGATATTTGATCGGCCTTGGAGCGATGCCCGCAAACAAATTCTGCGAAGCAGCCGGATCGATCTAACGGAACGGTTGGTAGCTTGGATCAAGCAGTCCGATAAACCGGTGGATGTCTTGGTCAGCGGTTCCGCGATAGGTTTCTACGGCGATCAAGGCGAATCTATTCTGGACGAAGAAAGCCAACCGAAATACGATTTCGGTCATCAACTTTGCGCAGACTGGGAATCGGCAGCATTGCCGGCCGAGACAGCCGGCACCCGGGTCTGCCTGATTCGTACCGGCTTGGTGTTAGGCTCGGGTGGTGGTATCTTGCAACGCATGTTGTTGCCGTTTCGGTTCGGTTTGGGAGGGCGTTTAGGTAGCGGTGAGCAGTGGATGTCGTGGATTCATGTGGACGATTGGGTAGCGATTGTTAGAACGATGATCGAAAATCGCGATATGCGCGGCCCGTATAATGCCGCGGCGCCCAATCCCGTGCGTAATCGAGAATTTAGCGCAACGCTGGCCGCTTTGCTGAATCGGCCCATGTTATTGCCGATGCCCGAACAAGCACTCAAATTGATATTGGGTGAAATGGCGACATTGGTCTTAGGTAGCCAACGGGTCATGCCGCAACGTTTACTGTCGCATGATTTCAAGTTTAAATATCAGGACTTGGAGGCCGCTTTGCGTAATATTCTGAATCCACACCGAAATTTAAATTAATGTTGATCGATAGCCTGTCTTTGTTATTTGCCTTTACCTCGTTTATCGGTTTATTTGAAGTGGCGATAATATCGCTGGCGGTTTTCATCTTAATTTATGCGCTTACGCCGGAACCGTTGATTGAATGGAGTGTGCGCATTCCACCCACGCTGTATTTCTATTTGCAGTGGAGTTGGCTGGGCTATCTAAAACTAAAAGACGCTTTCTGGCCTTTTTTCATTCTGTTTAACGCCGTCCTTTTTTACATTGATTATCGTGTCCTGGAAGGCACATTCACGATAGCCAGCTGGGTGACGATGCATATCATCATGGCAATGCCATTGATTTATTGGACGGGGGCCGTTTGGCGCTGTTCCAAAAATTGTTCGAGCCGGCTTTGGACGACGGTAGCAAGGTGGATCACCGTTGCCGCGTACGGTGATCTGCTTTTACGCTGGGTGATCTACCATTATTATCCGAACATCATGTTTAACTGCCAGCAAATGATTATCCAATGGGGAGACTGCGTGTAGACGTGGTTATCCGACGATGGAGAAGCGTTATTCGAAATCGCTGTTCATATTTCGTCGCGACTTGCGATTGTCGGACAACAACGGGCTGAATGCCGCCTTGCTGCAATCCGAGCGGGTGTTGCCTTGTTTTATTTTCGATCCCCGCCAAATCGAATCACATCCGTATCAAAGCGGGCCGGGGCTGCAATTTATGTTGGAGGCGTTGCAGGACTTACAACGGCAATTTCAAAGGCACGGCGGATATTTGTACACATTTCATGCCCTACCTGAAACCGTCATAGCTCAACTGCATCAGCAGCAGGGCATTGGAGCGGTATTCGTCAATCGAGACTATACGCCATTCAGTAAGCGACGAGATGCCGATTTGCAAAGAGTCTGCGATGAACTGGCGATTCCGTTGCATTGTGCAGGCGATGCCTTGCTGAACGAGCCGGAAGAAGTCGTGAAGGACGATGGTAGTCCGTACCGAGTGTTCACGGCGTTTTATAAGCGGGCGAGGCAAATTCCGGTGGCGATGCCCAGCGATTTGGCCGGCGGTCGATTTATACCGAATGCGAAGGACGAAGAGAATTTAATCGAGAAATTCAAACGCAAGCATCGCAACGTTCGGCAGGGCGGCCGCTCTGCCGCTGTTGAGCTGCTGAATGGTTTGGACGCCTGCGGGAAATACAATGAACAACGAGATTTTCCCGCCGTTGACGCAAGCAGTCATCTATCGGCCTATTTGAAATTCGGATGTTGTTCGATACGAGAGGCTTATTACGCTGTATTGGATAATCTCGGCAGCGAGCATCCGCTACTGCGGCAATTTTACTGGCGCGATTTTTTTACGCACATCGCCCATCATTTTCCGCAGGTGTTTGGGCACGCGTTTCAGACGCGATACGACGACATTGTTTGGGGCAATAACGCCGATGAATTTGAGGCATGGAAACAAGGGCTCACCGGATTTCCTATCGTCGACGCCGGTATGCGTCAATTGAAGCAAACCGGAGACATGCATAATCGGGTGCGTATGATTACGGCCTCGTTCTTGGTTAAAGATCTGCAGATCGATTGGCGCTGGGGCGAACGCCACTTTGCTCGGCATCTGGTCGACTACGACCCTTGTGTCAACAACGGGAATTGGCAATGGGCGGCGTCGACCGGCTGCGACGCTCAACCCTATTTCCGGATTTTCAACCCTTGGCTACAGCAGAAAAAATTCGATGCCGAGTGCGTGTACATCAAACGTTGGTTACCGGAGTTAAGGGCTTTCAGCACTTCCGTTATTCACGAATGGCATAAAAGGCCTCAAACTTGCGACTATCCGGCGCCGATAATCGATCACAGACTGCGCAGCCAACAAAGCAAATCCCTGTTTCAGCAAACAAGGTTTGACGGCCATGCCAAAAATAATCGGCTTTAGTCTTATTCTGTTTTTAACCGCTTGCATGGGCATACCGGAGGGCGTTACTCCCATCACGGGGTTTGAGTTGGACCGTTATCTCGGCACCTGGTATGAAATTGCCCGGTTGGATCATAGCTTTGAACGGGGTTTGACCGACGTCACTGCAGAATACAGCTTGCGCGGCGACGGCGGCGTCAGAGTGATCAATAGCGGCTACAACGCCGAGGCTAAACGGCGCCAGTCGGCAGAAGGAAAAGCCTATTTTATCGAGAACCCCTCCACAGGGCGGCTAAAAGTATCGTTCTTCGGGCCTTTTTATGGCGCTTACAACATTATCGCCTTGGATAAAACCGATTACCGATACGTAATGATTTCAGGCAATACCAAGGATTATTTATGGATACTGGCGCGCCGTCCGGTTCTTGAAAAGGAAATTCTTCAGTCTTTAATCGATCAAGCCAGGACGTGGGGTTTCCCCGTCCAAAATTTAATTTATCCGCAAGCCGAATACTGAAATGACGACGATTCCGGTTGGTGTAAGCAGTTGCTTGTTGGGGCATCAAGTGCGCTACGACGCTGCCCATAAGTATCACAGTTATATAGAACGTACTCTAGGCCGGTATTTTCAATTCAGGGCGTTTTGCCCGGAAGTCGAAGCCGGTTTAGGCATTCCTCGGCCAGCCGTGCAATTACGGCAATTCGAGCATCAAATTCGCGTGGTCGGTGTTAAAGATCACGCCTTGGATGTGACCGAACCGCTTAGCCAAGTCTGCGAAAAACAGCGCGAGTGGCTGGACGGCCTATGCGGCTATATCTTGAAGAAAGATTCGCCCAGTTGCGGCATGGAGCGCGTGAAACTGTATGAACACAACGTGCCTGCGCGAAAAGGGGTGGGCATATTTGCCGCGTACTTACAGCAACATTTTCCGGCATTGCCGCTGGAAGAAGAAGGGCGCCTGGGCGATCCGGCCCTGCGAGAAAATTTTGTTCAGCGCGTATTCGTTAGGTATCGCTGGCAACAAATGTGTCAACAAGGTCTTTCCGTACGTAGTTTGATGGACTTTCATAGTCGGCATAAATTGATCGCAATGAGCCACGATCAAAATAGCGTTAGAGCGTTGGGTAGACTAATTGCGCCGGCAACCCCGGCGAACTTAAACGATATCGCTGATCATTACTTGGTCGACTTAATGGCCTGTCTGAAAATTGTCGCAACGCGCGGTAATCATGTTAACGTGTTACAACATATACAGGGTTATTTGAAGACCAAGCTCGACAGCGACGACAAGCAAGAGCTGGTTGAAACCATTGAACATTATCGTCTGGGAAAGGTGCCGTTAATTGTGCCGCTGACCTTGTTGCGCCACCATTTCAGAAGGCAGCCGGATACCTTTATCGACGGGTCGTATTACATGATGCCGCATCCGGCCGAATTATCGTTGCTTAACGAAATATAATCGCGGCGTTATACAATAAGGCCTTTTCTGCCGGCCCATTCCCCTTTCATCCGACCAAACTAGAATAATATATAAGGAAACGTTATGGAAAATCTGCAAAGACTGATGCCTTATTTCCAAGATCAACTGAGCCAGTGGTATCAAATGACCATGGAAAGACCGGATTATGCCGCCGCGATTGCGGTTTCCGTGTGGCTATTGATGGCTATTTTTTACAGTATCCGCATCGGTTTCTTAAAAAAAGACATTGATAAGCTTACGAAGCTCAATACTGAAAACCAAGCCAGTCTGAACTCGACCCAGGAACAGGTTCAAACATTGCAGCAACAACTGAAGGAAGCCGCTACACAGACGCAAAGCGCCGTAGAGAAAGCCGAGGCGGAGTCTGAGCGTGCGTCGGCAATAGAACAGCGCTTGAGCGCGGGCAATCGGGAATTAGTCGCAAGTTTGGCCAAGCTGGTTGAGTGTTTCGAACTCAACGTACATAATTTGCCGGAAGCGAATGCCGACAATTTGCTGCCCGAATACCAGGCTATTATTGGTCGCGTCGCCGAGCGATTTCAAAACGAACAAAAATCAAAAACCGAACTGCAATTATCGTTTCATGCCGAATCGGCAAAATTAGCCGAAAAGGAAATGCTGATTAGCAGTTTACAGCATCGATTGGATAATCAAACCCAGCAATTGGCGCACATGGAACTGGCAATCGAGCAGTATGAATCGGCTCAAAGGCAACTCGAAGCCGATAGGGAGCAACAATTAACGGCGGCGATGGCCAAGCAACAAGCGGAAGCGGCCAAGCTAGCGGAGCTAAAAAGACAAGAGCAGGAAGCAAAGCAAGCCAAGCCTTCAGCTAGCCTGTTAGAGCAAGAGGTCGATCCGCTATCTGCTTCGGTAAAACCGGCAGAGCCGGTTGCGACACCCGCTGAAAATATACCGCCCGGGCAGCCGAAACCGGAGCTTGGAAAACCTCAGGCGGCGAGCGAAGCAAAACATTTCGAGGGCAAAGCACAGCCGAAAGCAGCAACCGCCAAACCAAGGGAGGAAGGCCGCAAATTTAAAGGCTTCTTTAGTAAAGCGATGGAAAAAATCGCCCAAATGGACGAAAAGCTGGGTACTCAAACCTCAGATTCTGGAGAGCCGGAAACAGAAAGCGATGAACCATTGACGGGGTTCGAGCCGGAGCCGGTCAAGACTGCTCAAGAAAGGAAAGAATCCGTAGATTCCAATCAAAAATCGAAATCGACTGAAAGCGTAACCGCGAAAATGAGCGGCTTGTTCGGTGGTTTTAAAAAATCGTCGGCAAAACCGTCTGAAAACGAGACTGAATCGCTGTCGCCCGCGTCCGCTGCTCCTGAGCAATTAAGTGCTGAACAGGCCGAAAAACTCGCTAAACCGGATAAGAAAATCCCGTCACAACTGACGGGTTGGTTCGGTAAATTGAAATCTAAAAAGTAAGGGACTTTTTTCGTCATTGAATAGTATCTGATAGTCCATATATCGGTTTTTCAGACGGTCAAGCGTGGCGGCGCAGACACCTTGGTTGCCGGTCTCATTGGACTTCACTGGGTGAATACATTAACGCCCGGTTGTCATATCAACCGGGCGATTTCCAGGTTTAGTTTGTGGTCACGCGAACTTTCAAGCCATGGTAAAAGCGATTCATCGAGGACTTAGAAAATTTCATACGGGCAAAAAATCGCTTACAAAAAACCGATGATTTCAAAAATGCCGGATTCACTCTTAAATCGCGTTGTAATCTCGTAGTCATGTTTCGGTTGTATTGTTATGAAGTCCATCAGTGATGATGAGCGTTCATAACAATAACCGAGACAATTAACATGCGAAACTTTGCTCCATTGGTGTTTATCGCTGGCTCGTTGGCGATGCTGGCACCGACTACTACTCTTGCTTACGGCTCTATCGATAATGATCGCAGAGAGTCTCAGCATAATCATCATAAACACAAACCGTTGAAAGTAGCCTTGTGGGGTGACGAGTTCTACAGCGACGATCCGGGTGAAAGGTCGGTCATGGTCGAACAAACCATTCGTTCCATGAATGAGCATCACCTCGACTTCACGATGTTTGCGGGCGATACCAAAAGTGGTAGCAGTTTGTGCACTGATCAGGCTATAGGTCGGGACGTAATCGATATATTTAACAGCCTTAAGGCGCCGACGCTGTATACGTTGGGCGATAACGAATGGACCGACTGCCACCGCACCAACAACGGTGCTTATAATCCCCTGGAGCGCTTGGCTTACCTGCGTGCAACCTTTTTCAACAAAAACACCACTCAGGGCAAGCATCCGATCGCAGTCGAACGTCAAGGCGAGTTGGGTAAAGATTATTCGGAAAATAGCCGTTTCACCAAAAACAATGTTCAGTTTGTCGCACTGCATGTCGTTGGTAGCAACAACAACTTGGTGGTTACCGACAAACAATGCACGAATAAATCCGAAAGATCAGCTGCCGAGTGTGAGGCTGCAACAGCGGAATACCAAGCTCGCAATCAGGCAAATCTGGATTGGTTGAAAGATTCATTTGCTAAAGCCAGAGAAGAACATAATGCCGGCATGGCGATCATCATTCAGGCCGATGTTTATTTTCCGTTTGAGTTGAGCGACGGAGGCTATGACGATTTCTTGGCCCAACTCGACCAAAACAACGGCTATACCGATTTCTTCCGTATTTTAGCTGAAGAAACCAAAAACTTTTCCGGCCAAGTGGTATTGATCCACGGTGATTCTCATTTTTACAAGGTCGACAAAGCCATGTTTAATGAAGATGGAACTTTGACCGGCAATTTCAGCCGGGTTGAGGTTTTCGGCAGTTTGGAAAACAGTTGGATCGAAATGACTGTCGATTCGTCGGCCGAGCACGTTTTTTCGTTCGTGCCCGTGATTCTCAAACACTAAGTTTTTCCTTCTCCAGACAAGGAAGCGACCGCCGTAGGCTGTGTCGGCTACGGCGGTTTATCTTTATACGGGCGCCGGAATAACTCGTTTCTTGTTATGACATTCTGAAAATCATGATACCGGCGTACTCTGCGAACTTTCGATTCAGTAACCGAGTTCAAACGAGTGTGTGGCTTTGTGTCAATACGCGTTTGCGGACAGACCGGCCGGTTCAAAAACGAAATTCGTCATGAATCATGCCGGTTTCTAATCGCCTTAAAACCGATATCGGTCCGGTAATATAGATCTTGCCAATGAATTTGCTTACACAATTGATAGGCTTTGGTTTGTGCTTCGGCGATGCTGTCGGCCAATGCGCAAGCACACAATACGCGTCCCCCGGCGGTTACTATTTGGTCGCCTTTTTGCTTTGTGCCGGCGTGAAATACTTTGGTATCTTCGCCTTCCGAGGAAGGAAGGCCATGGATAACGTTGCCTTTGGCATAATCATCGGGATAACCGCCGGCCGCCAGTACTACGCCCAGTGCCGCGCGTTCGTCCCATTCAGTTGTTTGCCGATCAAGTGATTGATTTAGCGCCGCTTGGCATAATTCGACCAGATCGCTTTTTAACCGCATCATGATGGGTTGAGTCTCAGGGTCGCCGAAGCGGCAATTGTATTCCAGTACTTTGACACTGCTGTCTTTGCCTATCATCAAACCGGCGTATAGGAAGCCGGTATAGGGCAAACCATCTTCCTGCATACCCTTTAACGTCGGATTGATGACTTCGTCCATGACCCGTAGATGAATTTCAGGCGAGACTATGGGCGCGGGGGAATAAGCGCCCATACCCCCGGTGTTTGGGCCTTGATCACCGTCGTCCCGAGCTTTATGGTCCTGCGACGTGGCCATAGGTAAAGCGTGGCGGCCGTCCGCAATGACAATAAAACTGGCTTCTTCACCGTCTAAAAACTCTTCAATGACGACGCGATGGCCGGCCTCGCCGAAGCCATTGCCCGATAGCATGTCCTTAACGGCCGCGATGGCTTGTTCGTTGGTTTGAGCGACGACAACCCCTTTACCGGCCGCCAAACCGTCGGCTTTGACCACGATGGGCGCACCTTTACGTTGAATATAGGCAATGGCTTGCTCGGTGTCGGTGAAGGTTTCGTATTCGGCAGTCGGAATGCCGTGGCGGGCCATGAAGTCTTTGCAGAATGACTTTGAACCCTCTAATTGAGCCGCTTTCGCCGTGGGGCCGAAGCAGGCTAGGCCTGCGGCTGCAAACGAGTCGACTATACCTTTTACCAACGGCACTTCCGGGCCGACGATGGTCAGTGCAATATCGCGGACCTGGGCAAAGTTGACAAGGCCGTCGATATCGTCGACCTGAATGGAAACATTCTCGATACCGGTTTCCAGCGCGGTGCCGGCATTACCGGGCGCAACAAAAACGTGACTGACCTTGGGGGACTGTTTGGCCTTCCAGGCCAGGGCGTGCTCGCGCCCGCCGCTGCCGACGATCAAAATTTTCATAAATTAAAAATCCTAAGATTGATGAATGGACTAAAATTTTTCGCAAATTTTACCGGCATTTTTCGGTATAAGTTGGAATTTGTAATCCGATCATGGTAGCGTGGCACGTTACAGCGAAGAGCTTTGAAATGGCTCATTCGGGTTTTTTTGGATCGAACGGGAGTAAAGCAATGCCGGATTGTCTGTTCTGCAAGATGATTAATGGTGAGATAAAACCGGATGTCGTGTTTGAAGACGATAAGGTTTTGGCCTTTCGGGACATCAATCCGCAAGCGCCGATGCATGTGTTGGTCGTGCCTAAACAGCACATAGTTAATCTTAATGCGTTAGGCGATGCGGAGTTAGGCGGCCATTTATTAAAAATCGCGGCGAAAGTGGCGTCTCAGGAAGGCTATGCGGATAGCGGTTACCGAAGTGTGTTCAATTGCAACAATGATGCGGGTCAAACGGTGCATCACTTACATTTGCATGTGTTGGGCGGAAGACGCATGCATTGGCCGCCGGGCTGATTTTCGGCGCTGAATGAACAACTAATCGCTGCGCAGTTGGCCTTGAGCTTGCCAAGTGATGAAGTGAGACAACCCTAATTGCCTTTGTATATCCCGCAAGATGATATCTACGCGTTCCGGGGTATCGTAAAACTCGACGATTAACGGCAAATCCAGCGACATATCTACCAGTGAAGCCACATGAATCTGTCCGTCCGGGCCAAAGCCCTCTATGCCGCGCAGTACTGTGACGCCGGAAACTTTTTCGTCGTCGTGCAGTAGTTTGATAAGCTTCGCAAGTAGATGCTCGCCTTCGCGTAAATAAATGCGCGCTACGGTTACGGTTTGAGTTGCCATATCCAATTTCCTAACCATGAACCGGACCAAATCATCGCTACCCCGAATAGGGTGTTGATCACAAACAAACTGAGCAAATGATGAAATTCAATCTGTAGCATTGAATGCTTAGCGCTAAACCAAAGCGTTGAAGTCATCGTGATTCCGCTAAGTAGCGAAATGAAAAAGAATGCGCGAATTTCATTGTTTGCATCGAAATAATTGATGACAATTTGCGCCGCGATCGACAAGACGAATGCGGCTAAAAAACTGAGCACCAACTCAAGAAAAGGGATGTGTTGAGTGATCCAAGGCGCAATATTGTCTGAAAAAATGGTACGCCCCCAGATCAATCCGAACCAGCATGCGGTTAAACACAATACAACACTGAGAAAAATATTCAAGAAAGCTTTTAACAAATTCCCTTCCTCGAACAAATAAAGGGTTTCTAGCGCGAACGTCGAAAACGTCGTAAACGCGCCTAAAAAACCGACTAGAATCGCGGCACGGTATTCCGCTGCCATGGCAAAGCGCTGAATCAACAACTCGGTCAAAAGGCCCATCAACAAGGAACCAAGCGTGTTTACAAATAGTGTGCCGTGCGGAAAGTTTCTTCCTAGGACTGTGTAAATGCCGTTAGCCACTAGGAAGCGAAGCACGGCTCCGACCGATCCTCCTACAGCGATGGCAATAAGTTGTGACATTGTATCTTCCCGCAATTAGTTTGTTCGATTATGGGATCTATTAGCTACGATTAGCCGGTGGCATTTTTGCCCTGAGTTTCAGAAAACGTTGATAACGATTGTACGGGATGGCGCCGTTTTCTACAGCCTCACGGACCGCACATTCCTTGTCGTTAAGATGACGACAGTCGTTAAATCGGCATTTTCCGACGAATGGCTGAAACTCGCGGTATCCCCAAGCTAGCTGAGCTTCTGATAGGCCAGCCAATCCAAAAATGGCTACGCCGGGACTATCGATCAAATCGCCGCCGAATGGTAGGTGATATAAGGTCGCCGCGGTAGTGGTATGACGCCCATGGCGGGTGATTTCCGACACGCTATTGATTTTTAGTTCTTTGTCCGGCAACAGCGCGTTAGTTAAAGAAGATTTGCCGACGCCGGATTGTCCCGCGAACATACTGGTTTGATTAGATAAAGCGTTGCGCAAAGGTTCTAGCCCGATATTTTGTTTGGCGCTTACCCGGTATAAGCGATAACCCAGATTTTGATAATTTGTCAATTCTTGCGCCGCGTTTTCCGGGCGGCCTAAATCAATCTTGTTCAGTATCAGCGCTGCATCGATATTGTTGTTTTCGCAGACGGCAAGATATTGATCGAGTAACAAGAAGTCGCACTCCGGTTCGATGGCAAATATCACGAAGATCGTATCGAGATTAGCCGCGACCGGCCGGATTTGGTCTCCTCGGGCAGGCCGCTGCAGTACGGAACGCCGCGGTAATATTTCTTCGATTCGTCCCTGATCTGGCGAAGACTTTGAAATCAAAACCTTATCGCCGACCACAACCGTATCGAGTTTGCGCAACGTTTGGCATAATATCGTTCGTTCGTCCACCTCGACAGCAATACCCTTGCCGAGATGGGCGATGACCAAGCCTTCGTTCAGCGCGAGCATCAGGCTGACTGCATTTTATCTTCGATATGTGCAATACGAATAGCGGCCGGCGGATGACTATAATGAAAAGCGGAATAAATCGGGTCGGGTGTTAACGTGCTGGCGTTCTCTTCATATAGCTTGACCAAGCCGCTGATCATTTTTCTTCCCTGCGCATGATGGGTCGCAAATTCATCGGCCTCAAATTCGAATTTGCGTTGAAAATAAGAGCTGATCGGATGTAAGAATGTGGTAAACACCGGCGATACCAACATGAAGAGCAACAAGGCTGCCGCATTGGAGTGCGTGCTAACCCCGAGGCCATCGAAGAACCAGTTTTGCGTAATTAACCAGCCTAATATCGCAAAGCTGATTAGCGTCATCACCGACGATGCCGCTAGCATTTTTATAACATGTTTGCATTTGAAGTGGCCTAACTCATGCGCTAATACGGCTTCCAGTTCTTCTTCATCTAGCGACTTAACCAATGTGTCGTAAAACACGATGCGTTTATTGTTGCCAAGGCCAGTGAAATAAGCGTTGCCGTGACCGGAGCGGCGAGACCCGTCCATGATAAAAATGCCTTTGCTGTGGAATCCGCAACGTTCCAATAATTTTTGAATGCGATCTTTCAGACTGCCTTCTTCTATAGGTGTAAATTTATTAAATAGTGGAGCGATTAATGTCGGAAACAGCCAGCTCATCAGTAATGAAAAGCTCATGATGATGGCCCAAGCGTAAAGCCACCATAGGCTACCGATGCTGTCCATGACCCATAGAATCAGAGCCAAAATCGGCATGCCTATCCCCAAAGACAGAGATATCGAAATCAGTTGGTCTTTTGTAAACTGCGGTAGCGTATTCTTATTGAAGCCGTATTTATCTTCGATAATGAAAGTTTGATATAGGCTGAACGGAATTTCAACGACCGTCATCAGCAGGAAAATACTGGCTACCGAGATTAGATCGGCCCACATCGGCGAAAAATCGAAGGTCGCCCAGAATTCAAATACTAAGCTAATGCCGCCGCCTAATGTTAATAACAGCAAAAACAACATGCCTACGCCGCTGTCAATGTCACTCAGCTTGCTTTTGTCGATGGTGTAATCGGCCGCTTTTTGATGGGCGGTCAACGGTACGCGGTCTCTAAAGGCGGATGGTACGGCGTCGCGGTGTGCTGAGACATAGAACTTTTGCCGAGCCGAAAGCCAAAATTGGACGCCATACGACAAAACGAGTGCAATTAAAAAAACAACAGTAAAGGTATTCATTGCTCAAGATTAGATAGGGGTTAACAATTAGCGGTACAGAGTAGCTAATGCTACAATTTGCCGCAACATTAATCGTTAACGGAATTAAAATGCCGCAGGGTGTTGATAATCTTATTTGGATCGATCTGGAAATGACCGGACTGGATCCGGATACGGACGTAATAATAGAAATCGCTACGGTTGTTACCGATAAGAATCTGAATATATTGGCCGAAGGGCCTGTCATGGCGGTGCATCAATCGGATGAAAAATTAGCGGCGATGGATGATTGGAACCGGAAACATCATGGCGAATCAGGTTTGATTCAGAGAGTCAAAGACTCTAATACCAGTGCAGCTGATGTCGAAGCACAAACGCTGAAATTTATAATGGAATGGGTGCCCGCCAAAGCTTCGCCGATATGCGGGAACAGCATTTGCCAGGATAGGCGTTTTTTATACCGTTACATGCCGACTTTAGAGGCTTATTTTCATTATCGCAACCTTGATGTTTCTACCATCAAAGAATTGGCGGCGCGCTGGAAGCCTGAAGTTAGAGACAGTTTCGTTAAAAAGAATACTCACCGGGCTTTGCACGACATTATCGAATCCATCGAAGAGCTGAAGCATTATCGCGAGCATTTCTTCAAAATCTAAGCGTTGGTCGGTTGAATCGCTTGTTTTTAGGGCTGCGATCACCGGCTATCAGGTTTGATTTAATTTTACTCACACAATTTAGGTAACACACGCGCATGTTAGATCCTCGTTTATTTAGAAGCGAATTGGAGCTGGTTCAGCAACAACTTAAACGACGCAGCCACGAATTTGACGCCGAACGCTATCTGGAATTGGAAAGTCGCCGCAAAGACGTGCAAGTCAAAACCCAGGATTTGCAGAAAGACCGGAACAGTCGTTCTAAGGCCATCGGACAGGCGAAAGCCAAGGGCGAAGATATACAGCCTTTGTTGGATCAGGTGCAAGATCTCGGCGACCAACTTAAAGCCGCTGAAACCGAACTAGGTGAGATCCAAATTGAAATTAACGCCATCATGGAAGGCGTGCCGAATATTTTGGATGGGGACGTTCCGGAAGGTAAAAGCGATGCCGACAACGTCGAGATTAGTCGCTGGGGCGAGCCTAGGCGCTTCGATTTTACTGTGAAGGATCATGTGGATCTGGGCGAGCCTTTGGGAATGAACTTCGAATGGGGGGCGAAAATTGCCAGCGCTCGTTTCGTCGTGTTGGCTGGCAAGCTGGCTACTCTGCAGCGCGCGATCATTCAAATGATGCTGGATACCCATATCAACGAACATGGTTATCAGGAAACCTATGTGCCGTTTATGGCAAATGCGGACAGTTTGCGGGGGACCGGGCAATTGCCCAAGTTCGAGGCGGATTTATTCACTATAAAAAACGATCCGACGTTTTATTTGATTCCGACCGCTGAAGTACCCGTCACGAACATCGTGCGTGATGTGATCGTCGATGCCAAACAAATGCCGTTGAAATTCGTCTGTCATTCGCCTTGTTTCCGCAGCGAGGCTGGCGCTTACGGCAGCGACGTGCGGGGCATGATACGTCAACATCAATTTGAGAAAGTAGAATTGGTGCAAATCGTCACGCCGGAGCAGTCCGCGCAAGCGCATGAGGAATTAACCGCACACGCGGAAGCAATATTGAAAAAGCTCAATCTACCTTATCGAAAGGTTTTGTTGTGTGCCGGAGACACCGGTTTCTCATCCTCCAAAACCTACGACTTGGAAGTTTGGCTGCCCGGTCAGCAAAAATATCGAGAAATATCTTCTTGTAGCAATTTCAAAGATTTTCAGGCGCGCCGCCTTCAGGCGCGCTGGCGCAATCCGGAAACAGGCAAGCCTGAATTGGTACACACCTTGAACGGTTCTGGATTGGCTGCCGGCCGAACTTTGATTGCGGTTATGGAGAACTATCAAAACGAAGATGGCTCGATTACCGTGCCGGAAGCCTTGCGTTCGTACATGGGTGGTTTGGAAGAGGTTCGCTAGTCATATTGTGCGCCTCGTTGATCTTGAAATCTTGATTGTGGCTATCTTTGGTCGGGTCGGTTTCTGTGGGCTTGAATTCGGTATTTGTAGCGAAATAAAATACTGTTTGACAAGCTAAACGAATGTTGTAAAATGGCGAGCTCTTTTGGTCGAGATGGTTTGACCGGAGGCGGCGAGGCAGCGGTTTTGCCGGGTTGGTTGAGTGTTTTTTGGGGTTTTGTTTTCGGTGGTTTAGAAAGCTTTCAAAAAATAAACTTGACAGCGAATTTAGATGCTGTAGAATGCATCGG
>NZ_JBSYXO010000039.1:0-39001 GCF_054172045.1 Methylomonas sp. MgM2 | reverse complement strand
GCTAGCAGACCACCCGGCGCTTCAAAAAATGGCGTCGAAACCGAAGGTATGGCGGCAAATTTCAACAGCCTGTTAATCCGCATTATTCGCTAAAGAAACAAAATAACACACTATGTTATTTGACCCAAAAATACCCGCGCGTGACATAGTTTTATTAAAAATATCAGATTATTCATACTATTTTATAAAAAATTCATCACTATACCTATGCTAAAAATAATTAAGATAATTACATTTAGCATATTGAACCAAAAAGTAATTTTATTTTAATCCGAACCATATTATATTAATTATAATATTATTGATTCATTATGTGGCACACTGCTTGCCTCGCCTTTTCTGGTCGACGTGTTAGATTGATCGCAATAGTAATTTCACACAATCGGCTATTTACATTGCCATCGAATACAGTTTTCAGCTGAATGTCGGAGCAATGAAAAATATATGACTGTTACCGAATATATAATATGAGGCTAAAAATAATGCGTAATATTTCAAAACTGTCCGTTCTTGCGGCTCTCGGCTTGACCAGCGGTGTCGCCGTGGCTCATTTAAACATTGCGGTTGAAGATGCCATTGCGGTAGGCGATGGGGCAAGAGAGTATAAAGAAGGAAGCAGCGCTTTCTTAGATGTCAACGTCTCCCACGATTGCACTAATGCCGAAGGGAAGCATTTTCCAACCGTAGGCGTAGCGCTATTACTCCCTAACGGAGCTACCGTACAGAATACCTATTCGGAAATAACCGAAGACGGCACCGTCCATGGCGCAAACGCCGTAATGGGTGTCAAGCAGCGCCTCAACCCGAACTTTGCAAAAAATATCGTCGTAAAAGGAAATGTAGACCCGTTTTACAATCACGGCGTGAATACCACCGATGCACGCGCGCTTAAATGGTTAAGAGGCCGCGTCGATAATGATCACTACGATAACCTTGAGTTTAAAACCAACTTTCCAAAAATTGATCCGGCAAGCTGTGTTTCCAAAATAAAAATATATTTTCCATCCGTGCAATATTGCAAAGCCGGCTATAAATCGGCATGGATAAATACCGGAGACAGCAAATTCGGCATGGGCGACGACAAAACACACGTTTACCATGATTATGCCGCATCGATTGATGTCGTCAGAACCTCGGACTTACCGGATACATGCGATGGCGACGGCGAAGTGGTCGAAGTAATGCCTACTGTCAATGAAATCAACATGTATCTCGATGACAAATCACATAGTCACGGCGATCATCACGATGATTAACCGATTGGACAGCTTGGTAATTTAACAACCGTTAATACGATGCTTCAATAAACTTTTAATCGTTATTTTGGTTTGATTATCGGACTAACGCTATTAAATGTTTATGGCCATTTTCGGTATTTGAAACGAACACGCGCTAGGGCGCAACGTCCTAGCCTATTCAATAGAACCGGCCTTTGACGGGCATCAATCCGCGGCGGGGCGGGCCGGATAGTTCTTAAGATACTGCAGCAAGGTCACTACCCTATTCTTGACGACTTGAGACCTATAGGCATTGCGCGACAATACCGACGACGAACCGAAATTCGCGATGGTCCAATTTTGATCGATAAAATCGAACTCGGCGTCTCGAAACTTCAACCATCGCCGCTGCGAATAGGTGAGATCTTTTTTATTGGTCCGGTCCAACTGCTCTTTCAAGCGCATGTAAGCCTCGTTCAATGAAAGATCTAAAAAGTTTCTATATTCGGTATAAGCCCGATTCATTTCAACTTGATTCTGCGCCTGTTGAATCGCAAGCTCAAATCGCGCGCTGCTAGCCTCGAAATCCGCCAGCCAATCCGGAGCATCCGGGTTGTCAATAGCGAAACAGACCGACATGCAGCCGAATGTTAACGCGGCAAATATCGCCCCCATGAAATTCGGTGTTTTGACTCGCATAAGGTCACCACTTTTGGTAAATGCCTTTGGAATAAACGTTCCATTCGCACGCGCGCCGATTTTCCAAACCCTTCATCACACGGCCTTGCGACTTGTTCCAGGCTTTCCAGGCCTCTTCAAGATTCCGATAAGCGGTTTGTGCTGTCGGATTGTTAATCAGCCGAACGACGGAAGAACTCGAAAAATTGCCGGAACCGATATTAAACGCCAACATGACCAAGGCGTCGAACTGCTGTTGCTGCAAGCCGACTTGTATATATTTCCGCACATCTTCGACAAAGGGTTCCAAGTCTTTCTCGAACAAATCGTTAGCCTGATCCGTTGTGATTCCGTTTTTAAAGGCTTCCCATTCGGCTTTGCTAATCAGATGACCTACCCCTATCGTCGCTCCCATGGTCCACTCGGATATTGGCAATCCCGACTGATCATCATAGGGCTCCAACCGGCATTCCTCGATCTCCTTGAGTAGGTTGAAACCCGGGTCGCTGAGAGATAATTTATCGTGGGTGGTCGACATAAAGAACCTCGAAAACTAGTTGTGATGAATTTACACGCGAGTACGCCTATTATTTATCCAGTCTATAGACAGAATCACGATAAACTCGACGCAATAAATCGATCGGACTTTTCGTCCTGTCAGTTGAAGTTTAATAGAAAACTTGTTTATACGCGAAGCGTAAACGGCTTTTTCCGGAAAATCGCAAGCTCGTTGCCGCCTCGGTTAATTCATCTATGCGGTTGCTTTTTCCTATGTAGCAGCCTCTTTGGATGATTGGTTATTGGGTTTCTCCTGATCGGGATTCAAATGCACCGTATGAACTCGGTTTCAAGACCCCTTCGATTAACCCGGCGTAATCGCACGAACGTTCAATTTTCGTTCTTCCGATTACGTTTTCGCTAATCGGAGCTTGGGCTGATGCCCGGATATTCTCAGCTAATGTGATCCCGAAAAACGGATGTAATCGTTACCGTGATTTATATTATCGGGCCGCTACACCTATTGATTCAAGGTTAGGTATGGCCGACAATCGGAATCATTATAAACACCTGGGTACGCTAAACTTCTACCGGCTAATCCATCTGTTCCCTTAGGTCCGGAAAAATCTTCAAGTCCTTTAAAATTCATTCGACCCGACAGCAGGCATTTTCATGACACGATTAAGCGATTATTTTGACTACCGAACCGATGCGGACGGAACGCGTTACATGCAGGTTTCCATTAAAGGCATCGGTATACTGAGGTTGCCTGCCGTCAATAAAGGGTCTGCATTTACCAAAGAAGAGCGAATAATGTTGGGTTTGGAAGGCTTATTACCGCCACGCGTCACGAACATCGACGGACAAGTCGACCGGCTTTACGTTAACTATCAAAGGCTTCAGGACAACTTAGCCCGATATCAGTTCCTGCGCGCGGCCCAAGAACGCAACGAGGTGCTCTTTTACGCCTTGCTGGAAAGGCATATGAGCGAAATGATGCCCATCATCTATACGCCGACTATCGGGATGGCCGTTCAGCAATTCAGTACCTTGTACACCACGGCGAGGGGCTTAACGCTATCTGCCGAAAATATAGATCATGCCGATCAAATACTCGAAGACTATCCCTGGCACGATATCCGTTTGATGGTCGTGACCGATTCCTCCGCCATTCTCGGAATAGGCGATCAAGGCATGGGCGGCTTGGCTATCTGCATAGGCAAACTGGCGCTTTATACCGCGGGCGGCGGCTTGTGCCCATTCCAAACCATGCCGGTCAACCTGGACGTTGGCACCAATAGCGACGTCTTGCTGAACGACCCGCTGTATCTGGGCATTTCAATGAAACGCCTGCATGGCGAGCCCTATTTTGCGCTGGTCGACAAGTTTGTCGCCGCGGTTGGAAAGAAGTGGCCCAAAGCGATCATCCAATGGGAGGATTTCGCGAAGAATGTCGCCTTCGACGTATTGGCCCGTTATCGCGACCAGGTTCCCTGTTTCAACGACGACATACAAGGAACCGGAGCGGTCGCTCTAGCCGGTCTGATTTCCGCTTGCAAGCTCAAAGGCGAAACACTGATCGATCAAACGGTTGTGGTCGCCGGGGCCGGGGCCGGGGGAATCGGCGTCGCGACGGCGATCAAGACCGGCATGATTAACGCGGGTCTCAGCGAGGAACAGGCGCAACGGCGGATCTACGTTATCGACGGACGCGGCCTGGTAGTCGATGGCTATACCCGCGACGCTTACAAGCTGCCATTGGCTCAATCGCCCGATGTCTACAGCGGCTGGGGCATCGGACCGGACCGGGTCCCCACCTTGTTGGAAGTGGTCAAACACACGAAACCCGGCGTGTTATTGGGGCTTTCCGGCGTAGCCGGTTTATTCGACGAAACCGTCATAAAGGCCGTGGCGACGGAGCACCAACGCCCCATCATCTTCCCGCTATCGAATCCAACCGACAATTGCGAAGCGTTGCCGGCCGATATTTTGCAGTGGACGGAAGGACGCGCCATCGTTGCGACCGGCAGTCCGTTCGACGATGTCGACCATGCCGGCAAGCGCTACCCGATCGGCCAGGGTAACAATGCGTTTATCTTTCCCGGTCTCGGTTTCGCGGCGGTACTGGGCGAATGTTCTCATATCAGCGACACCATGGTCGCCGAAGCGGCATATGCGTTGGCCGATTATGTGGCCGAACATTATCTCGATAGCGGCATGATCTATCCGCCGGTGACCGATTTAAAGGCGGTCAGCGCTTTGGTGGCTACTCGTGTGTTGGAAAAAGCCGTTCAAGAAGGCCACGTCAATGCGAAAAACCTCCCCGCGCAGCATTTGGAACGATTCGTCAAAGCCAATTTTTGGGAAGCCAAACATCTGCCTTACCAATACAGTCCCGAGAATTAACAAGCCGATGCGTCGCAGAGCGTCGTGTCCGCATTGGAAACAAACGGACGAAACTCTGATGATATCGGCGCACTTGGGCCGACACGGGATGATTTCCGGAATCACTTTCCGCGCCTAAAAGAGAGGTCCGAATCGACCTCTCGGACTCGCTCGCGATGGAGGATGTCGTAGCGCTCAGGTAGAAGCGCGTTTTCAGCGATCATGCTGGCAACGCTATCGATGAAAAACCAGTTCAGTGAAATTTACGACTCCCGCGACAAGCAGTAAATAGCGATTCACTATTATATTGACAAAGCCGGCAAAACCTCATAAAACATTGCGGGATTTCTTTGAAATCACCCGCCTCTATCAACCGATAGGAGATACAATGATGAAAAAAACACTTTCACTGGTTATTGCCGGGCTTATTTGCAGCGGTTCGATTGCCGCCGTTGCCGGCGACGACGCCGTGCCGTATCCGGAGGGTTACCGCAACTGGCTGCATGTCAAGAGCATGCTGATCGAACCCGGCCACGCACTGGAAAACCCGTTTCAGGGTTTGCATCACGTGTACGCCAACAAACAAGCCGAGCAAGGCTTGAAAAACGGTAAATACGCCGATGGCTCGATACTGGTTTTCGACCTATTGCAATATGAAGAAAAAGACAAGACCATACAGGAAGGGGAGCGCAAACTAATCGGCGTCATGCTCAAAGACGCCAAGAAATACGCCGCAACCGGCGGCTGGGGCTTTGAAGGCTTTGCCGGTAACAGCAAAACCGAACGCCTGACCAACGACGGTGGAAAGTCGTGTTTCGGTTGTCACGAACCGCAAAAACAGAGCGATTACGTTTATTCGAAATATCGCGAATAAGCTTAAACGTATGGATGGGTTAACAGACACAGCCCATCCATACCTTTTCGAATAGATGAAATCGCTACGCAATGCATCCGAATAAATTTCGTAAACCAATATCTTCGATAAGCGCAATTCACGCCCGGTTAATCAAGCTGTACTCTCCCGCCTAGACGTTGTCGCCGGACTTTTTCAGATGAGGAAACCACATGAACAAAGCAATCGTCATCGGCAGTCTCAACATGGATATCGTCGCATTCGTGAAAGAACAGCCGAAAGTCGGCGAGACCGTGTTCGGACGGGACCTTAAATACTTTCCGGGCGGCAAGGGTTCAAATCAAGCCGTTGCATGCAGGCGCTTGGGGTGCGAGACGCTGATGATAGGCCGTGTCGGCAACGATGCCTTCGGCGAGCAATTACTCGCTTTTCAAAAGCAAGAAGGCATTAATACCGACAATGTACGGCTATTGACCGATCATTCGACCGGTACGGCGTTGATCACCGTATCGAACAATTCGGAAAATGCGATTGTCGTCATCCCGGGGGCCAATGCGGTGTGGGATGACGAGTTTCTGGACCATTTAGCCGTCGAAACGGGCGATGTCGTGTTGGCTCAGTTCGAGATTCCGGATGAGGTCATACTGAAGACATTCAAAAAAGCCAAGCATGGCGGTGCCGCGACCCTGCTTAATCCGTCGCCGGTCAGGCCGATATTGCCGGACATAAGTACCTTAACCGATTTATTGGTCGTAAACGGGATTGAGCTGGCGTCTTTGTCCGGCGTAACTATTGATGTCGACGACGACGAATCCGTTTTCGACGCCGCCCTGCAACTGAAAAGCCGCGGTTACCGAACAGTCATCGTAACCTTGGGCGACAAAGGCATACGCCTGTTACAAGACGGGACCACGCATCGAGTGGCCGCGCGCACCGTTAGCGCGCTCGATACAACCGGTGCAGGCGATACTTTCATCGGAGGCCTTGCGGCAGGCATTTTGTCGGGTTTGAATTTGCTCCGCGCGATAGAATTGGGCAATGTCGCCGCATCTTTAAGCGTCACTCGTCTAGGCGCCGCATCGTCTATTCCCACCCTCAAAGAAGTCACTGAGATTTTGAACGGTTGATGCGGTCTGAGTATCGCAATTTTCCTTTCTAAATCAAACTATCGATCTATAAGACATGAAAAACATTTTAATCACGGGTAGTAACTCGGCTGTCGGCATCGCAATCGCAAAGGAACTCGCAAGGCAACCGGTTAACCTGGCCCTACACTATTATTCCAATCAGCAAAAAGCCGACAAACTCAAAGCCTGGCTCGACGAAAAAAGCGTCGGCCATCATTTTTTCCAATCCGACTTGACCGAGCCTGAACAAGCCGAACAATTAGTGCGCAACACCTTACAACTGTTCGGCTCTATCGATGCGCTGATCAACATCGTGGGGCCTTATGTACATCAAGACATTCTAGAGCTTACGCCCCGGGCATGGATCAGCGACATTAACCTGAACCTGCACACTTGCTTCCATACCAGCCATTACGCATTGAATGCACTGCGTAATAGCCAAGGACACATTATCAACTTCGCCTTTGCCGGTGTGGAAAATACCAAGGCTTGGCCTATGTCGACGGGCTACTGTGCGGCGAAAAGCGGCGTCGTGGCATTGAGCAAGAGTTTGGCGGCCGCCTTGGCTGCGGAGAAGGTCAAAGTCAACGTGATTTGTCCGGGCTTGGTGGACGATGACGACATAGACGCGGAAGACCGTCGGCATATGGCCAGTCAAATTCCCTTCGGCCGGCCGGTACGGCCGGATGAAATTGGCCGTACCGTAAGCTGGCTAATCTGGGACAGCCCGGAAACGATGACCGGCGCGTTGATTAGCGTTGCCGGCGGCTGGGAATATTAACCTCCATAGAAAAACCGCGTACGTCGCGCGCCGGAAGATTTCGGTCATAGGCAAAATTAACCGCCGGGCACTTGACTGTATTTCGTGCACCTGCGGCTGACGGGCCCGGACAAACGCGCGGCGGCGGCAAACATTCGCGGCCGGTTTTGATCCTAGCCGGAATAGCGGCCGGATGAATCGACAAGCACGTGTTTGTTTCAAATCGGCTTCAAATTCTACCGGGCTTTGAAAACCGTTGGTTTTCGACTGTCTACCATTCGCACCGGCGATCATCCTAATGCCTGATCGCGGTTAGGCACTTCGTTTCCGTTTTCTGATTCCGGATTGCACAACCGCCGTCATGAAGGCTAGTGAATGCGTTTATAAAATGCGTCTATAATGAAACGCGGTCGAATGCTTCATAAACGCTGGCGTCCAGTTAGGACGCCTTTCGGCTATGGATATCGTCCAAAATAACTTCCCGATATGGCAATAGTCACTGGGGGCGTACCGAGTGAGGATGTCGGCAGCAAGGACGCTGCCGTCAAGCCCCATGGAAGGGTTCACGGCGTTCCTCATTCGGTATGCCCCAGGGTTCGCACCGGCAAAACGGAAAGTTGTTTTTGGCCAAATCCTATGGACTCCTTCCTTCACGGAAAGTAACCATGCATTCCGCAAAATGGCGGAGGTGAAATCATGAGTGACTTCTTGTTCGGTCTGTTAATCCGCTTTCCGGGGATAATAGGATTTATTTCCCGAATCACCTGGATCCGGCGATTGATCAGCGATTTCTACATCAATAAGATCGCTTATTCCGCGCCGCCGAGGCCGCGTCCGTTTTCCATGGCCTCATCCTACACGACATGGCAATCCTTAACGGATAGGACTTTTACCGGGCGGCACCTGCCCGAAGCCGAGCCTGACGAAAACCTGCCCAGCGCGGACAAGGTGGTCGATTTGTGGCGCCGGCAGGAGAATAAAGAAATACCCTCGGACAACACCAGTCTATTGTTCGCTTTCTTCGCGCAATGGTTCACCGATAGTTTTCTGAGGACCAATCTGCTCGATCGCCGCAAAAACACTTCCAATCACGAAATCGACCTTTGCCAAATTTATGGTCTGCGCGAAGAGCTAACCGACATTCTGCGCCTGAAGGAAGGCGGCAAGTTGAAGTATCAGATCATCGACGGCGAAGTTTACCCGCCCTATTTGTTCAATGTCGAGAAAACCACGCGCAAGAACTGGGTGTTCGCCGAGCCGGCATTCGAGAATCTGCACCCGCGTTATGCCTTGGAATTTATCTTCGCCGATGTGCCGGAAGAGCGCCTGAAACGCATGTTCGCTGTCGGCTTGGAACATGGCAATTCGGCAATCGGTTATTCGATCTTGAACACCATCATGCTGCGCGAACACAACCGGATATGCGATTTGCTGACGGCCGCCTACCCGGAATGGGACGACGAACGCTTGTTCCAAACCGCCAGAAACACGATGATAGTCCTGCTGATAAAAGTGGTGTTACGAGACTACATCAGACAGTTTTCCGGCATCGGCTTTACGCTGGATCCGACGCCCGGCATGGCGGAAAAACAGAAGTGGTACCGCACTAATTGGATCGCGTTGGAATTCAACCTGCTCTACCGCTGGCACTCCTTGGTGCCTGAATATTTTGCCGTTGGCGATCAGCGCTACGAGCTGGACGAATTTCGCAGTAATCCGCCCTTGGTGACCGAATACGGCCTTGGCCCTCTGATCACGGCGGCGTCCAAACAAAAAGCCGGGCGTATCGGCCTCTACAACACCCATCGCTTCTTCTTCGAGCCGTTTCCGCTCGGCAATGACCGGCGCAGCGTGATGGAACGCACCGTCGACATGGCGCGCCAGGCCAAGCTCCGCTCTTTCAACGACTATCGGGAAGCCTTCAGCATGCCCCGTTTGAATAGTTTCGAAGAGTTGACCGACGATCCGGCGCTGCAACAGGAATTGAAACAACTTTATAACGGCGACATCGACGCCTTGGAGTGGCATGTCGGCATATTTGCGGAGAAAGCGGACGCCAGTTTCATGTTAGGACGTTTGATGGCCAGAATGGTTGGGTATGACGCATTCACGCACGCGCTGACCAATCCGCTGATGTCTGTCCACATCCAGAACGAAAACACATTCTCCAACGTCGGGCTTTCGGTCATCGACGCAACCGGCAGCCTCGCCGATATCGTTAAACGCAACGTGAAAGATCCCGACAACGTCATTGCCAGCTTTCAATATATCGAGTGACTTGGATGTCGCCGTGGCCCGGGTCGAACCGCAGTAGAGTGATGCCGGCCGCGTACGACGTGAATCGCTTATCGTTGCCGGGCGAAAAACCGACCAACAAGGGGGAGGTATGAAAAACAAACTGCCACATCAAGAAGAAAACATAGCGAACCGGGAAAAACGCCGTGTTTACCTGGAGCGTATGCAAGCCATCTACGAATATACCTATGAATATGCCGATACCATCGCGGTGCTGCGTAAGTTATCTTGGCGGGAAATACCGGGATTTTGGTACTTGTATCGATTGGTCGCGAATCTGGCGCAATTGATCCCCAGCCTGCCGAGCCTGGCATATCAATTCCTGCGCCATTTGTTCGGCCTGCCGCTGCGAAATTACCGCGACTATATTTTTTATCCGTTTAGCCCGCCGCCCAACCAAACCCTGATCGACCGTTTTCAAGACGATCTGCAATTCGGACTGCAACGCGTCGTCGGCGTCAATCCGGTCGCGCTGCGGGCGGTATCCAACCGCCAACCGCTACCGGAAGCGCTGCCGAAGAAGGAAATTCAACGAATTTTTGCGGAGCAGGTTGACGAAATAAACTATACGGCCGCCGTCAAGCAAAAACGTCTTTACCTGCTTGACTACGCGGTTTTGCAAGTGCTGCAGCAGAACCCGGGAAGCATAGACGGGGGCCGTAAGCAATACATCACGACGCCGACCGTGGTACTTTTCCAGCAAGCCGACGGCATGCTGCGGCCGATCGCGATTCAGCTTTACCAAGACGGCAGGCCGGACAATCCGGTGTATTCCCCCAACGACGGCGAACTTTGGCTGGCGGCCAAAACATTCGCGCAAATTGCCGACGGCAACCACCACATCCTGTACACCCACGCGACCCGCATCCATTACGTCATGGAAGCGATCATCATGGCGTCCCACCGGCAATTATACCGTTCCCACCCGCTGTATGTGCTGTTGCGACCGCATTTGCAATACACCTTGATCGTCAACCACCAACATACTTTCCTGCGAGACCGGAAAGGCCGGCCGGGCCGCTTCGGCGAATTGTTCGCCGGCGACTACGACGCCACGACCCAATGCATGGCCGAAGGCATGACCAGCTTCAATTTCGCCGACACGGCCTTTCCGAACGACAT
Source organism: Methylomonas sp. MgM2 (assembly GCF_054172045.1). NCBI lineage: Bacteria > Pseudomonadati > Pseudomonadota > Gammaproteobacteria > Methylococcales > Methylococcaceae > Methylomonas > Methylomonas sp. MgM2. The sequence goes on along the minus strand of NZ_JBSYXO010000039.1, from coordinate 28,066 downwards.
CGCTAGGCGTGAGGTCGATAATCCGGAACTGTTTTACCCGTTTCGAGACGACGGCATGTTGCTATGGAACGCGATTCAAACCTTTGCGACTGACTACGTCGATCTCTATTATCGAACCGATGCGGATGTATCCGGCGACCATGAATTACAAGCCTGGGCGAACGACATCACGGCTCAGGACCGCGGCAGGATACCGGGTTTCCCCAATAGTTTTCGCTCCAAGCAAGAATTGGCTTCGACCCTGGGCCACTTTATCTTCCTGTGCACGGCCTATCATTCCTGCATACACTTCAAGCAATATGAATACGCGGGCTTCGTTCCGAACATGCCGTATGCGGCTTACATCCCGCCGCCCGACGGAAAAGCGGCGTCATGGACCGAAGCGGATTTGTTCAAAATCCAACCGGCTTTTCGCGCGGCCCTGTCTCAGACCTGGACATTTTTTCAGACCAATTTTCGCGTCAACCGGATTGGCCGGTACGACCTGAACCGCTTCGACCCCGAAGCCCACGCGGTCATCGAACGGTTCCAGAGCGAGTTGGAACGGATAGAAACACAAATCGATCAGGCAAACGCCAGCCGGCCTGTTCCCTACGATCGCCTTAAGCCCAGTGAAATCCCGAACGGTGTTACGGTCTGAGCGAGAGAACGCCGGCGTTTGAACGGCCGGGAGTGGAATCTTATCGACGCCCTTTTCCTGATATCTGGAGTTTCGCGGGGCCGGTTACTGACGGTTTGGCCGCCGCCCGCGCGACCAATTGTGGATACCGCCGGCAAATTCGGTTTTCAGGCTTGCCCTACTCTCAATGCAATCGCCTTGTCTGGAAACGTGGGAACACCGTCCGCATCGAACATGACCCGCGGCGCCATGAATGCCGGCGACTGATTTGCCCACACTATCCTGGCATCGCGGTCCCCGCCGTTATGTGCTGACGCGGGATAAAGTTGCCTGTCATTTTTTAAAATCGATCGCAGCGAACAATGGAATTTGTTTCGCTGGTGGTTTCGGCCCAGACTGTGTAAAAACGTAAAAATCCAAAGGTCGGTGGAAAACTCAATCGATTTATTCCTATTTTTTTATGGTCAAGTGGAAATTTTTATTTCATTCGCTGAGGAAATTACGACCTAAGTGGGGCAAATTTTTATTTTTGTATTTCGTTTTGAGTTTTTACACAGCCTCGGCCAATAGCTGACCGATGCGTTTTTGCATTTAGTGGCAACAGCAGAATGGATACCTGTCTTTCAGTTTAGCTATATATGCTTGAATGTAAAACTCGCCCCTCAATTTTCTCTGGTTGCTTGATTAGCTCGCGGCGACTAGTCAATGCTGGAAAAATCGAAGGGGGAGATGTTAATCGCTATGAACCTGTGACCGTTTATTCCATTCACTACAAAGCTTTCTAAACGAACGACTACGGTCAAATGCTAGCTGTAAGTCTATTTGCGCGGAAAATGCCGGTTGGTCAGTGGTTTCGCCATACGAGCGGTTGACCATGCACGCGTTGATCCAGCCCTTGGCATCGCGAGGTCGTTCAGGATCGACAGGGTTTGTCGGATCATAATTGAAACCTCGGCTTCCCTGCAGCGATTCGGCGGCTGCGATAAACCAAGCTTCGTACTCTCTATTTGCCAACACAACGGAAATTTTACGGTGTGGGGCGATACGCTGGGCGCGCGCCAAAATCTCTCGACCAAGTTCGGCGGGGCAGTCATCGTCCGCATCGAATAGGATTAATATCCAGCCTTCGTCACCGCATTTGTTGGCGGCAAGGCCTAGGTGGCGGCGAAATTCGTCTTCCTTGTTGAGAAATCGGTCTCTGCGGACACGAATCGGATAACCTACATCGACATATACGTCCGGGGTTAACCACTCGTTGAGTCGCCTTAACAGGATTGGTAAAGCGATTACTTCGCCATCACCCTCCACAATCGCAGTCACATTGAGCACGTCTAGCTGTCTCCAAATAAATCGGTTTGCTTTTCTTCTTGCGCTTCTAATTGTTTGCGGTCAGGGGCCAGTTGATTTAGGCGCAGCAATTCGCCAGCAGAGAACAGCGAGTCTCGAATCGCATGCCGAGACGCTTCGTCAATGGGGCCGATCCGGGTTTCACCTTTTTCGGAAACTACCGACAATAAAGAATCGGCGCTCAATTGCAGATCGTCGAGCAGATCCGGGCTGTGGCTGGTGACGATGATTTGAGTTTCTTGCGAAGCCCGATTCAACGCTTCGCGCAAAGCTGAGCTTGCGGCCGGATGTAGAGCCGTCTCCGGTTCTTCGATGCCAATCAAGGTGGGCGCGTAATCCCGATTACCTTGAAATAGTGCAGCCAATATTCCCAATGCCCTTAAGGTGCCGTCAGACATGTTTTGCGCCAGAAAACGCCAGGGATGCTTGGCTCCGGCCATGTCTTGACGAAATTCGAGGGTTTCCATCGGGCCAATGGGCTTACGTTCGACGCCATGAACCATAGGTACGACGGTTTGTAAATATTCCTGGATGATGGTCGTACGTTCTGGAGATACTTTTTCTAAGTGTCCAATGACACTAGCGATGTTTTCGCCAACCGGCTTCAGTAATTTACCCTCTTGCGGTTTTTGCAGTTCGCGCATCAATTTAGGATTCAAATTGTAAAATCCCATGGTTGAGAACAGGTCGAAAACCGGGCGAAATTCGGTCAAGCCGGAAGCGGCAACCAAGGCTAAGCGATCGGAGGTTACCGAGGGGAACGTCGCCTCGCTACTGTTGCGCAGCTTACCTTTATCGATCTGGAAAAACGGACCTTTACCGATACCTTCCAATACGCATTCCTCGGTTTGCACTTTATAGCCTTGACCGGAAAGTGCTCCGACATTGAATGCATAATGTCCTTTTTGCCCAGTAGCTAGTGAAAATTCCAGACGAATGCCGAAATGATTTGGATGGCCCATTGAACGTCTGCGTACTTCCGACAGGCCTCCGCGTTCATTTAGCGCGTTGTCCAACGAATTTGTTAAGGCATCTCGTACCAAGTGCAAGGCATCGAGGAAGTTGCTTTTACCGGAACCGTTTGCCCCTACTAAATAGGTGAGTTGGTCCAATTTTACGTCACAATAACCAATACTTTTGTAGTTTCGTAATACGACGCGGGTGATACTAGCATGGGCCATGGGATTAGGTTCTTTGTAATTTGATCTACGTTAACGGCAATCGAACTGCTTGGCTAGCCTTGGTAATTGAACGCCTCACCTTCCGGCGCACGGTATCGACGGCGTTCAAGTTCACAGGGACTTAGGCTGGGTGGAGCAACGCGAAATTCAGCAAATGCTTTGAAATTACCGAGTTTCTTTACATTCAAACGCCTCTATTTATCAACTTCTAAGTTGGGTTTCATTATCATTCAACCCTGCCTACTTCTGCAAACCCAACATCGGCTTATTATCAATTTACGGTCATTGGTAAATTTAGAGTAATTGTCGCATTCGGGTCGATAGTGCCTTCTCAACATAGGCGACCCGACTGCCATTAGCTTCCCAATATCGTCCCGAGTTTAAACCACAGCGTATAAGCATATTTGGATCGGGAACAACAATGAACAAATAAGCCAACTCGGCGGTCGACTCTCGCAACCGAAACTATTCAGTTAAGACGATCTCTAACTGCCGCGTATTCATAACCATTAAGTGGAGGCGGATATGATCCAAATAGCGGTCTGATGCGGTGCGCCGCTCGCCTTGACAAAATCGCCTTAATCCGGACAACGGTGAATCGACATGGAAAACTCCGATAGTTTGTTAAGCCTGTATCAGCTGATTAATCCGTCCTATGTCCGGACCGAGGCGGAGCTCCTCTCGGAGTTGACGGCCTATCTGGGAGATTACGACCGGCAATCGGCAGCCGATCTGGCCGCCGGTTTAATCGCCGATGTGCGCGGCCGGCATTTTGAGCGGTCGGCGTTCGACGCTTTTTTACAGGAATACAGTTTGAACAGCGAAGAAGGCATCGTGTTGATGGGCATGGCCGAAGCCTTGCTGCGCATACCCGACGTCGAAACTCAACGGCGTTTTTTGCAGGAAAAACTGGCCGAAGCCGATTGGCATAGTCACTTGATGCACAGCGATTCCGTTCTGGTCAACCTGGCCAGCACCGCCTTGCTGTTGAGCGGAAAAATGGAAGAGCGTATCCGCGACATACAACACGAGCAAAAACGGATATTCGACGAATTGTTAAGCCGTTTAGGCGAGCCATTGATACGTAATGCCGTCAAACAGGCTATGCAACACTTGGCCAAACACTTCGTGATCGCCGAAACCATAGAAGCTGCGCTGGATCAGGCAAAGCACAATGAACATTACCGTTATTCCTTCGACATGCTGGGCGAGGCGGCCTTGACCGAAGAAGACGCCGAACGCTATTACCAGGCCTACGCGCACGCGATCGAGACATTATCGTCGGCAGCCCATTCCGAGTTATTCGCCAATCCGGGTATTTCCGTCAAACTCTCGGCGCTTTACCCGCGCTATGAAGTCTTGCAGCACAAGCAGGCGACGGCAGCCCTTAGCGATAAACTGTTATCGCTGGTCAAGATCGCACGAGCCGTCAATATCGGCGTCACCGTCGATGCGGAGGAAGCCGAACGCTTGGACATGTCTCTACAAATTTTTTCCAAGGTATGGTCCGACCCAGGCTTGAATGATTGGTCCGGCCTGGGCTTGGCCGTGCAAGCCTACCAAAAGCGCGCGTTTCCGATGATTGGCTGGCTGGCAGCCTTAGCCGGACATCAGCGGCGCCTGATTCCGGTCCGATTAGTCAAAGGCGCCTACTGGGACAGCGAAATCAAGCGCGCTCAGGAAAACGGCTGGCAGGATTACCCGGTATATACTCGCAAGGCGGCCACCGACGTTTCCTATCTGGCCTGTGCGCGTCTGATGCTGTCGCGTCCCGACCGCATCTACCCCCAATTCGCCACCCACAATGCCCATAGCGTCGCCGCCGTTTGCTGTCTGGGACGGCAACATCCCGGCTTTGAATTTCAGCGCTTGCACGGCATGGGGGAAGTGCTGTACGACGAGCTGTTGTCGCAACGTTCCGATTTAAACTGCCGGGTCTACGCGCCGGTCGGTTTATATCGCGACTTATTGCCGTATTTGGTGCGGCGCTTGTTGGAAAACGGCGCCAATACCTCCTTCATTCACCAAATCGAAAACCCGGCAATCGGCATCGATCAGTTGGTGCGCGATCCGGTCGAGGAATTACACCGCGATGGCCGCCATCCGCCGGTCAAACCGCCCGATCTATTCGCCCCGCAACGTAAGAATTCCGAGGGCCTAAATTTAGCCGATCTGGAATTGATCCGTCAGCTTGAGCAAGACTTACGACCTTATTTCCAGCAAACCCGGCAGGCCGCGCCGCTGGTCGCGGGCGAACTTGGAGACGGCAAATCGATTTCAATATGCAGTCCGTTCGATCGTGATGCACTGGTAGGTAAAGTCGTATTAAGCAAAGCGGAACATATAGAACAGGCCTTGTCGACAGCCTATCAGGCATTCAGAGATTGGCGCTTATGTCCGGTAGAAATGCGGGCGTCGTATTTGTTGAAAGCAGCGGATTTACTGGAACGGAATCGCCTGGAGCTTTTGGCGCTGTGCATGCGCGAAGGCGGAAAAACCTTGCGGGACGCATCGGCCGAAGTCAGAGAGGCGGTCGATCTATGCCGCTACTATGCGGCCAAGGCCGTCGAATTATACGGGGAGCCTCAGCGCTTGCCCGGCCCGACCGGCGAGGACAACCGCTTATTTCGCTATGGCCGCGGCGTTTTCGTCTGCATCAGTCCGTGGAATTTTCCGATTGCGATTTTCGTCGGTCAAATCGCCGCGGCGTTGGCAAGCGGCAACAGCGTGATCGCCAAACCGGCGTTGCAAACCTCGCTGACCGCGATGACTTGCGTGAAGCTGCTGCACGAAGCCGGCGTACCGACGTCCGTCTTACAGTTATTACCGGGCGAAGGTGCCGAGGTCGGCCGCCATTTATTGAGCGATTCGCGCGTGGCCGGCGTCGCATTTACCGGTTCCAGCGCCACCGCGCAAATCATCAACCGGCAATTGGCCGCGCGTTCCGGCGCCATCGCCGCATTCATCGCCGAAACCGGCGGCCAAAACGTCATGCTTGCCGACAGCAGTGCGCACGAAGAACAATTGATCGCCGACGCCCTTCAGTCGGCATTCAATAGCGCGGGACAGCGCTGCTCGGCCCTGAGAGTCCTGTTCTTACCGGAAGAAACCGCCGATAGAGTCGTCGCCAGGCTGATAGGCGCGATGCGCCTGATCAGGGTCGGCTCGCCGGTGGCCTTCGATACCGACATCGGTCCGGTCATCGACGAAGCCGCCATCGCAACGCTGACCGCCCATGTCGACTTTCTGCAGCGGCAGGCAAAAGTGCTGTACCGCTTATCCTTGAGCCCAAATCTATCCAAGGGATTTTTCTTCCCGCCAACGCTGGCGGAAATTCCGGCTCTATCGCTGCTCGAACAAGAAGTGTTCGGCCCGATATTGCATATAGTCCGCTACCGTTCCGGCGAACTCGATCGAGTGATCGACGCGATCAACGCCACGGGATACGGGCTGACGCTGGGCCTGCATACCCGCATCAACGCCACGGTGGAAACGGTACGCAAGCATGCCCGCGTCGGCAACGTCTATGTCAACCGCAACATGATAGGCGCGGTGGTCGGCGTTCAACCGTTCGGCGGCATGGGCTTGTCCGGCACCGGCCCCAAAGCCGGCGGCCCCGATTATCTGCAACGCTTTAGCACGGAACAAACCCTGAGCACCAATATCGCCGCGATCGGCGGCAATCCGTGGTTGCTGGGCGAAAACACGGCGTAATCGGCCTGGTAACGACAACGCGGGCTTCTAAACTATGTTTTTTAACCGGGCATGCATGGCGTATCTCGCAGTTTTTGCCGATTTTCGCCGACCCGGGCGGATAGACTCAAAAACCTGCGCCCTAGCTTAACTGCCAAGTCCTACCGGACTCGGGTTCTACGACTCGTATGAATTCACCAAATGTTCCACGACGGCAGGGTAGAACAAGACCTAAGCCAGCCTTCGGGCTTCAGCACGCCGGCCGCGGCGACAGCCCGTTCGACCGTTACGTCAGGGGCGATTGGAACGCGATGAGTTCCAACATCGAAAAAGGCTAGTTTTCAATTCCGGCGGCCGTTGCGCTTCCTGCCACAGCGGCAAATTCCAAACCGACCAACAGTTTTACACTTGGGCATACCGCAAATCGGCCCCGGCAGGCAATGCCGCTTCCGCACGCCGACCTTATGCAACGTCGCGATTACCGGCCCTTGGGGACATAACGGCGCTTACAACACCCTGGAAGGCATCGTTCGCCATCACATGAACTCCAGCAACAGCCTGAACGACTACGATACGGCGCAAGCGGCATTACCCGCACGTGACGATTTGGACGCCATCGATTTCGAAGCCCATCAAGACACGGCGACGCGTGCAGCGCTTGCCGACAGCATCGAAATCGCTCCGATTCAGCTGAACGACGACGAATTTCATGATTTGATCGAATTTTTGCATGCATTGACCGACACCGGCAGCCTGGATTTGCGCGACACGGTTCCGTCGCGGGTACCGAACGGACTGCCGCTTGCGGACTGATTCCATCGATCGGGCTATTCGAATAGGCTGGGTAGACAAGCTGTCTCCCCCAATCCGGCCCAATTTTCGAGAAACAACTTATTCAGAACAATCGCGAGGTGCGCCATAGCCAAAAACATTCATTTTCAATATTTCAAAAACTTACAGTATGTCGACTAGAGGTTTACATGAAAAACAATTCATTCATTTACTACGCATTCGGTTTGATACTGGGCGCCCAGCCCGTTGTTGACGCGGCCGAAATCAATTGCGAACCACCGCCGGCTACGGCACAATCCAAAATATCCATGTGCGGCGGCAACGGCGACGATGCGCTCGACGGCGGCGCCGGAATCGATTCCTGTATGGGCGGTCCCAAGAAAGACCACGGCATGCTGATCAACTGTGAATAATCGGCACCCAACAGCCCCCGCTATCCGTCTGGGGGCTGTTTTTGCCGGTAATCGTTGCTCGCCATTGCGCAAGAGCGGAAATCTGCCGGACGCATTAGGCTATGCTTTTTGTGCGACGGGCTCCATCGACTCAGCCGCGGCCGAGAATCGGCGCTTACCTTAACCATCGTCAATTTTTCCGTTTTTTGCAACTGCCTCAGGAAATCAACATGCACAGTAAACCGGCAATCACAAGTACCCCGATACACGACTTAATCAGCAACCGCTGGAGCCCCCGCTCGTTCGACCCGTGCAAACCCATAGACGAACAAAGCTTAACCGCACTCATGGAAGCGGCGCGCTGGGCGCCTTCCTGTTTCAATGACCAACCCTGGCGTTTTGTGGTTTGCGACAAAAATCAGAACGCACCCGCCTGGAGCGATTTACTGGACTGTCTAGGCGAAAAAAATCAGCTATGGGCAAAAAACGCGCCTGTCTTGATGCTAAGCGTCGCCATGCATCACTTTGGCCATAACGACAAACCGAATCGCTGGGCCGCTTTCGATACCGGAGCGGCCTGCGTCAGTTTATGTTTGCAAGCCACCGCGCTCGGTTTGGCAACCCATCAAATGGGCGGATTCGACGCAGAACGGTGCCGCCAAGTTTTTAAACTTCCCGATGCCTGCATGCCGATGTCTGTGATAGCAATTGGTCATCAGGCGGATGTAGAACAACTGAACGAGAATTTCAAGCAAACTGAATTAGGCGAGCGTTCCCGCAAACCGTTAAACGAATGCTTTTATTTCGACGCTTGGGGAAAATGATTTCGCCGTCGATTATCGCAATGGCGTTGGCCGGTTTTTATTGCCGATTTCGGCATATAGCGACCTAAACGAATCCATCGCCGTTCATGGCATGAACCGAAACTTGGACTCATCGCGACACCATGCGAGCCTGTGATTATTTCCATAACAATAACAAATAATTATAAATACGCGCCATTGTAAATAATTAATGCCGCTTTATAGTAGAGCCATAGTCATTAACCGACTGATTTCAGTCTAGGCGGTAAACATGAACAGATTGGCTAGAATCTACAGAATATTCTTCTTAGGTCTATTATTTGCGTTTTTCTTATTCGGCGTTTTTCCGGTCGAAATCGTCGTTGTCACCTTCTTATTTTTGGCCATCAGTTACGGCGGCATCGTTTTAATCAGAATTGCAACCCATTACGACGGCAAAATGAAAAAAGTGGATAAAACTTGACGAGGTTGGCTATATCGTCCGGTTGAGGGATATCCGTCGAGGGAAAACTCTGCCGTCCATAAACGGCTAAATGCCGACCCTATCGGATACACAGAGGTATTCGTTTCTTGCTTCGTGCTGGTATTAGCCTCCCATCAAATCGTTCGGTCGGCACTGCTTAAAAAGCTCGAACAATGTGTAAGTCCGGGATATCTAGCGTAAAATCCGGACTTTCACAAAAGGGGGGGCACTATGGAGGCCGATCTTCTAATTCAAGCGCGCTGGGTGATTCCCGTCGAACCGGAATCGGTCATTCACGAGAATTACAGTTTGGTTATCGACGACGGCAAAATCATCGACCTGCTGGACAATACGGAGGCGTCAAAGAAATACCAAGCGAAGTCTTTGGAAATATTGGATCAACACGTGCTTATTCCGGGCATGATCAACTGCCATACGCACGCTGCCATGGCTTTATTGTCCGGTATTGCGGACGATTTGCCCTTAATGGACTGGCTGCAGAATCATATTTGGCCCGCCGAGCAGAAGTGGGTCAGCGAAGCCTTTGTGCGCGACGGCACCGATTTGGCCATTGCGGAAATGATACGCGGCGGTACCACTTGCTTTAACGACATGTACTTCTTTCCCGAAGTGGCAGCCCAGCAAGCTGCTATTCACGGCATACGCGCGAATATCGGTTTGATAGTCTTCGATTTTCCAACCATTTGGGCCGAAAATGCCGATACCTATTTGACTAAAGGTTTGGCATTACACGAAGAGTTACGTCATGAAAGACTGATTACCACTTCCTTCGCCCCTCACGCGCCCTACACGGTATCGGACGAGCCTCTAAGAAAGGTCGGAACTTTTGCCGATGAGCTGGACTTAACCATACACATGCATTTGCACGAAACCAGCCATGAAGTAAACGAACAACGGCAAAAGACCGGGCAGACGCCGCTGGAGCGTATGTATGGCCTTGGGCTCATAACGCCGTCGTTTATCGGAGTTCATATGACCCAACTAAGCGACGAGGACATTCGATTTTACGCTGAAACCGGCGCTCACATCGTGCATTGCCCGGAATCGAATCTAAAGCTGGCCAGCGGTTTTTGTCCGGTAGCCGCCTGTCTTGATGCCGGCATCAATGTAGCCCTCGGCACCGATGGGGCGGCCAGCAACAATGACCAAGACATGTTAGCCGAAATGCGCATCGCTGCGTTGCTGGCCAAAGGCGTGTCAGGTAACGCCAGCGCGGTTCCGGCGATGCAGGCTTTGAAAATGGCTACCATCAACGGTGCCAAGGCCCTAGGATTGGATGACAAAATCGGTTCACTATGCGTAGGCAAATCCGCAGACATAGTCGCTATCGATTTAAGCGAAGTTGAAACCCAACCCGTATTCAACCCGTTGGCGCAAGTGGTCTATGCGGCTAGTCGGCATCAAATATCCGACGTTTGGGTGGCAGGCAGACGTTTATTGAATAAGCGTCAATTGACAACGCTTGATCTCGCTGAACTTAGGCAGCGTGCCGCGATATGGCAAAAACGATTGGGTTAATCGGGCAAGATTGCGAGAAAATGCGAAAGAACTTTCTATTTTCACACCTTTGACAGTTTGACGCGCGCAGCCGTGGTGTTAAGAACTGTGCGCCGGCAGCGCCGATTTGTACATCCAGCTGACCCTCCGCACCAGAAAAAGGTCGATACACCTGTCAATCGTCTCATTACGACGATAAGCGCCCGTATCGTTCAATGCCTTCGGCCCTATCGGGCCGCTCAAGGGCTTGACCTCCCATAACACAAAATGCAATCTCGAAAGCAGCGCGGCAAGATGGCGCGCTGCGGACGCTAGGATTTGGCCAACAACAACTTCCCGTTTTGCCGGTGCGAACCCTGATGCATACCGAATGAGGAACGCCGTGAACCCTTCCATGGGGGCTTGACGGCCGCGTCCTTGCTGCAACATCCTCACTCGGTACGTCTCCAGTGACTATTGCCATATCGGGAAGTTATTTTGGACGATATCCTTAGATCATCGACTAAACTTCCGTTTGCGAGCCAAGGTACCGCCGGAAGTCAAGGAGCGCTATGGCCTTTTTTAGCGACATGAAGCGCTTATTGGCGTAAGTGGCATCAACGCAAATTAACGAGGTAAGCGGCGAGACTTTGGATGGGCCGGATGCCCATGCCCAGTTAAGAGCGGTCAATGATTTTCGGATCAACCGGTAGTATCAATTTATAAACAGCAGCTTAAGCCATTGATATGCAGTTGGTTTTAAATTGGGTAACACTGAGCGCAATCGCTTTTGCAATTACCAAGGAAATATAAGTTTCGTTCGATTGAGGCCGATCAACCAGCCAACTGATAAATCAAATATTCCGATAATCTATACTTGAATTAGATTCACCAATTTAAGCGGTATCGTAATCACTTCAGTTACATCGGTAAACAACAATAATGAAAAATGAAATTGACTGCCCACCGGAATCATTGCCTGGCATAGACATTGCCGGCGGCTTAAAACGCTGCTTGGGAAAATGGCCTTTTTATAAAAGGATGTTGTTGTTGTTTTATCAGCAATACCAAACCTACGCAGAGACGATACAGACCTCTATAGAGCAACAAGCATACGATGAAGTCAGAACATTGGCGCACGGTATCAAGGGCAGCGCCGGCAACATCGGTGCCATTCAACTGAATCAAGATGCGGCCGCATTGGAACAGGCTTGCGTCATCGGTACCGGCGATGACATTATCCGGCAGTTTCAGTCCTTTAAACACAGCTTAAATGAAGTGCTCTCAAGTTTGGCAACACTGACCTAAGCAGGGTTTTCCGTTTGGTCGGTATGGATTTGTCGAACATTAATCCGGACTAATTGAATCAACGCCACCATTTATCCGCGATTCTAAACCGAGTACCGTGACAACGAAGACAATTAAACCGATAAATATCATCCTGTCACCGTAGCGCGCATACGGCGTCAAACCCGTCATGGGAATGATTTCACCGGTCAATGTTGTGGTTGTGTATAAAGGTGCTTGATGCCTGATCTTGCCATTCGGCAGCACAATCCCGCTCAACCCTGTGTTGGTTGCGCGAGCCATATAACGCCCTGTTTCCAATGCCCGCATTTGCGCCATCTGCATATGCTGGTAGGGTTCGGCGGTATGACCGAACCACGCATCGTTCGTGACATTAACCAAATAGGCGGCATGCTCCACTTGGCGGATAACCAACTCACCAAACGCATCTTCATAGCAAATCGTCGTCACAACCGGATAGCCGCCGGCACGCAATAGCGGCTGATCAGCCCTGCCGGCGGCGAAATTTCCCAACGGAATCCGCAACTGATCCAATATCCAGCCCGATAAAGGCTGTAAAGGCAGATATTCGCCGAACGGCAATAGATGGGTCTTGTGATACAAGGCCTCATTCTTACCCAAAGTCATTACGCTATTGTAATAATCCTTGCCCTGACCATTGCTTGGTAAACTCACCACGATATCGGCGCCGTGATTACGCGCTTTATTCGCCAACGGTTCCAGAAAGGACGTTTTAACATCGGATAGAAAGGCAGGAATTGCGGTTTCCGGCCAAACGATGACATCAGAGTCCCAGTGCCGTTCTGTCAGCTCCTGATAAAGATTCAAGGTCTTCAATTGCTGATTCGGCTGCCACTTTATTTTCTGATCGATATTACCCTGCATCAAGGCAATCTTGATCGAATTGCCGATCGGACGGGTCCACTGCACATCCTTCAGCAACCAGCCGCCAAGCCAAACCGACAGTAAAACCGGGATTCCGACTAGACGCGGCAATTGTCTTAACACTGTTTCGTACAGAGTCGACGCCGACATACTCAACAAAAAACCGACCCCATACACCCCCGCAAGCGGAGCAAATCCGGCTAATGGCGTATTCAATTGACTATAGGCGATTTGTAACCAAGGAAATCCGTTTAATATCCAATAACCGCGGACATATTCCACTAATACCCAAAGCCAAGCGAATATCGTAATTCTGGAAATCGGCCCCACTTTCGAACAAATGCTAGACGCTAACGCGGCGGCGACGGCGGGAAATATCGCCCATAGCGCCACGAACAACACTGTCAGCATACCGGAACTCATGAAACCCGCCCCACCGAATTCATGTATGCTCACATACACCCACCAAGTTCCGCAGCCAAACATCCCCAAACCGAAAAGATACCCGGTGAATGCGGCTTGCCGAATCGATTGGGCATGACAAAGACGGTAAAAAAACATCAATGCAATTATGGCCAAATAACTATAATCGTATGGTGCAAATGCCAACGCCAGAACGGCGCCAAACACCGGCGCCAGCATTGGCCGTTTCCATTCAAGTATTCGAATCATGATCCGATGCATGCTGAGAGAAACGGCACATTATTATGCGGTTTCACAAATAACAAAATGTTTGGTTTTCAAAATCAAAGCAAATTCGACTAGACTTGCAGCAAAATATGACAATGATAAAAGAATAATGACAAACTCGAATTTATTGCCGTTCGAACTAAGCGCAGATGGGCTGACAAGCTGGTTGGACGCCTTAGGCGAATTGCCGCAACTGCAGGCGGCGCACCAAATGAGCCAGCTATTAAAACAGCTTAAAGATGAAGAACAAGCGTCCGAATTGCTTCCGATATTAATCAGCGCAACGCCACTGACTCTACATTTTTCCACCAGCATTGCAGTCGCCGCTTCAGGGCAATTGGCGCCTGGTAAGTCCCGCAAAGCGGCCAAATTAAGTATGCAACTGCTCAGACAATTAAGTCTGCTTTTCTCTCAGTTGGTCGAAGACCCCACGTTGATGGAGTCGGAACGTCAGACCGCTATTTATTATGCCTTGCAGTGCATAGGCTACTGCATGCGCTGTTACAGCTCGTTTTACGAAGAGCCGTCGGCTACTTTATGGAAAATATCGGCATTGCTATATAGCTTAGCGGCGGCGCAAAATGCGCTGCAAACTAGTCAGCCGACAAAATTAACCGAATTTAAACAGCAGCCGACTATTGAAGCCGTCATCAAGCGCAATCTTCTATTTAGCATTTCGAGCCCGACTTTACTTGCGCCGAGCGAGATCAACGAAGTCTTTCAGTTCGCAACCGAATATGCTGATCGCTTAACAATCAGTCCTGCCCCTGACACCTTGGATTTCGGTTTTTATTGGGATTTAAATGACGAGCTTCCGCCTTGCCCAACGCACAAATCCAGAAGAGCATTGCCTAACGGCTTTCTCGCGGTCGACGCGCAAGATATCGGCTTGGCACTGCAAACGGATGATTCTGTTGCAAATCTCGATAGAAATACCCAAACGAGATTGGCTCTGCATTTACTGGGTTATCAACCCATATTTGATTCGATCATTCCCGGCCAGACTTTACGCGCAAAATTCCTGTTTGGATTCAGTACCGCTTCCAACTTTCTACAAGAGATAAATAAATTGCAGAAAATTCGGCAACTTAGCGGCCAAGGCAAAAGCGCGTCTCCGGCGAAACTCAACCTCGCACTGATTCCTTTGGAACATGAAAAAGATTCGTTTGAAAAGATGAATCAGATCCTCAGCAAAACAAATTCGATTAGCAAATCGGGAAACGTTTTAACCATTTCCCACAGCAGTTATCTGATAGCGGAAGGCCGCGCGTTCGACTGCTCAACCGGCGATGTCGCCATGTCCTACAGAGACCGGGAACCGGCGACGTTTGCAATTATCCGCCAACAAAACGCATTGAGCATTTCCAACGTCACCCATATTTTGATGGAAAAAATTACCGGGGTTTATAGCGTATACAGCTTTAAGAGCGCTAACGGCAACCAAACGGCTATCGTTGTCGACGAAGATAGCGATAAGAGGCAAGTGTTCCTACCACCCGGAAAATACAAGGTCGATAGCAACATTCCGCTAACGACAGAGCAATCGCTGCATTTAACCGCTTGCCTGGAAAGCAACGCCTTTTTTGCGCGATTTAGATTCAACTTTGATTCGTAATGCCATGCGGCACATGTGCCGCCGCAACTTGGTACATCTGAGCCGATTCGCAGTGCCCTCTCTGGTCGTCGAAAAATATATCCGCCCCGAACGCTTTTAGAAAAGCGCCCTTCGGCAATCCGCCCAAAAACAGAGCCTCGTCGATACGAACACCCCAAGTCCTCAAGGTCCTGACTACACGCTCATGCGCCGGCGCGGACCGAGCCGTAACCAGTGCGGTACGTATCGGCGACGCTTCAGGCTCATAACGGCTCTGAATTCGATGCAAAGCATGCAAAAACTCTTTTAACGGCCCACCGGTTAAAGGTTTATGGGCTTCGTCACGCTCGTTGGCCGCAAAGGCGGCTAATCCCTGCTGTTGATAAATTCTTTCCGACTCATCGGAAAATAAAACCGAGTCGCCGTCGAAAGCAATCCGTAGTTGAGCGGAAGCTTCGGCGACAGCCCCTGAAACGATGGTCGCCGCCGCATAGCCCGCCGCCAGCGCTTTTTTTACATCGTCACCGTTTGCCGACAAGAACAAATGCGCCCCGAAAGCCGGAATGTAACCGTACGGCGAAATACCACTTGTAAACGCCGCCCGACTGATTGATAAGCCATAATGATTAATGGAGTTAAAAATCCTCAAACCGGTATCGGCGCTGTTTTGCGATAGTAAAATGATTTCAACTAATGGCGATTCGGGAAAGTCCTTATTAATATCCAAAAATTTTTTTACCAAATGAAATCCCGGTCCGGCCTCCAGCACCTCGTTTTCGTGCTCTATCTGATAATTACAGTAGGCGTCTTTACCCTGCGTTTCAAAAACTCGGTGCGATTCGTCCAAATTGAACAAGGCTCTGGATGAAACGGCAACCACCAGCTTCTGACCGCTCATATATCAAGCTAGTTATTTTTTAGCGACCCAGACGGAATCTAAATTGAGCGTTTTCTTTGCACGAGTGGCGTAAGCAGAGGCTTCGCCCTGACTCTCGAATCCATCAACCACCAAACGATACCATTGCTCACCTTTCGACATCACTTTCTGGACTTTAGCGGGAATGCCCTTGGCACCGAATTCTTCAGCTTTACGGCTTGCATACCAATCTTGTTTATACGCCACTAAGTTGACTACCCACGCCTGCTGCGGAATCGCTCGCTTGTTTACGGCCGCTTTGGCTCTGTCAGCACTTTTTCCTTTGTCCAATGAGGTGACCTTATTTTGCAAAGCACTTAAGACAGCGCCCATCTCCTTATTCCGGTCGTTCAGCGTCTTGAGCTGCTGCATGACCCCTCCGCCCGCATTGTCGCCATCGCCTTGAATGGACTTTATAAGCTCGGCGACCTGATTTGCGGTGGCGCTATTGGCAGTCGCCAACTCATCGAGTCGTTTGCGCAGTAATTCCTTTTCGGCGACTTCGGCAACCGGCGCCGCATTGATTTGTTCCCGCATCTTGCCGATAAATTCGGCAACTTCCGCCAATTGACGTTTGGCGATATAACCTTGAAAACCTAAGCCCCCTCCTACGATTAGCGCGATAATTGCGATACCGATCGCCAAATAGGCGGATACCGGTCTTTGATTAAGCAGGCCATCGACATTACGCTTGACTTTCTGTTGTTCGGTCTTTAGGAAATCGAGTCTTTCCAGGCATTCGATTAAATTGTCTTGATTGCCTTTCTGCTGAATCTCCTGCTCAAGATGTGTTTGTTGCTTGGCTAACCCGTCAAGCCCGGCATATACCTCCGCGAGTTTTTCATTGAATCGGGCGGCTGGATCATCAAGTTCAACCGCTTTACCGCCAACATCGATATCTGAATCGCCGTCGTCACTGCGGCGTGCGATTTCGTCCGAATCGTCAGGTGCCAAATCACTCGATTGAGTAACTGAACCATCGTCGCCGGATTCATCGTTTGATTCGGACCGGGCTTCTTCGTCTAGTTCCGCAATTTCGGACTGACTTGGGTTTATCTGGTGTTCGTGCGGCATATCATCGCCGTCGGCCGAAATATCAAAGTCGGCTATCAAAAAATCCGTATGTTCGGTACCAATCGGCTCATTATCAGCAATCTCAAACTCATCGATTTCAGTCATGCTTTCAAGCTCCTTATGATCGACCGATTCGGATTCCGTTGTTAAACCGGGCATTGCAGGAGCTTCATCGGCAAATTGATCAAACTCGTCAAGCGCTTCAACTTCATTCGATTCCGCCGGTTCCGCATGGATTTCGAATTCCGATTCGTCGGAAAAAGTCTGCTCTTCGCCACTGTCCGATTTGTTAGTATCGGTCTTCAATTGAAAGTCCGGAATAAAATAGTCGGAGTCATCGCCGAATTCGTCTAGATCAATCATAGACTTATCAATCTTATCGGCGTCTTCATCCAACAGTTCGCTTATGTCGCCGGACTCTGTTTCGTCGTCGTTTGGTTCTTCGAATGCATCAACCATCAATAAACGGTCGATTGCATCATCGTCGTCAATTAACTCGACCTGCTGCTCGGACGTCGCGTCCAGATTCAGCATCGAATCCAAATCGTCCGCAAAACTTTCCGATTTCTGCTTTTTTTTCTGATTTTTTGACTCGGCCATGCCACGCACCTATGTTGACTTGTATCGCCACCCCTGTTGAACACTCAAACGGCTACCGCTTTAACGGCCGTCACTAACGCATTGCCTTTCCTGCGCTCAGTTAATCGAACATCGTGAAAACCGGCATCCGACAGCTGCGACAATGCGGCCGACTCCCGCATAATACGGTTCTCGGCCTCGTCGCCGATCACATGGAGTACCCATTGTTCCAATAAATCCAATCGATCCATTCGTTTCAGGACTTCGAAATAGCCGGCCACTTCTTGCTGGGTATTTCGCGTATGCAGCTGAACGTCGTCCAATGCATAGCGGTCTCCGTTAATGAAGCGTCCGCCGGGCACCAACACCCTGTATATTTCGCCGACAACCCGTTTTCGATATGCCTGTTCGAAATTATGCAAGGTGTATGCCGACGCCACGATATTGACGCTTTCGTCGGCCAAACCGCGTAAAGCGGCGAGCGCATCGTCGGCCGAAAAGGACAACCGCCCCCGCTCAACCCAATCGCGCAGACTTTGCTCCGCCTGTTTCTGCATGGTCGGTTCGTTGTCGACACTCAACACCGTTACGTCCTCGCAAGCCGACAATATCGACAAGGTCGTGATGCCGGTACCGCCACCTAATTCCACCAAACGGGGCATAACGGAAAAATTCGGGCGGCAAGCGGCGACTTCTTTTCCGACCAATCGGCTCATTTCCGCGGCCAGTGGGCAAATTTTCTTTAGGACTTGATATTCTTCGCCGATGATGCCGGCAAACAGCGCGTCATCAAGACTGGCGGTCGGCGTTGCTCGGTTTTTCATTTTTGTTTGGCTTCATAAGCCGCTAACTGTTCGGCCGTGGCTTCTGTTTGGTAACGTTGCTTCCATTCGCTGTAGGGCATGCCGTATACGATTTCCCTGGCTTGCTCGTAACTGACGGTTGCGCCCCTCTGTTCAGCCGCCTCTACATACCATTTCGCTAGACAATTGCGGCAAAAATTGGCCAGGATCATCAGCTCGATGTTTTGAACTTCGGTATGTTCCTGCAAATGCGCCACAAAGCGTCTAAAAGTCGCGGCTTCTAATTCAGTGTTTTCGTCATGCATACTCTCACTCCGATTCATATAAATACGGCATTCTATCAGCTATGGCATCAGCCACATGTACATTTACCGGTAAAGTCTCTACAATAAAAACAATTTCGAATGCAAACAACAGTGCCTTGTGATTACTAGCCGGAATACGTCATTAGCAGCTCAAACGATCGGGTTTGCTCGTCCGTACTCGGCTGGTATTAGCAATCAGTCCATCACGCTCCCGACCGCTAATGAACAAAATAACAATAAGCAAGAATCGAACCCCTCTACGCCCGAACAGATTCAAGCCGCCATCAGCCAAACCGGGCTGTCAAAAGAAAATCATTTTATTCAGGAAGGTGATAGACGGGTCAATCAAGCGTTACAAGCATACAATCAAATTCGAAATGCTTCCCAACAGACCCAACTAGAAAATATCATTGTCCGCGTTGATTATTACGCTTAATTACTCAATCACTTCGTAAGTTAATTTCGATGAAACCCCTTTTAGAATTCTTCCCTATCATTCTATTTTTTGTTGCTTACAAACAATATGACATCTACGTCGCCACAGCCGTTGTCATCGTCGCCACCGTCGTGCAAATCGGCGCTTATTGGTTGATGTATCGCAAAGTAGAAACCATGCAATGGATCACATTAGGGTTGATTTTAGTCATGGGTGGGGCCACGCTTTATTTACAGGACGAACAGTTCATCAAATGGAAGCTATCGATTATCGAATGGCTGTTCGGCGGCGCTTTACTGGCTAGCCAATTCATCGGTTCGAAAACCTTTATAGAGCGCATGATGGGGGCCAATATGGAGCTTCCTTCCAAGATTTGGAAACGGTTAAATCTGAGCTGGGCATTATTTTTCCTTACCGTCGGTTTTTTAAATCTTTACGTAATGTACAACTTCAATACCGATGATTGGGTCGATTTCAAAACCTTTGGCGTACCCGGTTTAATGGCAATTTTTATCGTCATCCAGGTTATATTTTTGTATAAGTACGTTCCGGAATCGGAGGCGAACGAATAATGTTATACGCCATTA
Source organism: Methylomonas sp. MgM2 (assembly GCF_054172045.1). NCBI lineage: Bacteria > Pseudomonadati > Pseudomonadota > Gammaproteobacteria > Methylococcales > Methylococcaceae > Methylomonas > Methylomonas sp. MgM2. The sequence continues at coordinate 8,102 of NZ_JBSYXO010000039.1, read as the reverse complement.
TCGGCGAAGACATTGCCGACAGTCTGCAAAAACGCCTAACAGCTCGACCCGCGCATTTAAAAAGGCTACAAGTTTTACAAGATCAAGGAAAACTGGTATTAGCAGGCCCTCATCCGGCAATAGACACTGAAAATCCCGGTCAGGCCGGTTTCAGTGGCAGCCTTATCGTCGCCGAATTCGCCAGCCTGGAGGCCGCTCAGCAATGGGCGGATGCGGATCCGTATGTTGCGGCCGGTGTCTACGCCCATGTTACAGTGAAACCGTTTAAACAGGTATTTCCACAATGACCGCGAATATAATTAAACAAAAATTAGAAGAAGTTCTTAAACCTGAATTAATCGAAATAGTCGACAATAGCGCCGCTCACGCCGGACATGCCGGTAACACGGGGGGCGGACATTACGATGTCACCATCGTTTCCGAGTTGTTCGAAGGTAAATCGCTCGTGCAAAGACACCAATTGGTTTACCAAGCGTTGGGCAACATGATGAAACAGGAAATTCACGCGTTAAGTATCAATGCTTTATCCCCCACTGAAAACAACAAAGGAAATTAAACTAATGAACTTAAAAATCATTCCATTAATGCTGGCCGGGGTTGCCTTTATATCCGGCTGCGAAAAATCCGGAGCACCCGGCACTAGTGCTACAACCGCCGTAAGCAAGGAAGATGCGGTCGCTTCGGTTAATGGAGTCTTTATCAGTAAAAAAACGCTGGAAACATTAGAAAAAGAAATCGCCGAACGCAGCCACGGCCAAAACTTTCCAAAAGAGCAATTAATAGAGGAATTGGTTCAGCGTGAATTACTAATTCAGGAAGCCCTAAAAAAAGGACTGGATAAAAGCCCGGAAGTTATCGAGCGTTTGGAAACCGTTAGAAATTCATTGCTTTCGCAAGCAGCTTTACAGGATTATCTTAAAGCCAATCCGGTCACCGACGACGAAATCAAGGCTGAATACGAATCTAAAATGGCCAACATGGGCGAAGAATACAAAGCGCGCCACATATTAGTCAAAACTGAAGACGAAGCCAAAACGATTATTGCTGAACTGGAAAAAGGCGGCGACTTCCAAGCTTTGGCACAAAAACACTCTATCGACCCTGCCGGCTCCGAAGGCGGCGACTTGGGTTGGTTTACCGCCGACCGCATGGTTCCCCCCTTTTCGGAAGCTGTAATCGCGTTGGAGAATGGCAAATTCAGCAAGGAGCCCGTACAAACCCAGTTCGGCTGGCATGTAATTTTGAGGGAAGACTCCAGAACGCTAACCCCGCCGCCGTTTGACGCTGTTAAAGATCAGCTTCGTCCGATGCTGCAACGCCAAAAAGCCCAAACGATGATTGAAAATTTACGCAATAGCGCCAAAGTCGAAATCTTGTTGCCGCCTGAGCCGAAACCATCCGCCACTCCGGCCGCCAAAGAGCCTACGGACGAACATCAATCAGAAAGCGAATCGAAAGATACCGCAGAAGAGCAAAGTCCTACTCCAGAACCAGCCTCCGGCGAAGCCGAAGAAACCACCCCAACCGAATAAATAATTAAGCAGGATGGCTTCGCCATCCTGCTTCTTTTACCCACCGCCTCGTAACCAATTTCACTTAAGTTCTAATACAGTGAGTGGCACGCACTGTACAACGCCGTGATTTTAAAAATCAAACTTGTCACGCCGGCTGTAAACAACCTTGCCGAACTATTTGCTCATCGACCAGGCTTTTCAAGCTTTGCGAACACTTACCGCACACGCCGCCCGCCCCAGTGCATTGCATCACCTGCCTGCGGGTATTTGCGCCCTGATCGATTGCCTGAACAATATGACGATCGGTAACAGCTTTACACACACACACGTACATAACTAACCTCAAAAGAGTTCAATCCACACATGCGATTAATGATAACAATTATCATTTAAAAGTAAAGCCTCAACTAAATTTATTGTTTACTATTTCGAGCCCGAATTCGTAAGCCGTTAAATAACCACGTAAAGATTAGGAAATACACGGGATTGCGCTGGCGCCTTTCATTGCAAAAGCGCATTTGTTCGTGATTAAATAGCCGACTAAATAACTCATTATTTAGAAGAGTACACGATGCAAGACTACCGAAGCCAACAATCCATAGTGCTTGACATACTGCAAGTCCATCAAACGATGCCGGGCAATTTGCTCCCTATCCTTCACGGCATACAGGATACGCTGGGCTATATACCGCCTGAAGCGGTCGAAGATATCGCCAAGACCTTAAATCTCTCCAAGGCTGAAGTACACGGGGTCATCAGTTTTTATCACTATTTCCGCATGACGCGGCCGGGCAAGCACACGATTCGCATTTGCCGCGCCGAATCCTGCCAAGCGATGCAAAGCAAGGCATTGGAAACTCACGCCAAACAAACCTTAGGCATCGATTTTCACGAAACAACCGCCGATGAACATTTTTCTTTAGAGCCGGTCTATTGCCTAGGTAACTGCGCCTGTTCGCCCAACATCACTATAGATGATGAAGTTTACGGCCGCGTGACACCGGAAAAATTCGATCAATTAATTGCCGCATGCAAAGGTACTAAATAATGACCCGCGTATTTATCTCCCGCGATTCGACCGCGCTGTCCTTGGGCGCCGAGCAAGTCGCAAAAAAATTGCAAGAACTGGTAAGCAGCAAAAATCCGGACGTTCAGGTCGTGCGCAACGGCTCGCGCGGTTTATTTTGGCTGGAGCCCCTGGTCGAAGTCGAAACCGCGCAAGGCCGCGTCGCTTACGGCCCGGTGCAAGCGGAAAATATCGCCTCATTATTGGAAGCCGGCTTTCTGGAAGGCAAAGAACATCCGCTATATCTCGGCAATATCGAAGACCTGCCCTATTTCAAAAACCAAAACCGCCTCACCTTCGCCCGCGTCGGCCTGACCGATCCGGTCAGCCTGGACGATTACATCGCACACGACGGCTATCGCGGCCTGAAAAATGCAATCGCCCTGCAACCGGCCGACATCGTCAAGCAAGTCACCGAATCCGGACTGCGCGGCCGCGGCGGCGCCGCTTTCCCGACCGGCATCAAGTGGAACACCGTATTGAACGCGCCGGCCGAGCAAAAATACATCGTCTGCAACGCCGACGAAGGCGATTCCGGCACCTTCTCCGACCGTATGATCATGGAAGGCGACCCGTTCGTACTGATAGAAGGCATGACCATCGCCGGCCTGGCCGTCGGCGCGACCCAAGGCTACATCTATCTGCGCATCGAATACCCGCACGCCAAAATCGCATTGAATCAAGCCATAGAAGCCGCCTACAAAAACGGTTACTTAGGCGAAAACATCCAAGGCAGCGGCAAAACCTTCCATCTGGAGGTACGCAGCGGCGCCGGCGCTTATATTTGCGGCGAAGAAACCTCGCTGTTGGAAAGTTTGGAAGGCAAACGCGGCTTGGTCCGCTTCAAGCCGCCGCTCCCGGCCATCGTCGGTTTGTTCGGCAAACCCACCATCGTCAACAACGTCATTTCATTGGCCTCGGTTCCCATCATCCTGGACAAAGGCGGCGAATACTACAAAAATTACGGCATGGGCCGTTCGCGAGGCACCCTACCCTTGCAATTGGCCGGCAACATTAAACACCCCGGCTTGTTCGAAGCCGCATTCGGCATGACCTTGCGTGAAATCCTTTACGACTACGGCGGCGGCTCGGCCAGCGGCCGGCCGATACGCGCGGTACAAGTCGGAGGCCCTCTGGGCGCCTACCTGCACGAAGGCCAATTCGACACCCCGCTGGATTACGAAGCCTTTGCGGCGATCTCGGCCGTTTTGGGACACGGCGGCATCGTCGTTCACGACGACAGCGTCGACATGGCCGGCATGGCCCGTTATGCAATGGAATTTTGCGTCGAAGAATCCTGCGGCAAATGCACACCCTGCCGCATCGGCTCAACGCGCGGCGTTGAAGTGATAGACCGCATCGTCAACGATGTCCAAAAAGATAACAATACAGTACTACTTAGGGATTTGTGCGACACCATGATGTACGGTTCCTTGTGTGCAATGGGCGGCATGACACCTTATCCGGTGTTGAGTGCGCTGAATCATTTCCCTGAAGACTTTGGTCTGCCTGCAACCAAAGCCTGATCGATCACCAGGAGAGCATTATGTCTACGAATTCAGAAATCGATTACGGCACGCCTGCTAGCGCGTCCAACGATCAAGTCACGCTGGAAATCGACGGTCAAAAAGTCACTGTCGCCGCCGGAACCTCGGTGATGCGCGCCGCCGCCGAAGCCGGCATCACGATACCTAAATTATGCGCCACCGACAGCCTGGAGCCGTTCGGTTCCTGCCGCATGTGCCTGGTGCAAATCGAAGGCGCCCGCGGCTATCCCGCTTCCTGCACCACCCCGGTCGGGGCCGGCATGAAAGTCTGCACCCAGAACGAAAAGCTGGCCAATATCCGCCGCGGCATCGCCGAACTCTACATCTCCGACCATCCGCTGGATTGCTTGACCTGTGCGGCCAATGGCGACTGCGAGCTGCAAGATACTGTCGGTGCGGTCGGCCTGCGCGAAGTGCGCTACGGTTTCGACGGCGATAACCATCTGAGCTCGGCAAAAGACACCAGCAACCCCTATTTCACCTTCGATCCGTCCAAATGCATCGTCTGTTCGCGTTGCGTACGCGCCTGCGAAGAAACCCAAGGCACCTTCGCGTTAACGATAGACGGCCGCGGCTTCGAATCCAAGGTCTCTCCCAGCCAAAACCAGCCGTTCATGGATTCCGAATGCGTCTCTTGCGGCGCTTGCGTACAAGCCTGCCCGACCGCGACGCTGATGGAAAAGTCCGTGATCGATCACGGCCAACCCGAACACAGCATCATCACGACCTGCGCTTACTGCGGCGTCGGCTGTTCGTTCAAGGCCGACATGAAAGGCGAGCAACTGGTGCGCATGGTGCCGGACAAAAACGGCAAGGCCAACCACGGCCACTCCTGCGTCAAAGGCCGGTTCGCCTTCGGCTATGCCACCCATAAAGACCGCATCACCACGCCGATGATACGCGACAAAATCAGCGAACCGTGGCGCGAAGTCAGCTGGGAAGAAGCCATCCAATTCGCGGCGGACAAACTGAAAGGCATACAAGCCAACTACGGCAGAGACGCGGTAGGCGGCATTACCTCGTCGCGCTGCACCAACGAAGAAACCTATCTGGTACAAAAACTGATCCGCGCCGGCTTCGGCAACAACAACGTCGACACCTGCGCCCGGGTTTGCCATTCGCCGACCGGCTACGGCTTGAAAAACACCTTCGGCGAATCGTCCGGCACCCAAACCTTCGATTCCGTGATGCATTCCGACGTCATCTTGGTAATCGGCGCCAACCCGACCGACGGCCACCCGGTATTCGGTTCGATGATGAAACGCCGTTTACGTCAAGGCGCCAAACTGATCGTGATCGACCCGCGCAGCATCGACTTGGTGCGCAACAGCCCGCACGTCAAAGCCGATTACCATCTAAAACTGCGCCCCGGTACCAACGTCGCCGTGGTCACCTCCTTGGCCCACGTCATCGTCACCGAAGGCCTGGCCGACGACCAATTCGCCACCGAACGCTGCGACGTCGAATCCTACATCAAATGGAAGGAATTCGTTTCCCAACCGCAATATGCGCCCGAAGCGGTTGCCGAAATCACCGGCATAGACCCCGAAACCATGCGCGCGGCGGCCCGCCTGTACGCCACCGGCGGCAACGGCGCGATCTACTACGGCTTGGGCGTCACCGAGCACAGCCAAGGCTCGACCACCGTGATCGGCATCGCCAACCTAGCCATGGCCACCGGCAACATCGGCCGTGAAGGCGTCGGTGTTAATCCATTACGCGGCCAAAACAACGTGCAAGGCTCTTGCGACATGGGCTCGTTCCCGCACGAATTCGTCGGCTACCGCCACGTTTCCGACACCGCTACCCGCGAGCAATTCGAAGCGGCCTGGGGAGTGTCCTTATCAGCCGAGCCAGGCCTGCGGATTCCGAACATGTTCGCCGCGTCTATCGACGGCAGTTTCAAAGGCTTGTACGTACAAGGCGAAGACATCGCCCAATCCGATCCGGATACCCAGCACGTACATCACGCCCTGCGCTCTTTGGAATGCTTGATCGTACAAGACATTTTCCTGAACGAAACCGCCAAATTCGCCCACGTGTTCCTGCCGGGCTCGTCGTTCCTGGAGAAAAACGGTACCTTCACCAACGCGGAACGTCGTATTTCGCCGGTGCGCAAAGTCATGACCCCGCTGGCGGGCAAAGAAGACTGGGAAGTCACACAAGACTTGGCCAATGCCTTGGGTTATCCGATGAACTACAGTCATCCCTCGGAGATTATGGCCGAAATCGCCAGTCTGACCCCGCAATTTGCCGGCGTCAGCTACGAAAAAATCGATGCGATGGGCAGCATTCAATGGCCTTGCAACGACGAAGCGCCCGACGGCACGCCTATCATGCACGCCGACCACTTCGTGCGCGGCAAAGGCCGTTTCATGCTGACCGAATACGTACCGACCGAGGAACGCACCAACAGCAAGTTCCCGCTGATCTTGACGACGGGGCGCATATTGTCGCAATACAACGTCGGCGCCCAAACCCGGCGTACCGATAACGTCGCATGGCACGACGAAGACCGCCTGGAAATCCATCCGCACGATGCCGAAGTTTTGGGCATCGCCGACGGCGACTGGGTCGGGATCAAGAGCCGCACCGGCGAAACCGTCATGCATGCGGTCATCACCGACAGAATGCAGCCTGGCGTGGTTTACACCACTTTCCACTTCCCGCATTCGGGCGCCAATGTCATCACCACCGACAACTCGGATTGGGCGACCAACTGCCCTGAATATAAGGTGACGGCGGTACGCGTGGAAAAAGTCGCGCAACCTTCGGAATGGCAAAAACAATACCGAGACTTCTCGGAAGACCAATTGGCATTGCTGGAAAACCGCATCGCCGCCAGCGAGTAAACCGCAAAATCAGCTATGGATGCCATCAGTGAGTTGGGCTGGAGCAGTTATCGAAGAGGCACATTCGATGTCTGGCGCGGCCCGACCCACCAGCACAAAGAGGACATCGTCGCCGAGGAAGTGCCGGTGGTATTGGTCTACAACACTCAACCGCATGTGGTGATGTTGGTCACGCCGCTGAACCTGGAGGATTTCGCGCTAGGTTTCAGCCTGACCGAAGGCATCATCGCTCATCCGGCCGAACTGCAAGCGGTGCGGGTCGTGCAACGCTCCAAAGGCGTCGAAGTGCGCATGACCATTCCCGAAGTTCGCCGCGAGGCCATGCAGGGCAAGGGCCGCAACATGACGGGCCGTACCGGCTGCGGGCTCTGCGGAGCCAGCACGCTGGAACAAGCCATTCGGCGCCCGCCGCCGGTCGGCGCCGGTTTGCCCTTGGACGCGGATAAACTCTGCCAAGCCATGCAGGAAATGCCCGGCAAACAAACCCTAAACCAAATGACCGGCGCGGTACACGCTGCCGGCTGGCTGGACCCGGAACGCGGTTTGATTGCGGTCCGCGAAGACGTCGGCCGCCACAATGCCTTGGACAAATTGATAGGCGCACTGTCCAAAGCCGGCTGCGATTTCGACAAAGGCTGGCTGTTGGTGACTAGCCGCGCCAGCTACGAAATGGTGCAAAAGGCCGCCAGCGTCGGTATTACCCTATTGGCGGCGATCTCGGCCCCGACCGGGCTGGCGATACAATTAGCCGGCGATTGCGGCTTGACCCTAATCGGTTTCGCCCGCAACGAAAATCACACGATTTATACCCATCCTCATCGTTTACAACATATTCAAGAATCGGTCGCATAAACATGGACAACAGCAATTTAATCAAAATGGCGAACAACATCGGCTCTTTTTTCAAATCCGAGCCGGACAGAGAAGTCGCGATACACGGTGTCGAGCAACACATCAAGAACTTTTGGGAACCGCGCATGCGCAAACAAATTACCGACTACGTCGACAACGGCGGCAACGAATTGATGGACATCGTCGCCGAAGCGGTTAAAAAACTGTAAGGATTTACTTTTTTCACAGACCTGTGGGAGCGACGCCTCGTCGCGATTTCAAAACCGCGAAG
>NZ_JBSYXO010000038.1:0-41641 GCF_054172045.1 Methylomonas sp. MgM2 | reverse complement strand
CCTTATGCAATGGATAGCAAGGGCTGATCCCCTGGGTAAATGTGCAAATACACATAGTTTCGTACTACACATAGTGGCCGCTATGTTGAGCTTAACATAGCGACCCCTATTTGCCATTCAAGGTTTTGGACTCAATGTCGGCAGGAATCCAATCAGCCGACATTCAACCGAAAGCCCTAATTCCGGCAAGTTATTGAACATAATCAAAATCCATATGTTAATGGCCGAACTTGCTCTATCGAAGACAAAGGAGCAAAACCGACTCTGACCAGCCAGGCAAGATTTTGTATGCAGGAACAGCTAATAGCAATTAGGCTGTCATTCAAATTATAGTTGCGATGGGCAATTAGTAGTATTGCAATTAGGGCAACCCCAAGCAAATATCTGTAGAGGGTTTCGTTATCTAACTTGATATAAGCTTCGTTCATGCGAAGTCATACAAGGAGAATTTTTCTCTGTATCATTTGGATTATAATTCATTGCGTCTGTCAATAAGTTTGTCGAGAAATTCTCGACATCCTTTAACATACAATCCTTTTTCAGCGATGTAAATTTCGATTCGTAAGGATTTTCTACGTTCGATTGCAAGATATTACCCAGAGTTCTTCGTTGATGCCCACCGAGCGCTTCATAAAGTTCAAGCCCAATTCTATATTCATTCAAAGCAAGATTTCTTTTTGTATTAACTATTTCAAATACTTCTGCAGCATCAATTAACCTATTTTCATTAATTAGCTCCCGGATAACATATAATTGAAATAATTTAGGAGCATCTCCATGAGCGGCTAATTCTTTAAGTACGCTTACACTTGCAGACTTGAGTTCACCAATTTTTGAAAGTACCTTAAAGTTAAAGGTAGTATCAGAATCGTTTAGTAACTTTTTATTCAATAGACTAGCGCCATTCGCAGGCGATATAGTATTAATGGTTATATTTTTAACCGTGTGAACTTGCTCAGCCAGGTTCTTAAAGCCTTTAGATTCCTTAAGCGCCTTAAAATTCTCATTCCTATCGATTCTTACTTTTGCAGAGGTTAGATTTTTAGATTTATATTGTACAATTAATGAAGTTCGGTCTTGAGTTAAAGGATGCGACTTTGCATTGAACATACTTATTAAGTTAATTTTCGTGATTTTGTTTTGATTATCACCGCTATGCTCAAGTAATGGAGGTTTACTATTTGAGTTTTCGTATTTTTCATAGCTTGATATTGTTCTTTTCGCACCTGAATAGTCATAACCTGCTCTAACCATCAGCTCAAGACCGAGTAAATCGGCTTGAGTTTCTTGCCCTCGATTCCAGGTCGGCCTCCCAACGCTGTCGCCAATTTCACCGCCAACAGAGGGGGCTAATATTCCTAATGCGTTTAAAAGTGGCAATGTCCCGCCACCTGTAGCCAATATGCTGCCTGTCGTTGCAAGGTTGCCCATCATTTTTATTGCTTTAAAAACATCGTCCGATTGAAAATGCCCTATCATAATGTGCGACATTTCGTGAGCTAAAACTGCTGCTATTTCATCTTCAGAAGTTGCTGAATTTATAAAGTCGAAACTAATGAAAATAGCGCATTCCGGGTATGTTTCCCTAAAGTCAGAATCATCGAATGTTATATAGATCGGGATACGTGGCCTTGAAGTTGGTAATCCTGTAAGTAATCGATCTTTAACTGAAGTAATGTAACTATCCAAATTGGCATCTCTAACTATTCCTTTATTTAAAGAATGCGACAAATAGCCCTTAATAAAGCTATCTTCAGTTCCTTCACACGTATTAGTTTTGTCAATCCAACTTATCACCTCTTCAGAGGATGGAATGTCATGCTGTACGGTGTTAGATATCGTTGCGCATCCGACTAAAAAAAGTAGAGCAAAAATTGAAGCACGTTTGTTGTAACGCATCATTTAAAATGACCCTAATCATAAAGATTAATCATTAACTTCCACAAGAACCCTGGCCTCTAGATCCTGCTTCCTTACGCATATCGACACAATTTGTGCTATTAGTATATTCTGGATCTTTTAGTTTTAGTTCTCCCTCATGAAAGCAGGTGCCTTTATCATTTGTCAAACAAACTCCATTGCCTAATTCTTTTAAATCAACTCGAAATCCAGGCAAAGGAAAAGGAAGATCTCCACGACTCAATTTTTTACCAAGTTTTCCATCTTGACTATATGTCTGTATCGAATCCAACTCAAAGTCTATTATTTGTACTTGATCGTTAGCAAGTACCCGAATAGATAACAACGTCAAATAAATTATAAATTGCCATTTATGCACGGACGCTCTCCTTTAAGATTCTTAAAAAGACACTCAATTTAATGTTAAAAACATAACGTCTAATCATATACATGTGTTGGATTACATTTTTCGCTGTATTTTCCAGAGATGATTTAAATACATACTTACAAAGTTTAGCGAGAAAACATTCCCTAAGACAGGTGCTATAACGCTAATCGCGCCAAACCAATTTAATTTAACTGAAATAAAATAAAATATAATTGACAGCATTGAAACAAGTATGGATGGTATGTAAGCGGCGATGTGCTTATAATTATGCATGGTTGAGTTTGTCAAAAATACAAACAAGTATCCAATAAAGTAACCAAAAAAAAGAAATATTTTGTATAGTTTTTCTGGAATTAGGCTTCTTGTGTTTTCATTCTGCGTTAGCAAATTTTCAAGCGCCATTGCATGAAAAATAACACCTGGAAATCTAATAGTGTGCAATGGAGTTTCAATATAATCATTCGAGGCTATTCCATGCCCCCCTATGAAAACGTATTTATTGTATATAAGTGCATTTAATATTACATTATCTTGCTGACTTGGCGTCTTCATAAGCCTGGAAAGATAACTATAAACAAAAGGAAAACACTTTAAAGTAGCTCGATCTCCATAAATTTCATTATAGACAGCAAATTTTCCTAATGTTCTTAAAATAAAACTTTTTTCACTGGAATCAATAGCATCACAAGGATTTTCCATAACCTGTATATTTCTTCTATCTGAGTACTTAGTCGACCAGTTAACTACAAAATACCCATTGCCATTGCAACTATATTTTCGGTCTGGTGAGGCAAATATACATATATCTCTAAATGCTCCGTAAGCGAGGGAAAATACCCCATTCATATCATATGGATACTCCTGGTCGTAACGCCTTTGCGTATTTCCGATCTCTAGTTTAGTATCAACATTGCCAATCACGCCAGCATTTTTTTGGTCTCTATAATTAGGATCTGGTAAATATATTTTGGTTTTTTGAGGCTTGACATTGTTAGGACATATTTGCCTGCCTTCGCTAATTTCAACTAATTTATTGCGAAATCTAGACGTCTCCATATTATTGCCTTCCAAAGTACTTTCATGCGATAAGCGATCAATTGTTAAATCAACAAGAATGGCACGAGGTTTTCTACATGCTACTTCGGTGAGCATCTGTAAATACCAATCTAAACTTGGGGGCCATGAAAGTCCGAGCTGATCTAAATCATGATCAGATATGAGAAGTAATGAGATATTGTCTAAGTTAGCAGGATCATAGTCATTGATGTACCTCATCTCAACATCAGCTAAATAATTTGCGGCTGAATCGTTAGTTAGAATAAAATCTGATCCGTGCAAAAGTAAAATAGACAAAACACTGAGCGCTGAAGCAGATACAGATAAATATATAAATCTTCTTATTTTCGTTTTAATTTGATCAAAGCTATTTTGATGCTTAATGTTCATTAGCTTATTTGTAGCGTAGGTAGTTAGCAAACACACTTAGTATGAAAACTAGATGTCGCAATTATGTATACAGTCAACCAGTTTTCGTCAATGAATTTTTTAACTTTTAGCGTAGAAGGCGATGCATCAACCAACTATCAATATGTATTACACTGCGCATTTATAAACATTTCAGGACTAAGGATTGTTGATCAATGGAAGCTAGATCACTTATCAGGGGTTCGAATGTTTCCGCAGGACTCCCACTATGACCACTTTGGATCAGTTACCTGACTATTGCAAAAATCTGTGACTGTCTCTTGATGGCCGACTGCGAGCGTTCAAAATCTGGCTGAGCATGTTGTATCTGAATGGGCATCAAGAGACAAAATTTTCTGGGTTTCCGGCTTACACCCCATAAATGCGACGAAATAAGGACGCACCTAAATTTGCAATTATTGTGAGCTCACGAAAATGGATTGCGGGCTAACGCCGGTAAATGCAAGCTCATTTGCAGTTAATTCGAGCTCAAATCGGCGACAAATGCGAGCCACTACAAATAGTCCCGACAGCCGGCGCAGTCGACTCCTGATATTCTGTGCAGTCGCCTTCTGAAAATGACAAGCAAAACCCGATGCCGGCTGTATCCGCATTATTGTAGAATGCGGCAAGTATTCGTAGCCCAGCCTGACATGTCCCGTTTATTGCCGATTTCCACCATTCGCAGCTCACTTCTAGCACTGTCGATTCTTTCTCAAGCAGCTTGCGATGTATCAGAGTTGAATAATCCCTATCCGGCTGCGGATCGCGGAAAAGCCATCATGTATTCGTCTTTTTCGGAACGGCCCAAACACTTGGACCCGGCAGTGGCATACAGCAGCAACGAATACGGTTTCATCGGCCAGATCTATGAGCCGCCGCTACAGTACGATTATTTGAAACGTCCGTACCAATTGCAAGCCGCCACCGCGGTTGGCTTACCTGAGATGCATTATTTAGACCGGCACGGCAATAAGTTAGCGGACACGGCCGATCCAAAAGACATTGCCTACAGCGAATATTTGATCACTATCAAAACGGGCGTACGCTATCAACCGCACCCCGCTATCAGCCGCGATCAACATGGCCGATTTTTGTACCATTCCCTAAACCGCGAACAACTGGCTAATATCGATACCTTAGCCGACTTGCCGGTACAGCAAAGCCGTGAATTAGTGGCCGAGGATTATGTCTATCAAATCAAGCGTCTGGCCTATCCGAAAATCCAATCGCCTATCGCGGAACTCATGGCTAACTATATCGACGGCTTTGCCGAGTTCGCCAAGGATACCGCCGCCATCCCGATCAAAGAACTCAAAAATCAAACCATGCGCGGCGCTAAGGCTATTAATGATCGCCAATACCTTATCCGCATCAAAGGCCTATATCCGCAGTTTCAATACTGGCTTGCCATGCCGTTTTTCGCACCGATGCCTTGGGAAGCCGATGCTTTTTACGATCAGCCGGAATTGAAAAACAAAAACATCACGCTGGATTGGTACCCCATCGGTACCGGACCGTACTGGTTGGAAGAAAACAATCCCAATCGGCGCATGGTGCTGACAAAAAACCCGAATTTCCATCCGGAATTCTATCCCTCGGAAGGTGATACCGGCGACCGCAAGGCCGGCTGGCTGGACGATGCCGGTAAAAGACTGCCCTTTGTCGACAAGGTGGTCTTCACGTTGGAAAAAGAAACCATCCCTTATTGGGCCAAGTTTTTGCAAGGCTATTACGACGCCTCCGGCATCGCCTCGGACAGTTTTGATCAAGCCGTGCAATTTTCCGCCACAGGCGATCCACAATTGACCCCACTGATGCGCGACAAGCAAATTCAATTGCAGACGTCGGTGGCGACATCAATCTTCTATATGGGATTCAATATGCTGGATCCGGTGATCGGCGGCGATAGCGAACGAGCGCGTAAGTTGCGGCAAGCCATATCCATCGCAGTCGATTATGAAGAATTCATCGCGATATTCGTTAACGGCCGCGGCGTGGCCGCACAGGGCGCGCTGCCTCCGGGCATTTTCGGTTATCAGGACGGTGAAGCAGGCATCAATCCAGTGGTTTACGAATGGCGCAACGGCAAAGCGCAACGTAAGCCGATAGAACGCGCGAAGGAACTGATGACCGAAGCAGGCTATCCAAACGGCGTCGATCCGGGCACGGGTGAAAGACTGTTGCTGTATTTCGACAGCACGGCCACCGGAGCCGACGACAGACCTTTAATGAACTGGTACCGCAAGCAATTCGACAAACTAGGCATACAGCTGGTCATACGCGGCACCGATTACAATCGCTTTCAGGAAAAAATGCGTAGCGGCGCCGAACAGATTTTTGTCTGGGGTTGGAATGCCGACTACCCGGATCCGGAAAACTTTTTCTTTCTATTATACGGCCCCAACGCCAAGGTCAGCCATGGCGGTGAAAACGCCGGCAATTATGCTAATCCCGAATTCGACCGCCTATTCGAACAAATGCGCAACATGGCCAACGGCCCGGAACGCCAGCAAATAATAGACCGGATGCAAGGCATCTTGCGCCAGGACGCGCCATGGCTGTTCGGTTACTATCCTAAGGATTTCGCCTTGCTGCACAGCTGGTACAAAAACTTGAAACCGGCCCGCATGGTCAACAACCGCCTGAAATACAGCCGTATCGATACCGAGTTGCGCGAGCGAAAGCGGCAAGAGTGGAACAATGCCGAATTCTGGCCGCTACTGGTGCTGATAGCGATATTGGGAGGAGCGATTTATCCGGCGGTAAAGGCTTATCGCAGAAGGCAGTTGCAGACCTGAGTTTCGGAAATGAATCCGAATCGGCGATTGGCCGGATATACAAAAAACATCCGGCAGAATCGCAATCTATCTTGCAACGCAAAAGTTAGTGAAAATGCACTTCTCGCGTTTTGGTCTTATCGCTTCTACGTAAGGTATAGGCCTCTTGATCGCCTGCCATCGATTTGCCCTTACTATCCAGCGTCACCAGGGCTCCCTCGTCTTGAATAGTATAAAACCGTTTAGGCGCATCTTTTTTAGGCGTCAAAATCAAGGTGCGAGTGTTGTCGTCCCAATCATATTTGCCTTTCTCGTAATACTCTCGTGCGGATTCCCTTGCATATTGAGTGACGAGTAAATAATTGTTTTTCGGCTTCAAAGATAAGGTTTGCTTAATACCGTCGCAATCCTTTTGATTGCAAGGCAAATAGCCGTAAAAAACGCCACGAAACCCTCCCGCATCGTCGGCGGCCTCGGCGTGCGAAGAATGATCCATTCCCTCGTGAAGACTGCTTTCACGGGCCTTTAACGCTTTTTCCTGAAGCTGCATATCCGATTCGGCCCAGGCGTTGCTCGCCATCGAAACCGATATAGCGAAAAGATTCATAAAGACGTTTATTTTTATTTTTCTATTCAAGGTTTGCATACGATTTTTCTATTTCTAAAGTATATAGTGCCCGGCTTACAGCGAGATACTCATTGCTGTAAGCTGCCTGTTCCTAAAACCCAAGCTTTCCAAGCTAAGATTATCAGCTTAATCGTCCATATCAAACAATTGATAATCGAAGGCAAAATACCGCATCAAAATGCATTTGTATCGTAAACAAGCGTCACGACGATTTAGCATAACGTTAAAAACGGATCAAAAATTCTCTGACGCGGTTTCGACATACTCGACCTGAACCTCTGCCAGCCCGGTGATACCTAATTGCATTGCCGCACCGCGCGACAAGTCGATTAATCGCTTATCGTTGAAAGGACCTCGGTCGTTGACCAAAACGTCAATGGCTTTGCCATTGCGCAAGTTAGTAACGCGCACCTTACAAGGTAACGGCAAGGTTCGATGCGCAGCGGTGATCCAGTTCGGTTTAAAGCGGCTACCCATCGCGGTGTGCGTTCCTGATTCCGAACCGTACCAAGAGGCGATTCCCCGCTCGCTATATCCTACCGCCGTATCCAATGGATAATACACCTTGCCTTTCACCCTGTAAGGCTTGTTATACGCGGCTTGGTTTCGGTAATCGGGCTGATCGGCCCGCTCGGGTGTGGGCGGTAACGTCGGTTCGGAGGCACAACCGCCCAACAGAAGGAGCAATGCGCCTTGTACGATGAGTGATCGACAGGACGAGCATACAAGATTATTTTCGCAAATAGAGACTGATCGGTGTAAAGCCATTATTTAGATCCTATGTTTATTGCAATACGCTTATGCTATTTCAACAAAGTCACAAGGTTGCCAACTCATTCTTAACCGCGAATTATTAGTAATTCAACTTTTTGGTTACAGTCAGAATATCACTCGAATGACCCTCGAAGGGATAGTCAGCCGCCAAACTATTTTGAATTTGAGCCGGAGAACCCCAGTTGCTTCCATGCTTCATATAGCACAATTGCGACGGAATTAGAAAGATTAAGGCTGCGACTTTCTTGCCGCATCGGTAAGAATAGTTTTAAACCGTCAGGCTGCCGATTTAAAAAATCGACCGGCAATCCGCGCGACTCAGGACCGAACAGTAATGCGTCACCACGTTGAAACTTGACTCTGTGATAGCTCAAGGAACCCTTGGTGGTCAATGCAAACAGGCGCTTAGGCTTTGCTCGGTCGACATAGTCGGCCAACGATGCATATTGCCTAACGCTAACCCATTCATGATAATCCAGCCCGGCTCTGCGGAGACGCTTGTCGTCCAACTCAAAGCCGAGCGGCTGGATCAAATGCAGATGTGCGCCGGTATTGGCGCACAAACGGATGATATTGCCGGTATTCGCCGGAATTTCCGGCTCGAATAAGACAATATCCAACATAGTTTATTGGCTGTTCACATCGATAGGCGTTAGCTTCCAAATATCTCTGTTGTAATCGGCTATCGTCCTGTCGGTGGAAAATTTTCCGCTGGCGGCGGTGTTATAGATGCTCATTTTGGTCCATAACTCCTGATCGCGCCAGACCGATTCCACCCGGCGTTGGGCATCAAGATAACTGCGAAAATCGGCAATGGTCATCCATGGATCGTTCGGGCTTTTGATGGAAGCCAGAATGTCATCGAAAATACCAGGCTCGAACTGATTGAAATGTCCGCACTCCAACAAACGCATTACGCCCTGTAAGTCAGGATCCCTATCAATGAATTCTTGCGGATTGTAATGCGGTTTCAAGGCTTCTACTTCTTGTTCGGTCAAGCCGAACAAGAAGAAATTTTCGTCGCCCACCTCCTCCCGAATCTCGATGTTGGCGCCATCCAGGGTGCCGATGGTAAGCGAACCATTCATCATGAATTTCATATTTCCCGTACCGGATGCTTCCTTGCCGGCTGTCGAAATTTGCTCGGATAAATCGGCGCCCGGACAAATCTTTTCCATGGCCGATACCCGGTAATTCGGCAAAAACACCACGGTAAGTTTACTGCCGACTTCGGGATCGTTGTTGACTACGCCGGCGACGTTGTTAATCAATTTAATAATTTTCTTCGCCATCGCGTAACCGGGAGCGGCCTTGCCGCCGATCAATACGCAACGGTCTACCCAATCTTGGGTATCGCCGCGCTTAATGCGATCGTATAAATGAATGACATGCAGCACGTTCAATACTTGCCGCTTATATTCGTGTATACGCTTAACTTGTACATCGAACAATGCTTCGATATTGATATCGATATCCAATTCGGATTTCTTGAAATCGACCAAACGTTGTTTGCTGGCCTGATTCAAATAGCGCCATTTTTTTCTGAATTCCGCGTCATCGGCATAAGGCCGAAGTTTAATTAATTCCGATAAATCCGTGATCCAGCCGTCGCCTATGGTTTCAGTAATCAAGGCTGCCAACTCCGGATTACACCCGGCCAACCAACGTCTCGGCGTAACTCCATTGGTTTTATTGTTGAATTTCTGCGGCCACAATTCGTAAAAATCCTTGAACAAGCCTTCTTTCAATAGTTTCGAATGCAACTCCGCCACGCCATTGACCGAAAAACTACCAACTATCGCCAGATAGGCCATCCGCACTTGCTTTTCATGCCCTTCTTCGATCAACGACATTCTCGCCATCCGTTCGCCGTCTCCGGGCCAACGCGCCGACACTTCCGCCAAGAAATGCGCGTTAATCTCGAATATAATTTCCATCAAGCGCGGCAACAAACTTTGCATCAAATTGACCGACCATTTTTCCAGCGCTTCGGGTAACAGCGTATGGTTGGTATAGGCCATGGTCAGCTTGGTGATATTCCAGGCCTCATTCCAAGACATGCCGTGAATATCGACCAATAGCCGCATCAGTTCCGCTACCGCAATACTCGGATGCGTGTCGTTCAATTGGAAACAGTTTTGTTCGGCGAATTTCGAAAAATCACGGCCATGGCGCCCGATCCAGTTGGCGATAACGTCCTGCAAACTGGCGGATGCCAATAGATATTGTTGCTGCAGACGCAAGGCCTTGCCGTTTTCATTGGCGTCATTCGGATACAGCACCATGGTAATGTTTTCGGCAGTGTTCTTTTGAGCAACCGCCTCGGCGTAATCGCCGGCATTGAACTCCTGCAGGTTAAACTCCTCCGTGGCCATGGCTTTCCAAAGCCGCAAAGTGTTGACGGTACCGTTTTTATATCCCGGAACGGGTATGTCGTACGGCATGGCCAGAACGTCATGCGTATCGACCCAACTTGTGCGTCTGCGGCCATACTCATCCATGTGAGTTTCAGTATGGCCGCCGAATTTTACCCGGGTCATGTATTCGGGGCGTTCAATTTCCCAGACATTACCATTGCGTAACCAATGATCCGGTTTTTCGACTTGTTCTCCATTGAGAATTTCTTGGGTAAACATGCCGTATTCGTAACGTAAACCGTAACCCGTCACCGGTAATTGCAAGGTAGCACAACTATCGATAAAACAGGCCGCCAGCCGGCCAAGACCGCCGTTACCCAATCCGGCGTCGGGCTCGCTCTCTAACAGCTCTTCCGCTTCCAAACCCATATCGTAAAGGGCTTGTGCGACTTCGTCGTCAACGCCTAAATTCAGCATCGCATTACTCAACGAGCGTCCCATTAAGAATTCCATCGACAAATAAAAGGCCTTCTTACAATCCGCATTGCGATAAACGTTATAGGTTTTTTTCCAGCGCTCGACGATGCGATCGCTAATCGCCAACGATAAAGCTTCATAGGCATAGTGCGGCGAACGGCAATTTTCGTCACGCCCTAAACGATGGCTGTAGTAATGCTTGAAATCAGCAGTAATGTGGAGCTTCTCCATTCCCAGCCGGGGTAACTTGGTAATGTCGGATTTCGGATTGCTTTTACTGAAAACTTTCTGTGGCATCGCTTTACCCTTCAGGTAGTGGACATTAATTTTAAACCAGCTAACAAAGCCCTATTGCAGGCCATAATACCGGGCCGACTCCATATAAACGATAACAAACCGTCCAAAGCGGTTAAGTTAATTTACCGTGACAATGCTTGTATTTTTTTCCGGATCCGCAAGGACAAAGATCATTTCGGCCAATTTTTTGGCCGGCGCGAACATAAGGTTGTTCGCCGGTTTCAGATTGTTCATCCGGCAATTCTTGCGGCTCCTCCGCAAAAGCCGAATGCGCTTCTGCGTGTTCATAGTGCATTTCTACCGGAGTTTGGCGCTGTTCGTCTATCGCCTGCACATCTTCTTCGCGGGTAACTTGAACCTTCGCCAAGATACTGACGATTTCCGATTTGATATGACCCAGCAAGGCATTGAACATCTGGAAAGCCTCACGCTTATATTCTTGTTTCGGATCTTTCTGGGCATAACCGCGCAAATGAATCCCTTGGCGAAGTTGATCCATTGCCGCTAGATGCTCTTTCCAGCTGTTATCGAGAACCTGCAGCATTACCGATTTTTCAAAATGCCTGATGACTTCGGAACCGATAGCGTCTTCTTTGGCTTTTGCATCCTCCTCGGCCTTAGCGACGACTAACTGTCTTATGCGGGGCTCGTTCAAGCTATGGTCGGCATCGACCATCTCCTTCAGCGGCAAATGCAAATTCAAGTCTTGTTTAAGAACCGATTCAAGCCCGGCAATATCCCATTGCTCTTCCATGGTTTTAGGCGGAATGAACTGGGTAATCATGTCATTGATCACATCCGCCCTAATCGTAGAAATGATATCGCTGATATCATCGGCCGCCATCAATTCATTGCGTTGAGCATAAACCACCTTACGTTGATCGTTGGCAACATCGTCGTAAGCCAGAATTTCTTTACGAATATCGAAGTTGCGGCCTTCTACCTTGCGCTGTGCGCTTTCGATGGACCGAGTTACCCAAGGATGTTCGATGGCCTCCCCTTCTTGCATACCCAGTTTTTGCATCAAACCCGCCACCCGTTCAGACGCAAAAATTCGCATCAAGTCATCCTGTAGCGACAAGTAGAATCGCGATGAGCCCGGGTCGCCCTGCCGACCTGAACGTCCGCGTAATTGATTGTCGATACGCCGGGATTCGTGACGCTCTGAACCGATTACATGCAGACCGCCGGCCGCAACGACTTGCTCGTGCCTATCCAGCCAGGCGCCGCGCACTTTCGCCCTCTCGTCTTCGGAGGCTCCGTCCCCTAACGCGGCCAATTCCGCCGCCAGATTGCCGCCTAATACGATGTCGGTACCGCGGCCGGCCATATTGGTGGCAATGGTTACCGCCCCCGGCATACCGGCGTTTTCGACGATATGAGCCTCGCGTTCGTGCTGTTTGGCATTCAAAACCTCATGCGGAATGTTCTGTTGCTTGAGCAAGCCGGAAATCAGCTCGGATTTCTCGATCGACGTCGTACCGACCAAAACCGGCTGACCGCGTTTGTGACAGTCTTTGATGTCTTCTATCACCGCATTGTATTTTTCGCGAGCCGATAAATACACGAGGTCGCCCATGTCCTTACGAATCATCGGCTTATGGGTCGGAATCACCACTACTTCCAAACCATAGATTTTATTCAGCTCAAAGGCTTCGGTATCGGCGGTACCGGTCATGCCGGACAACTTTTCGTACAAGCGGAAGTAATTTTGAAAAGTAATCGATGCCAGGGTTTGGTTTTCTTTTTGGATCGTTACACCTTCCTTGGCCTCGATGGCTTGGTGCAAACCTTCCGACCAGCGGCGACCGCTCATCATCCGGCCGGTGAATTCGTCGACGATAATAATTTGATCGTTTCTGACCACATAGTCGACGTCTTTTTGAAACAAGATATGCCCGCGCAACGAGGCATTCACGTAATGCATTAAACGGATATTGGCCGGATCGTACAGTGTGGTGCCTTCTTCGATTAAACCGCGTTCCGCCAGCATATGCTCGACCCGCTCGTATCCCGCCTCGGTTAAATGTATTTGGCGCGCTTTTTCATCGACCGAGTAATCGCCGGGCATTTCGTCTTGTTTTTCCGGATCATCGGCTTTTTCCTGTTTAGTCAGGTAAGGTATGATTTCATTCGTTTGCAGGTATATGTCCGTACTGCCTTCCGCCTGACCGGAAATGATTAGAGGCGTCCTCGCTTCGTCGATCAGAATCGAGTCCACTTCGTCGACAATCGCGAAATGCAAGTCGCGCTGAACTTTTTGCTCCAGGCTGAAGGACATATTATCGCGCAAATAGTCGAAACCGAATTCGTTATTGGTGCCATAGGTAATATCGGCTGCGTAAGCTTCTTTGCGCTGCTCGTGATTAAGATCGCTGACGATCACACCGGTGGTTAAGCCCAGAAAACCATAGAGTTGCCCCATGTTTTCCGCATCACGCCGCGCCAGGTAGTCGTTGACTGTGACGATGTGTACGCCTTTGCCGGGTAAAGCGTTCAGATAGGCTGCCAGCGTCGCCATCAGGGTTTTACCCTCGCCGGTTTTCATCTCAGCGATTTTGCCGTCATGCAAAACCATGCCCCCGATCAACTGTACGTCGAAATGGCGCATATCGAAAACGCGGGATGACGCCTCCCGCACCAATGCAAAGGCTTCAGGTATCAAACTATCGAGTTTTTCACCTTGAGCCAAACGGTCCCGAAATTCCTGAGTTTTGACTTTCAGCGCTTCGTCGGACAGTTTTTTAAAATCATCGGCCAAGGCGTTGACTTTTTTGACCAGTTTGAGTTTTTTCTTGATCAGCCTGTCGTTCCGGCTGCCAACTACCATTTTAACCAGCTTACCCAGCATGATACTTCCAGTGTCAAAGTGAATTCAAAGCTGACGATTATAAACCTTATATAAGTTCCGCCGCTAGAAAACAGCCCTATCAAACCATAAAACACCCACCAACTCTATGATAATAAATAACTTTAATATCCAATTTGATATTGACGGATTAAATCGCTCCGGCACTAAGGTGTTTAGACTGGAGAGAACGATTGGCGGGCTTGGATGGAGATGCGTCCCTGCTTCAGGGCCATATAGTTAGCTATTACCGGAGTGACCGTCTGAACATCCCTCAGAAACGGAAACGCAATTACCGTGCCTTTTTTCAACACCATGATTGCTGCGGCTTTCAGTCAGATCAGCCTGATAATTCGGTTGAAATTACCACCAGCGACGGGCCGAAACGGTTTATACAAACCACATCTGCTTATGGTGGTAGCGGTCAAATAATCAGGGATCGCTTAATTTTAACACCTGACTGCCTGCGAGCGGTCGAACAGACGGAACTCGAACCGCCATATCGGCAATAAGCCTAGTTCGCTTCTTGTCTCAGGCGCGTCGCGACGGCGTCGTCTAAATTTTATACGGATGGAAACAGCAAACCACCCATCAAACCACTGACCAGACTGAAAATAGTGGCCAAAATGATGATAGCGGGAATAGACGCTAGCGCCCATTTAACCATCAAGACGACGATGGATAAAAACGGCATTTGCAAATCAACTACGATTACTTTTTGGGCTTCTTCGTCGCTCATTGTAATGTCTCTATTGGATTGACTTGGATAGCAGCTAAGGATTTGGCCAAAAATAACTTCCCGTCTTGCCGATGCGAACCCTGGGGCATACCGAATGAGGATCGCCGTGAACCCTTCCATGGGGCTTGACGGCAGCGTCCTTGCCGCCGACATCCTCACTCGGTACGTCCCCAGTGACCATTGCCATATCGGGAAGTTATTTTGGACGATATCCTAACGTAAAGTCAAACGATGAAAAATTCAAAACGTTTGCTTGTGTTTAGGTCGCTAAGGGATTTTTCTTGAACTTTATTAGGTAAAACTAATTCTTAGAAAATGTAGAAAATAACATAAAAGGAGATTTGCCATGAACACAGAAAAAATTAAAACGACAAAGCATTTGACAATCGTGATGGCGGCTATTGCTACTGCTATAAGTGTATCGGTAAATGCTGACGCGAACGAAAAATTGCAACCGGAGGAACAGCCGTCTGTAATCTATCAATCCAAAACAAGCGGTCCCAGTATTTATAGTTATATAAATAGTCTATTAGGGGAAATCTCTCTTAAGCCGGAGCTGATTTATGTCAGTCAGGCTTATGGGCCAGCCATTTATAGCTATCCGCACTCAGGAACCGAAAAAGTTACGCCATGGAATATCGAGTATGTTAATACCGCGTATGGTCGCGCCATTTACAGTTATAACAACCGTCAGCCAAAAGGGATCATTGAGGTATTGCCCCTGACGCAATGAAACGGTCGCATTTGATTTAACCGGGAAAATTTATTAACCATTTAGTGCCGGCCATGAAATCGGAACCAAGGGAATCCTTGACACGGCTCGGTTTAATGGATCTTCCCGAATGACGGAGAATCATTCGAATTTGAGATTATGGCGGTTTTGTAAAAAAGCAAAAGACTATTCGGCCTAAGAACTCTGTGCGACTTCTCTATTTCTTCGACTAGCCATGGAGAGCCGTAGGATGAAAATAACCGACGGGCATTGCACCGAATGCGAATTAACCGTTATAAGCCAATACAGGCTCCGACCCGTCAGCCCAATTAATTCGACGGATAAACTTTATATCGACCAACTGATGGCGGAATCCGGCCTTTATGCCCTGTGGGGAAATCGGCTACTCTGGCAACCAAGCCCGGGTTTATAGGGACGTAATCCAAATGAATCCGGTAGTCCGCCATCAGTGATGACATGCCCCTCCTCATACGGCGATGTCATCCCTTCAATAGGGCGAATGAGACTATCATTATCTCTCAACTCCAGAACGCGCTGATCCTTCCTTTGCAGCTCATCCGGTTTACGCTTATCGACGCCTTGTAATTTGATTACCGTTGCTCATCGCCTAGGTTTAAGGCTGACGAGTTGAGAGCACGCCCGCATTCCACGTGCTCTCGCCAATTTTTCGATGCAAGATCAACCTTCCGTTTCGCTTGCGTCAACGGTAAAAATCGGATTATTTTTATCTTCTTCGGTTAATTTGGCTTTTTCGTCCGGGTAGATATGCCAGAAGGATTGATCAATCGCACCTTCGGTATAGCTGTTTTTGCGGCTATGACCGAACGGGCACCACCAATTTTCCACTACTTTAACCATATAGGCATGCCATTCGAACAAACCGACGCTGTATGGGCAATACCAGGTGCAATTTAAAATCCAAAACAATCTGAACTGCGCCATGCTGAGTTTAAAAGAGCCATCCATGACAATCTGGTTCTTTAAGGTATATCGATGGCTGGCGCGATCGGGTAGGAAGTCGCTATATTTCTTGACATTTTCAGCGCCGACCAACTTCAAACTGAAATACGTTAAATAAGCACTGATGAATACGAACGGCAGGGTCAATATCGGTAAATAAATAAACACCAGTCCGATTGCTCTCGACAGAACGGACTTTTGTTTATGATGGCAACCAATATTAACCCGATCGGCGCAGGATTCGCAGGCTTTCATGAAGTTTTCTCCGGTGGTGGTTTAGTTGAATGTTGCTCGGGACTGAGCAGTTGAAAAATCCGTAAACAGCCTTCGCAGCAAAACTTTTTCAGCCCATCGGAGCCCTCAGAGGTGAATCCGGACGATCTGACCGACTGACCGCATAAGTCGCAGGGATAATGTTTTTTTTTCATGTCTTTGTTACATACGCGCCGACACTGCACAGAAAAAGGTTTTCAAATACTGGGTTTCAGGCATCGCCGGCAATACAGGGTGATCCGCCCCCTGCCCGTTGCTGGCGAGGAACACCAAATGCCGGTCGATATGCCGGGCCGAAGACCGCAAAATTTCATGCAAATCGCTTCGGCTTAGATGATGTGAACAAGAAGCGGATACTAATAGACCGTCGTTCGATAGAACTTGCAGAGCCAGATGATTCAAGCGGCGATAGGCCTCGTAACCGGCTTTGTAATCTTTCCGACGTTTGATCAATGCAGGCGGATCCAGCACCACGGCATCGTAATGCCGATTTTGTTCTCGGGCCTGTTTCAAAAACTCAAAAACGTCACCACGCACAAACCGTATCTTATCCTGCACCCCGTTCAGCCCGGCGCTTTCCGCGGCCAGCGACAACGCCGTCTCCGAACTGTCCACGCAGGTGACTTCCTTGGCGCCGGCCAGCGCGGCAGTAATACCCCAGGCCCCTGCATAGCTGAATAAATCCAAGACTTTCAGGCCTTGCGCCCAATGCGAAAACTGAGCGCGGCTTTCGCGATGGTCGTAAAACCAGCCGGTTTTCTGGCCTTCGGCGACATCGATAAAAAAGCGAGTATTGTTTTCTTCAATGAGCAAGGTTTCCGGCAACTCGCCGTAAGCCACTTCCGGCTCTAAAGACAGCGTTTCCAATTGGCGCTGGCTATTATCGTTTTTCAGTAATATCGCACTAGGTTGCAATAACTCCGCAAGCACCTTAACCAACACTTGCTTGTGCCGCTCCATACCGGCTGTGGTGATTTGCACCGACAGCACCTCATCGTAACGATCGATTACCAAGCCGGGCAAGCCGTCGCTTTCGCCAAATACTAATCTATAGAACGGTTTATCGAACAAACGCTGACGCAACGATAAGGCCCGATTGATACGGGTTTTGAAAAAAGTTTCGCCTATGGCGCCGTTTGGCTTACGCGTTAATAAGCGCGCGCAAATGAGCGCATGCGGATTGATATAAGCCACCCCTAACGCTTGACCGCCGCTATCGTTTACGACGACCAAATCCCCCGCTTCAAATTGTTCTAACGGGCTGCGCTTTGTGTCGATTTCATTGCTGAACACCCACAGATGTCCTTGCCGTAAGCGCTTGTCCTCGTGTTTTTTCAGAAACAGTTCGGGGTAACTCATGGTTTATAGTGTATCGAGCGTATAGCCGCCAATTTCATCGTTGGCCATAATCAAAGGCAAACGAACAAGCACGGTTTCGTTTGCAGCCAGTTGCGTATCGGCAGAATATTGATATGGCAAAAATACTCGTTCAGCCAGAGGCTGACCGCCGAAATTCGTCAATGTCAGTTTTAAATTTGGTAAGGCTTGAGTCACTTTAGCCTGATTTGTCAACGCGGCAACCAACCAATAACGATTATCCAAATGCGGCTCTAACTCAGTATGAGATACGGCCCACTGCTCGGGATCGTTGAAAATGGGTGGGCGACAATTCAATGCCCGGCAGACTTTTGCCAGCGCGACATTGACGACTGGCTGGCCATATAAACGCCGACCGTCGAAGTAGACGACCTGGGCCAACAAAACGACCAACATGACGACACTGCCGATAGTCCAAAGCCGAGAGGCTTGCATAAGTTCAGTCGGCCCGAACGCAAAGCCGGAACCTTTGTCATATCGTGGTTGCGCTTCATCAGGCTTTTCGGATAATGACGCCAACGCGTCGAAGGACTGTCCGCAACTCCTACATTTCAACAAACCACGGCTGGTGCGTAACTCCCGAGCACTGATCTGCCGCTGCTTATTACAATGCGTACAACGACAAAACATCGTCATGGCTTCCAAGCATCCAATCTGCACCAATCGTCCTGACTGACGGGTTCCGACACATTCAGCCCGCACGCCCGATAAGCAGCGGCTACCGCTTGCGCTTGCTCGTTCAATATGCCGGATAGAATCAATTGTCCACCCGGCCTTAGCATGCTTGCAATTGTCGCAGACAGTTCGATCAACGGCTTGGCAAGAATATTAGCCATCACAATATCCGCATTAACCCTATCGAAGTGTTCGGGTAAACAGTACCTGATTCGGTCCAGCACCCTATTTTTCTCGGCGTTGTAATGCGTAGCCTCTAAAGCCTGCGGGTCGATATCGACACCGTATGCGCATTCCGCACCGAGTAACAAAGCAGCGATGGCTAAGATGCCGGAGCCGCATCCATAGTCGACAATCACTTTATGATGCAAATCATGACTTGCCAGCCACTCCAGACATAAGGCCGTCGTCGGATGGGTCCCGGTTCCGAAAGCCAAACCGGGATCCAAGGTCATGCAGACCGTCCCTGCCTCATCGATCTCCTGACCGCTAGGACAAACCCACAACTTGTCGGCAAAATGCATAGGTTGAAAATGTTCCATCCACGCACGTTCCCAAGCTTGATCTTGGATGACTTCCGCCTGCCACTGCTGCAACGGATGGCCGATGAATTGATTGAAAACCAAGGTTTGTACGATATCCGGATCTGAATCCAACTCAAATAAGGCAATGACCCGAGTGTTGTTCCAAATTTGAATTTGATCGATGGCCGGTTCATAAACAGGCTCATCTTCAGCGTCGCTGTAAGTGACCGATACCGCCCCTAATTCGCTGAAAAAATCCGATAACCCCGGAGCGGTATGCTCGTCAGTCACGACTGAAAGCTGATGCCATGCCATAGTTTTATTCAGAAATCTTGGATAGGACAAAGGCGACACCCATCCCGCGTCACCTTATTGCCTGTATTTAATGAATACCCAGTTTCTTTTCCAGGTAATGGATGTTTTGCCCTCCAGTCTCGAAGGCCGAATCCGCCATGATACTTTGTTGCAATGGAATGTTGGTTTTGATGCCGTCTATCACCATTTCGCTCAGTGCCGTTTTCATACGAGCAATCGCACTGTTTCGGTCTTCGCCATGCGCGATTAATTTGCCTATCATAGAATCGTAATACGGCGGCACGCGGTAACCGTTGTAAATATGTGTTTCACAACGAATACCCGGCCCGCCCGGCATATGGAATTGCTCTATAGTGCCGGGACTGGGCATGAAAGTCTTCGGATCTTCCGCATTTAAGCGACATTCGATGGCGTGGCCGGTAAATCTGACTTGATCTTGAGTCAGCGACAAAGGCAGACCCGCCGCAATTCGTAATTGTTCTTTGACGATATCGAAACCGGTGATCATCTCGGTCACGGGATGCTCGACCTGCACGCGCGTATTCATCTCGATGAAATAGAACCGGCCTCTCTCATACAAGAACTCAAACGTGCCCGCGCCTAAATAACCGATTTCCCTGCAGGCATTCGCGCAAAGCTCGCCCATTTGCCGGCGCTGTTCCGGCGTTATGCCCGGTGCGGGCGCTTCTTCCACCACTTTTTGGTGGCGCCGTTGCATCGAACAGTCGCGTTCGCCTAAATGGATGGCGTTACCGTGGGAGTCGGCCAATATTTGAAATTCGATGTGACGGGGATCTTCCAGGAATTTTTCCATATACACGGTGGCATTGCCAAAAGCCGCACTGGCCTCGCCTTTGGTTAACTCGATCGAGCTAATCAAAGCCGCTTCGGTATGTACGACCCGCATACCGCGTCCGCCCCCTCCGCCGGCGGCTTTAATGATGACCGGATAGCCGATTTCCCTGGCCAAGTCCAAGTTCAGCTGATCTTTATCGCCCAGCGGTTCGCCGTTACCGGGCACACAGGGGATGCCGGCCGCAATCATGGCTTTTTTGGCGGAGATCTTGTCGCCCATCATTCGGATAGTCTCCGCTTTCGGACCGATGAAGACGAAACCGCTTCGGCTAACTTTTTCCGAAAAATCCGCATTTTCGGACAGAAAGCCGTAACCCGGATGAATCGCCTGAGCATCGGTCACTTCGGCAGCGCTGATAATAGCCGGAATGTTCAAATAACTTTGCGCCGAAGCGGCGGGGCCGATACAGACCGCCTCGTCGGCTAGACGGACATGTTTCAAGTCACGATCCGCTTCTGAAAAGACTGCAACGGTTTTAATACCCAATTCGCGGCATGCGCGTAATACCCGTAGCGCGATTTCGCCTCGGTTGGCTATGACAATTTTTTCGAACATAGTTGTCACCCTGCCGCTTATTCAATGACGAATAAAGGCTGACCGTATTCAACCGGATGGGCGTTCTCAACCAGAATTTGCTTGACTTTGCCGCTTTTATCGGACTCAATTTGGTTAAGAATCTTCATGGCTTCGATAATACACAAAGTCTGACCGACCGAAACGGACTGACCGATTTCAACAAAGGGCGCCGAACCTGGTGACGCGGAACGATAGAAGGTACCGACCATAGGCGATTTAATCACATGTCCGCTGATTTTTTCCTCGGCAGGCGTGGCCGGCGCCGCGGCAGCAGACTGTGCAGCCGTCATTGCGGCAGGCGCCGCCGCGGCAATATATTGCGCCGGAGCAGACGTATAACGGCTAATTCTGACTGACTCTTCGCCTTCTGAAATTTCTATCTCAGCAATATCGGATTCCTCGATAAGATCGATGAGCTTTTTTATTTTTCTAATATCCATTGTTCTGAGTTCTCTCTTGTAAGATCTGGTGGGCGGCTTGTAAAGCCAGTTCGTAACCGCGGGCACCCAAACCGCAGATAACGCCTTGAGCTATATCTGAGAAATAGGAATGTCGCCTGAATGCTTCGCGGGCATGCACATTGGATAGATGTACTTCAATGAATGCAATTCGGGTCGCCAGCAAGGCGTCTCGAATCGCCACGCTGGTATGAGTAAATGCGGCCGGATTGAGAATGATGAAATCCACGCCTTCTTGATAAGCGTGATGAATTTGTTCAATGATTGCATGCTCTGCGTTGCTCTGAAAAAAAAACAACCGATGTCCCAAATTCGTAGCCAGTCGTTCCAGACTGTCATGAATATCCTGCAGGGTTTTATTGCCATATAAACCAGGCTCCCGCACGCCTAAAAGATTCAAATTGGGACCGTTTAGTACGGAAATAGTCGCCATTGAGATACAAATTCATCTAATATGTTAAAAAATGAATTCTGCCTAATTTGTAGGTTTTTGTCCAGACAAACCAATTTTTTAAGGCATTTGCCGTAACTTTTAGGGATTTGACCGAAGCAAGGGCCGAATCTCCTCTAAAAATTGGGCTCGGCTGAACTCGCCAAGTTGGCGATGTACGATCTGTCCTTGTTGATTAACGATCACGGTAAACGGCACCGTGTTAATGATATTACCCAGTTGTTGGGCTAACCCGGCGCCTTCGTCACCGGCGACCAGTATCGGATAATTGATGTTGATCGTTTGCAGGTAATTGGCGGCGGCCTTTTGATCATCGAGGGAAATACCGACAAACTGCACCTGCTGAGGTTTTAACTCCTGTTGCCAGCGAATGAATTCGGGAATTTCCTTCAAACATGGCGGACACCAGCTTGCCCAAAAATTAAGCACCAAGATCTTGCCTTTCCATTGCGCTACACTCTGCCTCTGGCCGTTTATATCAGGAAAGCTGAAATCCAACGGGATAGGCGCCGACACGGCCGGCTTGCCGGTATGATGCTTTTGCAGCATAAATCCGACAGCCAAAGCCAATATCGCCACCAAGGCAATCAAGCCGTTACTTTTCATAAACGCTTCAACGATTGCAGAAAGGCCGCCGGATCCTGATAGCCGATTACCCGCTGACTTTGGCGCTCCCTGCCTTCAGGGTCGAAAAAGATGATGCCGGGCGGTCCGACCAAATTGAAACGCTTTAACAGGGCTTGGTCTTCGTCGTTGTTTTCGGTCACATCCGCTTGTATCAATACAAATCCGCTCAAATGCTGCTGCACCTTGCGATCGGTAAAGGTGAAAGTCTCCATTTCTTTACAGGACACGCACCAGTCCGCGTAAAAATCCAGCATCACCCATTGCTTGTCGACTTTAGCCCGCTCCAAAATTTGCGCCAGATCTTTAATTGTATGAATTCGTTGAAATTGCAGACCGGACTCTGCACGGGACGACTCTCCAGACGCCAGTCCGGCCAAAGGTTGCAACGGATTGGTATTGCCAGCGCTCAAGCCGATGAGTTGCATGACTCCGAATACCAGCATTATCAGCCCGACTCCTTTCCACAATTTCTTCCAACCGGATGCCGGTTGCGGCAAGGGTTCGATGGCATTCAAATAAATGGCCGGAATGATCAACAGCATCGCCGTGAGTAACATCGTAACAACAGGCGGCAAGATCCTCGATAACATCCAAACCGCTACTGCCAGCATGACGACGCCGAATACCGCCTTGATCGCATTCATCCATGCGCCGGCCTTGGGCAGTAATTTGCCGGCGGATGCACCGACCACCAATAACGGTACGCCCATGCCCAATCCCATCACGAATAAGGCCGATCCGCCCAAAACCACGTCGCCGGTCTGTCCGATGTAAATCAAGGCCGCCGCTAACGGCGCCGCAACACACGGACCAACGATCAGCGACGATAAGGCGCCCATGATGCCGGCCCCCCAATAAGAGCCGTCGCGGTGCATGTCGCTGGAATGATGCAACTTTGACTGCAATGCCGACGGCAACTGCAAATCATAAAAACCGAACATCGACAAAGACAACAGCACAAATAAACCCGCGAAAGTCGCGATGACCCACGGTTCCTGGAAAGCCGCTTGCAGATTGCTGCCGAATAAAGCAGCCAAAATGCCGAAAACGGTGTACATCAAGGCCGAAGCCAATACGAAACTGGCTGACAGCAGGAATGCTTTACGCGTGCCTATCTGATGCCCATGACCGACGATGATGCCGGACAGAATCGGAATCATCGGAAACACGCACGGCGTATGCGCCAGGAGCAAACCAAATCCGAAGAAACTCAGCAAGGTTAAAGCCATACTGTCTTGCTTCAAGGCATTGACGATCCTGTCTTGCTCGGATACTTCGGCTTCCCGATTAGATTCCGCAACCGGAGTTAATGCATCGACCTCCGGCACTGTCAAAGCCACCTTACTCGTCATCGGCGGATAGCAAACCCCTCGGTCGGCACAGCCTTGGAACTTAGCGATCAGTTCTACCGTTTCCGCCTCGCGACTTTGCCTTATCAACGGCACATCCAGGCTCAATTCATGTCGATAAATTTCGACCCGGCCGAATTCTTCGTCAAGATGGGTTTCTCCGGTAGGCAAAGGCAAAGCCGGCAAACGCGTATCGGCCGATTCAGCAATACTCAAGGCCAATTTATCTTTATAAAGATAATAGCCGTCGGCGATGATCCAGCTTACGTGTATGGTTTGCGCGTCTTTAAGCGTCGCAAAGAATTGGAAGGCTTGTTCCGGCGGCAACAACTCGTCATCGAAAAGGCTCGGCGTCAATTTTTTTAATTTACCGAAAAATTGATCAACCGCATTCGGCGCATTCAGCATCGCGGTTTCCGGCAAATCGACGTCCATCAAGACTTTTTGCGGCGGGTAGCAAACACCGATATCGGCACAACCCTGATATTTAACGAACAATTTAATCCGCGCCTGATTGTCGTGATTGATCAACGGCAGGCTGACTTTAGGATTACCGCGGTAAACCACCGATTCGCCGAAAATCGGGTCTTGCTCCAGCAGCCCCGGCGGTAGTTCGAATTGCTCCAATTGAATGGATTCGGTTTTCGACTCGATTTTGATTTTATCCCGGTACAAATGATAGCCTTCCGCCACTTGCCAGCTCAATTCAAGCAACTGACGTGATTGCCCGGTAACCGTCAATTTAAAAGCTTCACCCGGGGGAAGAATATCCTCGCTGGTCAACGCCGCTACGGGCTTGGCCAAAAGCGTAAACAGACAAAAAACAATCAGTGGGTAGAGACGCATGAGTCGATCCATTGCATATAGTCGTTCGAGCCGTTGTCGATCGCAACGGCAATTATTTCCGGAATATCGTAGGTATGATTGGCTTTGATTGCAGCTTCGATAGCCGCATAGCGGTCTTTCCGACTTTTGATCAGCAAAAAATGTTCCTGAGCGGTTTCGATCTGTCCGTCCCATTCGTACACGGATGTGACGCCGGGCAAAATATTCACACAAGCCGCGAGTTTCGCGGAAACCAACTGTCTTGCGATTCGTTCGGCGGATTCTTGATTAGGACAGGTACAATAAATCAGATGATACATAGCGCTATTATCCCGTAAATTCGGTTCAAATGTTATAACGGCGGGAATCCCGTATTTGCGCCTAAAGCTGATCGGGCCGCTGTTATCAGTTAAACTGTCACTCTTGGCTGAGCAAACTACGATGAAATTGCATTAGCCGTGGCCAAAATTGATCGAGTCGTCTTATGAGAACTGTTCAAACCTTATTTTTATTTTTTCTGATCGTTCCTTTCTTGGAAATTTACTTCTTATTAAAGGTCGGTGGCTGGATAGGCGCATTTCCAACGATCTTGCTGGTGGTATTTACTGCGGCATTAGGTGCCTGGCTATTACGCCGCCAGGGCTTCGCTACCTGGCAACGTTTCCAGGCCAATCTGAATCAAGGCATGATTCCGGCTTATGAAATGATAGAAGGTCCGATTTTGTTGGTTGGCGGTGCGCTGCTGTTAACACCTGGTTTTTTCACCGATGCGATGGGATTTGCCTGTTTAATTCCGAGCTTGCGCCGAAAAATTGCTCAATACATCATCGAGCACCATTTATTGCTTTCTGAATCCGGCAACATATTCAAACGAACCCGGCCTCGTGATCGCGACATCATCGAAGGCGAATTCAGCAAAGAAGACAAGGACATTTGAAAGCTGTCCGAATCCCGTCGATATCCAGGATTCAGACAGCTCGCCGATTTTTTATTGACCGTCGGAATCCGAACCGGACTCTGACTCGGTATCCGCAGCCGCGCCGACAACCGCTTCATCCGGCTCGAGCGTATTTTTGCCGAAACCGGAATAAGCCGGGCACCAACCGAAATAACTGGTGGCAACCAACACCAAGCCTACCAACAAAAAAAGAACGTTCGCGGTAAACAAAGATATGGCCAACAATATGATACCCGCAGTCATGCGAATTTTTTTATCTTTAGCGCCGACGTTGTGCTCAAATTTAACCAAGCGTTTATAATCGAAATTCATTTCCAACCCTCGTTGATTTAATAGTTTTTATTATCCTGACTTAAGGCTTTCCTTTAACGAGCCAGAAACTATACACAGCTCAGTAAAATCTGCAAATAAAAAATGGATGTCTCAGCAATCATTGCGCCGTTGAACGACGCTCAACGGCTGGCCGTGTCCGCTCCGGACCAGGCCGTACTGGTATTGGCCGGCGCCGGCAGCGGCAAGACGCGCGTGTTGGTTCATCGCATTGCATGGCAAATCAAAATCAAGCAAATCTCGCCCTACCATATTTTGGCGGTGACTTTCACCAACAAGGCCGCCAACGAAATGCGCGAACGCATCGAGCACCTGCTCGAAGTCTCCGCCCGCGCGATGTGGATAGGCACATTTCACGGCTTGGCGCACCGCTTGCTGCGCCAACATGCCGAACAAGCCAAATTGCCGGCTAATTTTCAGGTCATGGACAGCGACGACCAGCTTCGCGTCATCAAGCGCCTACTGAAAAACCTGAATATCGACGAAGGCAAATGGCCGCCCAAGCAGGTGCAATGGTTCATCAACGGCCAAAAGGAAGAAGGCATCCGGGCCAGGCACATGCAGGAAAGCGGCGACCTTTACCTGCGACAGATGTTGGCTATCTATAAGGCCTACGAGGACGCTTGCGAGCGTTCCGGATTGGTGGACTTCGCCGAATTGTTGTTGCGCGCCCATGAACTGCTGCGCGACAACGAAGATTTGCTGCATTTTTATCGTCAGCGTTTTCAGCAGGTACACGTCGACGAATTTCAGGACACCAACACCATACAATACGCTTGGCTGCGCCTTTTGACCGAAGGCAACAACAACCTGTTCGTGGTCGGCGACGACGATCAATCGATTTATGGTTGGCGCGGCGCCAAAATCGAGAACATTTTCAATTTCCAAAAACACTACCCGGACCACCAGGTCGTGCGCTTGGAGCAGAATTACCGATCGACCGGGCATATTCTGAAAGCCGCCAATACGCTGATCGCCAACAACGAAGCCAGGATGGGCAAGGAACTGTGGACAGACGCCGGCGAAGGCCAGCCGATTGCGTTGTATTCCGCCTTCAACGAACAGGACGAAGCCTATTTCGTCGTCGAAAAAATCAGGCAATGGATCAGCGACGGCGGTCTGCGCAGCGATGTAGCGATACTTTACCGTTCGAACGCCCAATCCCGCCAATTCGAAGAGCGCTTGATGACGACCGGCGTGCCGTATCGCGTCTACGGAGGCCTGCGTTTCTTCGAACGCATGGAGATTAAAAACGCCCTGGCCTATTTGCGCCTGTCCGCGCATCGCGACGACGACGCCTCTTTCGAACGAATCGTTAACGTCCCCGCCCGCGGCATCGGCGCAAAAACGCTGGACGACATCCGTATCGTGGCTCGCGAGCACAATCTACCGCTGTGGCAGGCGAGCGTGCACATGCTGAACGAAAACCGCTTGCCGCCGCGCGCCGGCAACGCCTTGAAAGGCTTTTTACACCTGATCGAACGCCTCGGCAGCCAAACTCAAGAACAGCCCTTACACGAAGCCGTCAAACTGGTTGTCGAACAGAGCGGCCTGATCGAACTCTATAAAAAAGAAAAGCAGGACAAAGGCGAAGCGCGGGTCGAAAACCTGGAAGAGCTGGTCAACGCCGCGCGTCTATTCGACGCCAACGGCATGAACGAAGAGAACCTCGGCGAGATCGACCTGTTTCTTACGCATGCCGCCTTGGAAGCCGGCGAAACCCAAGCCGAAGCGGACCAGGACTGCGTGCAGTTGATGACGCTGCATTCGGCCAAAGGCTTGGAGTTCAAACTGGTGTTCATGGTCGGCTTGGAAGAGGGGCTGTTTCCGTCGCAGCAGGCTACCGACGATGCCGGCCGGCTGCAAGAGGAACGCCGTCTGTGTTATGTCGGCATTACCCGGGCGATGGAACAACTGTATCTGACCCACGCCGAATCGCGCAGGCTATATGGCAAAGACAACTATCCCCGACCGTCGCGTTTCCTGCGCGAGATTCCGCCGGAGGTGATCCGGGAAATCCGTTTACGCGCCCAAGTCTCACGGCCTGCGGCGTCGTTCAATACGACTTTGGGTAACATCGCCCAGTCGGCCGGCCGCTTCCGCATGGGTCAGAATGTCAGGCACGAGAAGTTCGGCGAAGGCGTGGTTTTGCAAACGGAAGGCGACGGCGAACAGGAAAAAGTGCAAATCAACTTCCGCAATGCCGGCATTAAATGGCTGATGCTGGCCTATGCCAAGCTGGAAGCGATTTAGTTTCACCAGCAAAATCGTTTGCCTTCATGCGGCAACCCAAGACATTCCAGACGGCGTAATCCAGCAAAAACACCGGATTGCGCCCTTTATGTTGCGCTCGGTACGTTTTGTTCGGTCGCGATAGCGGTGCGCTCCGCATCAGTCGTCATGCGTCGAGATATCGTTGTGTACGGCCTATGCCAGACGATTGAAACGGCCGCTCGGCACTTTCCTTCCGTTTTTGATTTCCCGTTTCAAACTTATAGGCATGCAAAACGCCAAATCAGCGGCTTATACGGCAAAAAAGGCGTCATATAAAACTGTCTATATTTAATACGCTCGCCAGAGGACAGCTAAAAGCATTCGGCAACTTGCTACGCATAAACAGGGTCCGCCGTAATAAACATGCTAAGCATATTTTGCTGCGGCTCGACGCTGCGATGCAGAAAAAATCAGACCATCCGATACGCCGAACCTCCGGCTATCACATTCAACAAATTTGGTTTGTTGAGCATATCCATTTTTCAATGCCGCCCAAGCAGCGGCGCACGCGCAACTTTTCCGCTGTGTCGATCTAAAAAAACACAACGATTCTCACAGCTCCTTGCCCAAACAAAACCAGATAAATACTAGGTAAATCCGCCATTGATTATAAGCAGATTAATAACCGCATTAATTTAATGCACCAAAATAAAACATTAAGTAACTTAATCAAACAGCCAGATAATTAATATGCATAAATCAGGTGCAGACGCACCCATAAGGTGCATAACCTATTGTTTTAACTGGTTTTTAAATATAAAAAAATATTAATTATTTTTTGAACGGCTATATAATTAACACTTTCAACCGAGGAGCATTTCAATGTATGCAAGAACCCCCAAAACCGCCGAACCGGTAGTGACCGAACTCAGCCTAAACGGAAGTTGCGGCTACAGCATACACGGCGACAAAATTAATATCGATATAAGCGGAATATCCAATCAACGCGACGCAGGAACGATTAGCGGAACATTGTCCATCGAATTATGGGCACTCAAACAACCCTATGAAGGAGGATATTTTGACGGTTTCTCTTTAGCCGGAACGCAAGTCGGCGAAATTTACGGAGAACATTTTATCAATCCTCCCAACTTCGAATTAAACTTTCACGAACCGCCGGCAGGCACTTGGAATCTGACCCTTATGCTGCGCGAATGGAATGGCGCCGCTTACGAAACCCGCGATTTCGTCAACTTTTCCGCGCCGTACTTAGCGAGCGGCAAGCATGCTGTCGCCCGGACCGAATCGGACAACGTAATTACAGTAAGCTTTACAGAAACCAGAAATGTCACCGTACCGGATGCCGAAGCCGGAAATCAATCGTTAAACGAATGCACAATACAATCACAAATGACCAGACCCGTGGCTAGCGAGCTAAGAATCAACGGTATGAGCGGCTATACCTTACAAGAAGATCAAATTACGATCAATGTAGGCGAAGTGGCCAATTTACGTCCAACCGGGAATATCAGCGGCACGTTATCGATAGAGCTTTGGGCTCTGAAGCAACCTTATGGCGGCGAAGGATTCAACGGAATTTGCTTAGCAGGCACACGCATAGGCGAAATTCAAGGTCAACATGCCATTCACTCCGCTTGCTTGGATTTAGATTTTCAGGAACCGCCCGAAGGCACTTGGTGCCTGGCACTTATGCTGCGCGAATGGAGCGGTACCGCGTACGAAACGCGGGATTTCATCAACTTTGCAATACCTTACATAGCGGAAGCCAAACCGGCGGTCGGACGTAGAGACACGAGCAATGTCATTAACGTAAGCTTTGGCGGGGACAAGAAAGCCGTTTACCCTGTCGCCGAAACGGTAAAATCAGCGATGGAAACATCACCATCTCTCGGCAACGAGTCAAAAGCCAAAACCGAGGAAGGCGCCGCGTCAATCAATCACGCAGACTTTGACGAGCTTGTATCGATTAAAGGGTTATCGAAGAAAACGGCCGAAAACATTGTGGCTAATCGGCCTTTCGAGTCCTTCGATGACGTATTGACCGTCAAAGGAGTCGGCCCCAGGCTACTGAACATGTTACGGAAAATTTTCTCGCTGTAAACGCAAGATCAACATTTGCCGATTGGCCTTAGGGCGCCGAACAACTGAATATAAACACCAACACGTAAACGAACTTGTCTTCGATCGCCCGATCACGACAATCGATACCGCTCGCTTTCGTCAATCAAACCGCCGTCTCTTGCGCGCAGCCCCTATCTTAACAGGACCAAGCCCAGTTCTCTCTTGCTCGGAAATCAGGTTTTGCAAATTTGCGGCACAAAAAAGGAGGTGCCGCTCGCGCGGCGCCTCCCTTCATGGTCGAACGATGCTTACTGACTAATTGTCGGTAACGGTAATTACTTTCAGCGAGTTGGTGCCGCCGCTAGCACCGGTTAAGTCGCCTTTGGTCCGAATCAATGCATCACCGGCTTTCACTACGCCGCGCTTTTTCAAAGCGCTAATGAGGCTTTCGGTCACACTGGGCGATTCCATCTTTTCCTTGGAAAACGGAATTGGGAATACGCCTTTATACAGGGTCACCCGGCCCAGGGTACGCTCCTGACTGCTAAACGCAAAGATCGGAATATCGGAACTGATTCTGGACATCCACAACGGAGTCGAACCCGACTCGGTCAAAGACGCAATACCGGCGATCTCGGTGTGGTTTGCCATATACATGGCCGACATCGCTATCGCTTCGTCGATACGATTGAAGCTTTCGGACATGCGGTGCATGGATTGCGTCACGCTAGGTTGTTTTTCCGTTTCCAAGCAGATGCGCACCATGGCTTGTACCGTTTTGACCGGATGCTTTCCTGAGGCGGTTTCCGCCGACAGCATGATCGCATCGGTACCGTCGACAATGGCGTTAGCCACGTCAAACACTTCCGCACGAGTCGGAATCGGGTTTTCGATCATGGATTCCATCATCTGCGTCGCTGTAATGACAACCCGATTCAATTCGCGCGAACGCTTAATCAGGAGTTTTTGCGCCGCCGGTAGATTGGCGTCACCGATTTCCACACCTAAATCGCCGCGAGCCACCATAATCGCATCGGAAGCCAGGATGATCTCATCGAGGACTTCCATCGCTTCGGCACGTTCAACTTTGGCAACGATACCCGCATAGCAGCCTTCGGCCTCAAGCAGACGACGGGCTTCATGCAAATCTTCGGCTGTGCGAGGAAAGGACACCGCAACATAATCGGAATTGATTTGGGCAATGGTTTTGATGTCTTCTTTATCTTTGTCGGTCAATGCCGCCGCAGACAAACCACCGCCCAACAGGTTAATGCCTTTATTGTTGGACAGATCGCCGCCAACTACAACAGTGGTATTAACACGCGTATTATTTTCCACATCGACAACGTCCAACACGACGCGACCATCGTCCAGCAGCAAGCGAGTGCCGGCTTTGACTTCGCGGGCTAACGGCTCGTAACTGATACCGACCTGTGTGTTGTCGCCGTCAAATTTGCCCAAATTGATGTCCAAAGCGAAAGCCTGGCCTTCTTCCAGCCAGACTTTGTTTTCCTTAAAGCGTTCGATGCGGATTTTCGGACCTTGCAGATCGGCCAAAATTCCGACCCTGCGGCCGGTTTTTTTGCTCAACTCGCGAACGCGGTTAGCGCGGTCTATATGATCCTGTGCCGAACCGTGAGAGAAGTTCAACCTAACTACGTCGATGCCTGCCCGGAACAATTCCTCCAGGACCCCCGGCTTATCCGTGGCAGGTCCCAGCGTAGCCAAGATTTTGGTTCTTCTTAAAAGCATGTAATTCCTTTATTTGGCGTTGAACAGAGCAACGGTGGTGTCCAACATGCGGTTCGAGAAACCCCATTCGTTGTCGTACCACGACAAGACTTTTACGAAGTTGCCGGCAGTCACTTTGGTCAACGTGGATTCATAAATCGAAGAGTGCGGATTGTGGTTGAAGTCCATAGAGACCAGCGGCTCGTCGTTGTATGCCAATATGCCTTTTAATGGGCCTTCGGCGGCCGCTTTCAGTACGCTGTCGATTTCTTCCTTGCTTGTGTCGCGAGACGCTTGGAAGCTTAAATCCACGACTGAAACGTTGATGGTCGGTACACGCATCGCGAAACCGTCCAATTTACCCATCATTTCCGGCAACACCAAACCGACCGCCGCCGCCGCGCCGGTTTTAGTCGGTATCATCGATTGGGTTGCGGAGCGGGCACGGCGCAAGTCGCTATGATAAACGTCGGTCAGCACTTGGTCATTGGTATAAGCATGGATAGTGGTCATCAAACCGTGGTCGACGCCAATGCTGTCCATTAATGGTTTTACCAAGGGAGCCAAACAGTTGGTGGTGCAAGAAGCGTTGGAGATAACAGTGTCGGACGCTTTCAAAGTTTGGTGATTTACGCCGTATACGATGGTTGCATCGACGTCTTTGCCGCCGGGAGCGGAAATGATGACTTTTTTTGCACCGGCTTGTAAATGGGCGGACGCCTTCTCCTTGCTGGTAAAAAAGCCGGTACATTCGTGTACCACGTCGACACCCAGTTCGCCCCAAGGCAGTTTTGCAGGATCTCTTTCAGCAAAAACGCGAATTTTGTCGCCATTGATGACGATATAGTCACCGTCTACAGAAACTTCGAACGGGAACTTGCCGTGTACAGTGTCATATTTGGTTAAATGAGCGTTGGTTTTGGAGTCGCCCAGATCGTTGATAGCCACGACTTGAATTTCATTGGTACGTCCAGATTCGTATAGCGCGCGCATGACATTGCGACCGATACGACCATAACCGTTAATTGCAACTTTAATTGCCATAAAGTGTTCTCCGGGATAAAGGGTAAAAGACCTGGGTAAACAATTTGGCACTAGCAGCGCCAAAAATAGTCTAAATTGTAGCAAATAGCGCTTTATAGCGTCCAGACGGACAAAGTTAAATTTCAGCCTTTGGTTTCAGATTCCGGTAAAACCGGATAAAATCAGCGAATTACATTTTTTAGCGGAGCATTGAGTGAGTATCTTAACGATTCTGGAATTTCCCGATAAACGGTTACGCACCGTGGCCGAGGAAGTCAACCAAGTCGATAACAGCATTAAAACCCTAGTAGACGACATGTTAGAGACCATGTACGCCGCAAAGGGTATCGGATTGGCCGCCACCCAGATCAACGTACATAAACGTGTCATCGTGATGGACATTAGCGAAGAGAAAAACGAACCCATTTGCTTAATCAATCCGAAAATCGTTGAAAAATGCGGCACCGAGGAATCGGAAGAAGGTTGTCTGTCCGTACCCGGCTTTTTTGAAAAGGTGACTCGGGCGGAA
Source organism: Methylomonas sp. MgM2 (assembly GCF_054172045.1). Classification (NCBI taxonomy): domain Bacteria; kingdom Pseudomonadati; phylum Pseudomonadota; class Gammaproteobacteria; order Methylococcales; family Methylococcaceae; genus Methylomonas; species Methylomonas sp. MgM2. Next base: position 8,124 of record NZ_JBSYXO010000038.1, on the reverse strand, counting down.
CAAATCAAAATAAAGGCCTTAAGCCGCGACGGCGAAAGCTTTGAAATGGAAGCAGACGGTCTATTAGCCGTCTGCATTCAGCATGAAATGGATCATCTGCAAGGAAAACTTTTCGTGGATTATTTATCGCCTTTCAAGCGCAACCGCATCAAAAATAAATTGGAAAAAATCCACCGGCAACAAGACCATTAAAGACGAGAATAGCCATGAAAATCGTTTTTGCCGGCACACCGGAATTTGCCGTACCAACGCTCAGGGCTTTGCTGGATTCGCCTTATGAGGTTTGCGCCGTCTATACGCAACCGGACCGCCCGGCCGGAAGAGGCCGCAAGCTGACGGCCAGCCCAATCAAGCAACTGGCTCTCGCCAATCAAATTCCGGTTTTTCAGCCGGAAAACTTCAAAGCCCCGGAAGCGTTATCGCAATTACAATCAATGGACGCGGATTTGATGGTCGTAGTCGCTTACGGATTAATTCTGCCTCAAGCCGTAATCGACGCTCCCCGCTTAGCTTGTATCAACATTCATGGCTCCCTATTGCCGCGTTGGCGCGGAGCGGCGCCAATACACCGAGCGCTGATGGCCGGCGACGAAAAAACCGGCGTCACCATCATGAAAGTCGTCAAAAAACTCGATGCCGGCGATATGTTATTGAAAGTCGAATGCCCGATTTCGAAAAACGACACCTCTAGCGCCCTGCACGACCGCTTGGCCGAAATGGGGGCCGAGGCATTAATACGAGTGGTCGAACAGTATCAAAATGGCGACGTTCGTCCGGAGCCTCAGGACGAGGCCTTGGTTACCTACGCGCATAAATTGGAAAAGCAAGAAGCCGTGCTGGATTGGAAGCTATCAGCCGTCGAATTGGACCGAAAGATTCGCGGCTTAAACGCCTGGCCGGTCGCTCAGACTCGATTCAAAGGGGAGGTTCTTAGAGTGTGGAACAGCGCCTTGACCGATCGCAGCCTAAGCGCCGAACCCGGCACGATCGATACCGGACAGCATACCTTGGATGTAGCCACCGGAGACGGCGTGATCCGGCTGTTGGAGGTTCAGATGCCAGGAGGCAAACGTATCGCAGGCAAGGATTTTCTGAACGCCCACGCTGCAGACGGCGTCAAGTTAGGCCTATGAACCTGCGCGGTTATGCCGCCCGAATTCTGGCGCATGTCATTAGCGACGGCCAATCATTGACGGCCGCGCTGGATAACCACCTCGCTAAAATTCACAATCCGCAAGATCGCGCCTTCGTACAAGCCATGTGCTACGGCGTAATCAGGCACTATTTCGCATTGAACCACATCCTGCGGCAGTTGCTTAATAAGCCGCTAAAGCAAAAAGACGGCGATATTCAAGCCTTGCTGTTAATAGGCCTTTACCAATTGCAGTACATGCGCGTAAAACCGCACGCCGCCGTGTCGGAAACCGTAGCCGCAACAAAGCACAAACCATGGGCGAAGTCGCTGGTCAACGCCGTGCTCAGAAATTTTTTACGCCAAGCCGAAAATCTGCAACTAGCATGCAATACCAACGAAGAGTCCGCCTTTAACCACCCGGCATGGATCATCAAACTGCTCAAACAGAATTGGCCGGAACAATTCGGACAAATACTGGCGGCGAACGACCAGCCGCCCCCAATGGCACTACGCGTCAATTTATTGCAAAACAGCCGCGACGAATATCTCGGCATACTCAACCAGCAAGGCATAAGCGCGCAAACTGTCGACCACTGTTCATCCGCACTCGTTCTCGACCAAGCCTTATCCGTGGAACAACTGCCCGGCTTTAGCGAAGGCAGGGTGTCGGTTCAAGATGTTGCCGCGCAATTGGCGGCTATATTATTGGATGTCCAGCCCAAAGATCATGTGCTGGATCTGTGTGCGGCGCCGGGAGGAAAAACGGCCGCGATTTTGGAACGGCAGCCGCTAGCGGCTTCCATGCTGGCGGTCGACGTAGACGAAAAACGCCTGCAGCGGGTCAACCAGACATTGAAACGACTTCATTTGCCAGGCGACACATTGGTTGCCGATGCCGGCCAAATAAAAAGCTGGGCCAACCACAAACAGTTCGACCGCATTCTTCTCGATGCCCCCTGCTCAGGCTTCGGCGTAATCCGCCGCCACCCGGACATCAAACTGTTGCGTAGAATAAGCGACATTGCCGCCTTGCAGACTTTGCAAACCAAAATCCTTGATGCCGCCTGGACATCATTGAAACCGGGCGGCGTCTTGCTGTACGCCACCTGCTCGGTGTTGAAACAGGAGAACGAATACCAAATAGACCGTTTTTTGCAGCAGCACGCCGATGCTGTCGAGCTACCGATAACGGCTGACTGGGGATTAAAGCGGCCGCATGGCAGGCAGATTCTGACCGGCAATTTACGAATGGATGGCTTTTACTATGCCAAACTTGGCAAGAACGGTTAGTCCGGTCTTATTGGTTTTCCTTTTTTTTTGGCCTTTATGCAGTCTTGCAGACGTATTCTCCGCTCAGATCCAGCGCGCCGACCTGGTCGACAACGGCCAAAACTTACGCGTCCAAGCAAAAATCAAGTACCGGCTCAGCCCTACGGCTAAGGAAGCCTTGCATAAAGGCGTAGCGCTAACGTGGATCGTATTGGTGGAAATCCGCGAAATCGGCCGAATTTGGGACAGTAACATCTACTCTCTGGAACTCCCTTATTGCTTGCAATTTCACGCGTTGCTGAACCAATACGAAGTGGTGACGCCGAATAAGCAGAGCGAAATGTTCTTAACATTAAACGCGGCCTTAAGTTTCTTATCCAATCTACGCGACACTAAGCCGATTCCGGCGGACATCTTTCGGTCCGGCCGACGGCACGTATTGGCAGTCAAATGTCAATTCGATCGCGAATCGCTGCCGGTACCGCTCCGCCCTTTCACTTATCTTGATTCACAATGGTATCTGTCCAGTGACTGGTATTTATGCCCGATTCGAAAATAAAACTTCCGGCTAGCGCCTCGATCCTAGCACTGTTTGGCTTCATCCTGCTGTCATTGCAGTTGATGAGCAGTTCAACTCAGGAGTCTTCCCAGCTCAGCGAGATGCATTCCTGGTTGTTGGTGATCAATACCTTAGGCTCCATCACGCTATTAGTGCTGGTTGTAGTGAATGCCTATTCCTTGATACGGGAGTTGAAAAAAAAGGAAGCGGGGTCGCGGCTAACTACCCGGATGATATCGTTATTCGTATTACTCGCGTTGGCGCCTGCGGCGATAGTGTTTTATTTTTCCGTGCAATTCCTGCATCAAGGCATCGACAGCTGGTTTAATGTCGAAGTCGACCGTGCGATGGACGACGCGCTGGAACTCAGCCAGTCTTCTCTGGCGCAACGTATGACTTGGCATATTAAACAAACGCGGCAACTCGCCGCTCAGCTGGAAGACAAATCGGATACGCTGATCGCACTTGAAATAGGTACCTTATGGGCGGAATCAGGTGCCATGGAAATCGCCGCCTTTTCCAGTACGGGTCGAATCTTAGCCTCCAGCAGCGCCAATCCCTCCGAGATTCTGCCGCACATGCCGGACGAACAAATCTGGTTGCAGCTCAAACAAAACAAGGAATATTACGCATTCGATCCGGGTGATAACGATGAAATGATGGTTCGGATCATCTTACCGATAGACCGGGATCAACGCCGTTTTTTACAAGTGCTATACCCCGTCCCGGTACGCGTGACCGACTTGGCCGACTCAATCGAGTTTGCCTTTATCCGCTACCAGCAAATGACCTTTTTACGCAATTCGCTCAAAACCAGCTTTTCGCTGATCTTGCTGTTGGTATTGCTACTGAGCCTGCTGGCGGCGATCTGGGTGGCTTTTATCAGCATCCGCAACATCGTCGCTCCCGTAAAAGAACTAGTGAAAGGCACACAAGCCGTTGCCGACGGCGACTACAAACAAGAGCTGCCGGTCATGAACCAGGATGATCTCGGTTTTTTGGTCGAATCGTTCAACCTGATGACAAAACGTATCGCGCAATCTCAGGCGGAAACTCGAGCGGCCGGCCTGGAAGTAGAAAACCAGCGCGCCTATTTGGAAACCATTTTGGCCAACTTGACCGCAGGCGTCATTAGTTTCGACGCTTCATTCCGCATTCGAACCGCCAACCAAGCCGCCTACCGCATTTTACACATGCCGGTCAGCCGTTTTGTCGGCCAAACCTTACCGAACCTGGCAAAACGGAACAATGAATTAACCGATGTGCTTGGAACCATCGAACACCTATTGGAAACGGCCGACGACATTTGGGAGCAGCGCATCGTGTTCTTGGGCCCCAGCGGCCGCCAGGAATTATTATGCCGCGGCACGCCGTTGTTTCAACAAGACGGCAAGCGCATGGGTGCCGTCGTCGTATTTGACGACGTTACCGACTTGATCCAGGCTCAGAAAAATGCGGCTTGGGGCGAGGTCGCGCGCCGCCTGGCTCACGAAATCAAGAACCCGCTAACGCCTATTCAGCTCTCGGCCGAACGCCTGCAACATAAGCTCTCCAAAGAGTTGTCGGATAAATCTTCGGAGTTTTTGCAGCGCGGCACCCGCACCATTGTCCAGCAGGTAGAAGCGATGAAACACATGGTGGACGACTTTTCCGAATACGCCCGCCCCTCTAAGAAACAAGTGGAACAGATCAATTTAATCGACCTGATACAAGAAATCCTTTCCTTATATCAGCCTGTCGGCATTCAATTCGACCTCTCCTTGTCCACCGATCGCGTCATTATCGAAGCCGATCCGGTCAGCATCCGCCAGGTCCTGCACAATCTCATCAAGAACGCCCAGGAAGCCACCACGGGACCATGCCATATCGAAATTAAAATCGGCAAAGCCGTGCGTAACAACGCCGAATACGTCGAATTGGGCGTCTACGACAACGGCAGCGGCCTACGAGCCGACCAAATCGAAACCTTATTTGAACCTTATGTCACGACAAAAGCCAAAGGTACCGGCCTCGGGCTAGCCATTGTTAAAAAAATTATCGAAGAACATGGCGGCGCGATTTGGGTGGATACCGCTTATAATGAAGGTGCTGGTTTTGTCATCCAGCTACCGGTTTTTGAATTTGGAAACAGTGAATGAACAAGCAAGCGCCTTACATACTGGTCGTCGATGACGAACAAGATATTCGTCAATTGGTTTCGGAAATACTCGAGGATGAAGGTTATGAAGTCGCCATGGCCGAAAATGCCGCTGAAGCCAAAAAACTCAAGAGCGAACGCGAACCCCAGCTGATTTTATTGGATATCTGGATGCCCGACTGTGACGGCATAACCTTGCTGCGGGAATGGGTCGCGGAAGACGAAGTGTTGTGCCCGGTCATCATGATGTCCGGACACGGCTCTGTGGAATCCGCCGTAGAAGCGACTCGCCTGGGCGCGTACGATTTTCTGGAAAAACCGCTGTCGATGGCGAAGCTGCTGTTGATTGTCGAACGCGCCTTGGAAACCAGCTCGTTGCAGCGCGAAAATGCCGGATTGAAGCAGCAGCTGATGATAAGCGTCGCTCCGGTTGGCAAAAGCGCCGTCATAGAACGCACCAAAGACAAGGTTAAGCGCCTGGCGCAACACGACACTCGCGTGCTATTTGTCGGCGAAGCCGGCGTGGGTAAGGAGCTGTTTGCCCGGTATCTGCATAGCCACAGCCCTCGCCGCGACGGTCCTTTCGTCGATGTCTCGGTCGGCAGCATCGCTCCGGAAAATGCCGCTGTCGAATTTTTCGGCCGTGAGGACGGCGGCAGGATTTATCGAGGCTTGCTTGAACAAGCCGATAGAGGAACCTTGTTTCTCGGCGAAATAGGCGGCATGGATCCGGAAACACAAGCACGTTTGTTGAGCGCCTTGGAATCCAGCTCGTTCTTGAGGGTGGCCGGCAGCCAAACGGTACGCGTCGACGTCCGCGTCGTTGCTTCGTCCCGTATGGCACTCGAAGAAGAAGTCAACCAAAACCGCTTCCGTCAGGACCTTTATTATCTACTAAACGAAGTGACATTAGCCGTAGATCCATTGCGGGATCACAGCGAAGACGTACCGAGCCTGCTTAACTTTTATGTCGATCATTTCGTCATACACGAAAAACTGCCGTTTAGGCGTTTTTCGATGGCCGCACAAAATTATTTGCGCAACTATAGCTGGCCCGGCAACGTGCGCGAATTGCGCAATTTGGTTCAGCGCCTGATGATACTCGGTGCCGGCGACGACATTGAACTCGACGAAGTCAAAACGGCGCTAGGCTCGATTGCCGAACAACCCAAATTGGGCTCTAACGTCCCGGAATTTTTCAATCTGCCGCTCAAGGAAGCGCGCGACCATTTCGAAAAGTCTTATTTGGAATATCATTTCGAGAAAAACGGTGGCAGCGTCGCCAAACTGGCTGCCGCTATCGGAATGGAGCGCACTCACTTATACCGGAAATTGCATTCGCTAAAAATTAAACTTTAAATCGACTTGAAGTCGGCTGCCGCTTTAAGTAAAATGGCCGGTCTTTATATAGCCTTAACAGACTAAGAAGCAAAGATGAAAACATTTAGTGCAAAGCCCGCAGAAGTGAAGCGCGATTGGTACGTGATTGATGCAGAAGGAAAGACGCTAGGTCGCCTTGCTACTGAAATTGCACGTCGTCTTCGCGGCAAACATAAACCGGAATATACGCCCCATGTTGATACCGGCGATTACATCATCGTCGTCAACGCCGAAAAAATAGGCGTCACCGGCAACAAAGAAACCGACAAAATGTATTACCGCCATACCGGCTATGTCGGCAACATGAAGTCAGCCTCCTTAGGCAAACTGAGACAAACCTTTCCCGATCGCATCATCAGCACCGCCGTGCAAGGCATGCTGCCTAAAAATCCATTAGGCCGGGCGATGTTCAAAAAATTAAAAATCTACGCAGGTTCGGAGCACAACCATCAAGCTCAGCAACCTAAAGTTTTGGAATTCTAAATAGGTACCTCGCTTATGGCAGCTCAATACTATGGGACCGGTCGCCGCAAAAGCTCTGTAGCACGCGTATACGCGAGCATCGGCTCCGGTAAATTCACTATCAACAACCGTCCTATCGAAGAATACTTCGGCCGCAAAACCGACGAAATGATCGCCAAACAACCGCTGGAACTGCTGGAAAAAACCGGCGAATTCGACGTCAACATCGTCGTCACCGGCGGCGGCCCATCCGGCCAAGCCGGCGCGATCCGTCACGGCTTGGCTCGCGCATTGATCGAATTCGACGAAACCAGCCGCTCGCCTTTAAGAAAAGCAGGCTATGTCACTCGCGATGCCCGTGTCGTCGAACGCAAAAAAGTCGGCTTGCATAAAGCGAGAAAACGTCCTCAATACTCGAAACGTTAATCGTTTTACACGGGACGCAAAAAAGCCGCTTTTCAGCGGCTTTTTTATTTTCCAAACGGAATAAAATAGCTTCAGCTATTTTTAAAAAGCAATGGCTAAAGCCATTGCACTCCTAAAAGTCGTCTTCGACAAATTCCAATTCCTGATAGCCGCCATACTTTTTAAACTGCTTCACCAGCCCGTCTCTGCCTTGTTCGGCAAAATACCGATGAAAACTTGAAAACGGATAATCGTTCAAGTCTGTGACATAGCCATGCTTAACCGGATTGTTAAACAAATAATTCAAATGCTTGAAGTAATCGGCCTCGTCCCGCGGACAATAATCCCAGTAATTCCACCAAATCGGTCTTTCGGCCTGCGTAGCTTGTTTGATATAAAAGCCGCCAACGCCGTGTATCTTTCTGAAAATCCGTGAAAGATCGCAGCCTTGAGCACTTTTTATCAGAAGATGGTAATGGTTATCCAAAATCACCCAATGCATAAGCTCCCAAGCAAACTCGTTTAATGTGTTTTCGATCAACTCCAGCAGATACCATTTCACCCCTGCCGATTGCAGCAATGGGCGCTTCTTGTAAATTGCCGCAGTCAGAAAATAAACGGTTTCGTCGTGAAAGATATGTGGAGGATGATGCAAGCGGTGCTTCATTTCCATGGTGACATCCCATTCCTTCTAAAAAAGCTAACAGGCTGTTGATTTTATCGCCCCCGCAATCCGCATTGATTCGCTGAGCCAGCCGCTAGATTAACTTATAAAGC